>NZ_JBKOUE010000007.1:0-217663 GCF_046765995.1 Methylophilus sp. 'Pure River' | reverse complement strand
CTTGCTATCTCCGATAGACTTTGAAAAGCAGTTCAATCAATCGGCTGAACAGTGTCTACAAAGTTAGTGGCGATTCAGTAAGTAATGTTTTGTATCGCACTTTTTGATTCTGGTAAACCTAATTTTTGAACATCTATTTGATAGTGAGCTTTTATGCCATGATGGCTTTCATAGAACCCAGGATCAATAACTTTATAAGTTTCCTCACCGCCATTTGACTTCTTGCGTTGTATTAAATCACCCGGCTCAATCAGTATGTCTGATCTGTTGATGAATATCTTATTTTTTTGAACACTAGCTTTAACGCCATCAACAATGCTTTTATCCAGTTTTAAAATTGAAACTGTGTCCTTCATTAAACTATCGAGGCTCATTAATTATTTCCTTTTTATTCGGTATTGACAGCAACTTTACTATTTAAAACGGTTTTTTCTTCAGCTTCGCAAATAAGCTCAGTGCCTTCATAACTATTAACTTCGGATAGTTCGTCATCTTCATCATTTTCAAAAATGACTTGGTTAATTTTAATAATTATATTCTCAAAGGTTTTTATTGCAGTTGTGTTCACTGAGTAGGGGATGAAGGTGTGGTCTGCTACTAAGTCATTTTTGAGTTCTACAACGGCTATTCTTGCTTGCCAAAGTGTAAACGTTTTTTGATCGCTCATAGTGAAAATTAGATTACAGGGATCTAATTTTCACTCTAGGTAGTTGAAGAGGTGTTTATACGTTGGGGTAACTTTGGGGGTAGTAATTACTTTTAATTTACTTAGGTTGGCTTAAATATTAGTGTTTAAAGCAACATTCGGTTCAGGCTTCTGCATATAACAGTATCAAGGAGTATAAGAAGGAATAAAAACAAATTAAAATCAAAGGCTTAGATGAAAGTTTAGGCCTTTTTTTATATGGTGTTTCGCTACGGGGGCTGGATTAGTCTTTTATTGCGATGAGGTCGCGATAAACGTGCCAACTGGCATGTCCAACCACTGGCATGGTCAAAATCAAGCCTAGAAAATTGGTCGCCAGGCCAAATCCCACGAGGACGACAATACAGAATGCCCATAGAAACATGGGCACCGGATTATGTGCACAGGTGCGCAGGCTAGTGATGGCGGCGGTCCAGGCACTGGCATTACGGTCTAGCATGAGGGGCATGGCGATGACGCTGATGCTGAAAATAAACGCGGCAAACACGGCGCCAGCAGAAAAATAGACGAATAGAAATGTAGGCTGTTTAAACGTGAATACGCTGATGACTACGTCCGCAAAGGTTGGCAATGCACCGCTAAAATAATGCGCAAAGATGCTCATGGACAGGCGTGCCCAGGCCAAAAATACAAACACCAGCAACACCGTAAATAGCATCACATTGATGAGGTTGGGCATCCATGCGGTCAGGGTGGGGCGTAAGGCGGGGGACTCGCCGGATTCCAAGCGTCGGCTGAGGTCGTACAGGCCCATCGCCAAAAAGGGGCCAAGCAAGAAGAAGCCGGTGGTTGACCCGGCCAGTAGCCAGTAGTTTTCGGCAAATACTGCGTGAATGATGACGCCAGTGGCCGCGAAAATAATGCCGTAAAACAGGCTGGCGCGGCCGCCGAGGTGGATGTCAGTCACGCCTGCGTGTAACCAGTCTAGGATGATGTTGGCGTTGACGTGGCGAATCGATATGTCATCGTCGGCGCTGACTTTTGTTGCGGGTAAATTGTGAATGCTCATGTGGTTGCCCCCGGTTAAATTACGGCCACTATCAATTACTTGGCAGTAGTTTGATTAGCTGATCTGGGCACGTGAGTTGTGCACTTTTTATACGGGGCTAATCGTCACTACTGCATTTTTACATCGATCAACACAAACACTTTTGCAACTAGCATACCATCTAAATTCCAGGCTTACGAGTGACATATCGCAGGTCATTCTGATGGCTTTTTTAAAATCTACCACAAAAAATCTGCGCTGGCAGAAGTCTGTTTTTCATCTTTTTTTGACATGGTTTGCGCGTGGCGAGATCGCTTGATTGGGCTGCATTGATGGGCCGATGCCGTTGCGCACGGCCGCATTTTCTGACGCAAACCAGTGTTTGTTCTTTAACTTCTGGTCCCATAAATTTACATTAATGACAGGATCAATCCCGATTTTTTGTCTTGTCACTCTGGTTGTCTTGTGCTAATTTACAACATGTAACAAATTTGTAACTAAACGTAATTTAGTTGCTACAGGCTAAATTCTGGGTTGGCAAGCATGTTATCTATTTGCGAAACACAATGCATCACCAAGCCGAATGCATCTGCTTCTACAGAGAGTGTGTTCAAGTTGTTGCTGAGTTTGGGGGTGTTTTCAGGGCTGATCGCCATGGGTTTTTTGCATGTGGGTGCCTGGATGGTGTTGCCATTTGCTGGCCTGGAATTGGTGTTGGTGGTTCTGGCGTTTGTGGTGGTGTTACGTCACAGCGGTGATTACGAAAAAATCACCTTCGTTGAGAATCATGTTGAGATCGAACAAAGTGTGCTGGGAAAAATAAAACACGTTCGCTTTCAATGCTATTGGACCCGGATAACGCTCAGGGAAGGTGAGAACGGTAAGACGTCACTGTGGATTGGGTCCCATGATCAAGAGGTTGAGTTTGGTCGAGATACCATGGATAACGCGCAACGCGAACAAGTGGCATCTCATCTCAAGCGGGTACTTCTAAAAACTAAATAACTGGATTTTGGAGCGATTAGATGCAAGGGATGAAGAAACTCGGGGTTGGTGCGGTTGCATTGTTCTTGTCTTTAAGTGCACGTGCTGATTTCACCTGGAATTTTCCGGAGCCGGTTACGCCGATGGCTTTGGATACCCTCCACGTACATAACAAATTTATGCTGATTACTGCCGTCATTTTTGTGGCAGTGCTGGCAATCATGATTTACTCCATTGTGACTCACCGTCACAGCAAGGGCTACAAACCTGTGGCCGATAAAGCGCCTTCAACTGCGGTTGAAATTTTCTGGACGCTGATTCCATTTGCGATTTTGCTGCTGATCGACTTTGTCATCATGGGCATCCCGGCTTACCACAGCGTGGTGATGATGGAAGATACACGTGACCAGTCGACCATGGTGATCAAGATCACAGGTTCACAGTGGCGCTGGCAATATGAATACCTGGATGGCGATGCCAAAGGCATCAAGTTCGTCAGTAACCTGGCCACCAGCAATGACCAAATGCACAACGAAGCCGATAAAGGCGAGCATTACCTGTTAGAGGTGGATAACCCGCTGGTGCTGCCTGTCGGCGAAAAAGTACGCATTCTGATGACGGCTTCTGACGTGTTACACAACTGGTGGGTGCCGCAGTTTGGCTCCTCACGTGTGGCTGTGCCAGGTTTTATCCGTGAGACCTGGGTACAGGTTGAAAAGGCGGGCGTGTATCGTGGCCAATGTAAAGAGCTGTGCGGTAAAGGTCATGGCTATATGCCAGTGGTGGTGAATGCGGTGTCCAAAGAAGAGTTCGCTCAATGGGCGAACAAAAAACAAGATGAGCAAAAAGCCGCGAATGATGTCAAAGAGATGACCAAAGACGAACTGGTCGCTCAGGGTAAAGTGGTTTACGAGAAAAACTGCGCGGTGTGCCATCAGGTGACGGGTGCAGGTTTGCCTCCAGCTTTTCCGGCACTCACCGGCAGCAAAATCGCCACTGGCCCGATTTTTGGCGCAGATGGCAAATATCAAAAAGACAGTCATCTGGATCGTGTGTTGAATGGTAAAGGCGTGATGCCTGCCTGGAAGGCTACATTGAACGATACGGAAATTGCTGCGGTGATTACCTACGAGCGCAATGCGCTGGGTAATACGGCGGCTGTGGATGCACTGGTGCAGCCAGCGCAAGTTAAAGCTGCACGCGAATAATATTTGAGCGATTTTAGGAGAGCACTATGAGTACTACAACCGTAGCACATCATGATGAGCATCACGACGACCATCCGACCGGGATTATGCGCTGGTTAACGACGACCAACCATAAAGATATCGGCACCATGTATTTAACCTTTTCACTGGTGATGTTTTTGGTCGGCGGTTCGATGATTTTGGGCATTCGTGCCGAACTGTTCAAGCCGGGTTTGCAATTAATGAACCCGGAGTTTTTTAACCAGCTGATTGGCGTACATGCGCTAATCATGATTTTTGCGGCATTGATGCCTGCAGCGACTGGTTTTGCCAACTGGATGTTGCCTTTGCAAATCGGCGCGCCTGATATGGCTTTGCCGCGCTTGAATAACTGGGGCTTCTGGATTCTGCCACCGTCAGCTATTTTGCTCACACTGCCATTCACGCTGGCGTTGTTTGGTGTCGGTGACGGCGCGTTGGCGACTGGCTGGACCTTTTATCCACCGTTGTCCGTGCAAGGCGGGATTGGCGTCGACTTCGCTATTTTTGCTGTGCACTTGCTGGGTATTTCGTCAGTATTAGGCTCTATCAACATCATTGTGACGATTTACAACATGCGCGCACCTGGCATGACTTTAATGAAAATGCCTATGTTCGCCTGGGGCTGGTTGATTACAGCCTTCTTGCTGATTGCGACTATTCCAGTACTGGCCGGTGCGGTGACCATGTTGTTGACTGATCGTCACTTTGGTACCCACTTCTTTGACGCAGCTGGTGGCGGCGACCCGATCATGTTCCAGCATTTGTTCTGGTTCTTTGGTCACCCAGAGGTCTATATTCTGTTGCTGCCAGTGTGGGGTTTCATTCCTCAGATTCTGCAAACATTCAGCCGCAAACCAATGTATGGCTATAAAGCGCAAGTCTATTCACTGTGGGCGATTGGTGCTTTGGCTGTCGTTGTATGGGCGCACCACTTCTTTACTGCGGGTATGCCTGTGCCAGCTTTGCTTTACTTTATGTATAGCACCATGGCGATCTCACTGCCATTGGCCGTGTTGTTCTACTGCTGGATCCGCACCATGTGGAAAGGCTCCATGAGCTTTGAAACCCCGATGTTGTTTACTGTCGGCTGGATTATTCTGTTCGGTATCGGTGGCTTGACTGGTCTGGTACTGGCTGATGTAGCTGCGGATGCGCAATACCACAACAGTTATTTCGTTGTGGCGCACTTCCACTACACCCTGTTTGCGGGTGGCATCATGGGCATTATGGCGGGTGTGTACTACTGGCTGCCAAAAATGACTGGCCATATGTATAACGAGAAGTTAGGTAAAACACACTTCTGGTTAACCGCCATTTCATTCAACGTGACCTTTATTCCGCAGTTCTTTGTGGGCTTGGCTGGTATGCCGCGTCGTATTCCTGACTACGCATTGCAGTTTGCCGAGTTCAACATGATTTCTACGGTAGGCGCGTTTGTGTTGGGCCTGTCACAACTGCTGTTCGTGTACATCATTATTAGCTGTGTCAAAGGCGGCAAAAAGGCTACTGATAAAGTGTGGGAAGGTGCACAGGGCTTAGAGTGGACCTTGCCTTCACCTCCGCCTTACCACAGTTTTACCGAGCAGCCTGTCGTCAAGTAACTATATGTTGAAAGCCAATCAGTCTTTGATTGATTGGCTTCGTGTTAAAGGTGGATGTATTTTGAGTGATCCCAAGCGGTCAAATAATAGGAAGATTGCCTGGTTGTTGGCCGCCGTGGCTATCATCTGGTACCTGATTTCGATGTTTACGATTTGGAAGTAAGCGGCGCTTGCAACGGTTATGGCATTAGAACAAGCGCAAGCAGCAGCCAATAAAAAATTGGCGTTGAAGTTGGTCTGGATTATTGCGGGTGCATTGCTGTTTGCTTTTGCGCTGGTGCCGTTGTATGACGTGATTTGTTCGGTCACTGGCTTGAATGGCAAGACAAAAAATACGGCAGAAAGTGCGGCCAAGGCGGTCGTCGACTTGAAGCGCGAAGTCACTGTGCAGTTTGTGTCTTCTGTGATGCCAGGGTTGGGCTGGAACTTTTACCCCAAGCAAACCAGTGTGGTGGTGCATCCAGGCCAGGTGACGACGGTGATGTTTGAAGCAAAAAACATTACCAATGTGGAAGTCGCCGGGCAGGCAATTCCAAGCGTGACGCCAGGCAAAGCATCGGCACATTTAAAGAAGATTGAGTGTTTTTGTTTTGTCAGGCAGACACTCAAACCTGGGGAAGTAAAGGCGCTGCCACTGCGGTTTTTTGTCAGTGCAGAATTGCCAAAAGATGTACAAGAAATGACCTTGTCGTATTCGTTTTTTCCGGCAAGTCAGTAAACAATAATTATGAGCACTAAGTTAAAGGATAGGGAGTTAATGCATGGCTAGTCATTCAGAAAATCACTATTTTGTCCCGCATGGCAGTATTTATCCGGCGCTGATTTCCGTCGGCTTGCTGTCTATGGCCAGTGGTTTTGTTTTTAATGTTACCGGTTCGGATACGCGCCTGGATGGCTCCATTAAGAATCCGGCGCTGTCTTACCTCGCAACCCCGGGCAAATACATGATGTATCTAGGCCTGGCGATTATCCTCACCATGATGTTCAAGTGGTTGAGTACAGTGGTCACCGAAAGTATTACCGGCCAATATAAAAAATGGGAAGATAAATCTTTCCGCATCGGCATGATCGTGTTTATCTGTTCAGAGGTGGCTTTTTTTGCAGCCTTCTTTGGCGCGTTGTTCTACATGCGCGTGCTGTCGGTACCTGACCTGGCTTCTTATGCACCGGATATTACACCGTATAAAGACTTCTTAAGCACCTGGCCATCTCAAGGCCCAGGCGGTGTCGTACTGGGTGAAACCTACAAGCCAGACGTATCATTCCACCCCATGACCTGGAGTGGTTTGCCGCTGATCAATACCTTGTTGCTGTTGAGTTCTGGCGCAACCATCACCTGGGCGCATTGGGGGTTGATTAAAAATAATCGCAAGCAGTTGATTATTGGCCTGTTTTTGACCATTGCACTTGGTGTGACTTTCCTCTGCTGCCAGGCGGCTGAGTATCACCATGCTTATACAGAAATGGGCCTGACGCTGAAATCAGGGGCTTATGGTGCCACCTTCTTTATGCTCACCGGTTTTCACGGTTTCCATGTGACGATTGGTACGCTGATGTTGATTGTGATTTGGTTGCGCAGTATTAAAGGCCACTTTACGCCTGAGCATCACTTTGGTTTTGAAGGTGTGGCCTGGTACTGGCACTTTGTGGATGTCGTGTGGTTGGGTCTGTATATCTTTGTTTACATGCTCTGATGAATCAAAAAGGGCGCACTGGGCGCCCTTTTTAGCAAGCGTAATATTGTTAAAGTGTATGGCCTATATAGCCGAAATGCGCTGCAAGGATTAAAGCCAGAAACAGGAAAATGGATAGGCCGATACGCATGGTCAGGGCTTTCACGGTGCGATCGGAACCACTCTTGTCTTTGAGCAAAAACAGCAAGGCGGAAAATAGGCTACCCACAATGACAATCAGTATCAAAATGGTGACAATTTTAATGAACATGATGTGATCTCGCGTTAAGTTGATTACATTATGGGCTGTAAGCTGGAAAATGCAAATACCCTTGGGAAATTATGTCGTTCGTGTGCGCTGGCTGGTGGTGTGTGTCATGGTAGTCGCAATCTGGGGTTGTGTCCGGCTTGGCTTGTGGCAATGGCACAAGGCAGAACAAAAGCAGGAAATTACCCGTGCATTAACGCATCATGGCGATGCGGTTTGGCCGCAAGCGCAAGACTTGGATTCCCAGGCTAAAGTCGACACTTTGCATTTGCAGACCGTTGCATTCAAAGGGCATTACCTGCCTCAATATGCTTTTTTTCTTGATAATCAGGTGGAGCAAGGCCAAGCCGGATTTCATGTCATCACGCCTTTCTTGCTCAGTGACCAACAGCATGTGATCTGGGTGAACCGTGGCTGGATAGCCGGGTTCGCTGACCATCAACAAACACCAAAAATTTCCACCACGCAAGCTGAGCAAGTGATTAAGGGCTTGTTCTGGCAGCAAACGAAAGTTGGCTTCAGGCTGGATAAGCCTGGCCAGGCCTGGCAGTCTGTGCAACCCGTACTCGACTTTGCTTACTTGCGTCAGCATGTGCCTTATGTTTTTCCGGATGTAATCCTCAAACTCGCCCCAGCGGTTGGTGAGGGTTATGTGCGGCATTGGGATGTGCCTGCCGGGCAAGTGGAGAAGCACCTTAGTTATGCTTACCAGTGGTTTGGGTTTGCTGTGGCAAGCCTGGTGATTGGATTGACTCAAATGGTGGAGAAACGGGCTTGAATATGACCCATGAAGAAACGAATCCTTTAGTGGTGCTGGATCCTGTACAGCAGCGTAAAGGGCGCATGATTTTTTTGTTGCTGGCAATTTTTTTCACCGTGCCGTTATTGGTGGTGGTGGCGATGATCAAGTTTGACTGGCGTCCTACTGGCAAGAGCTATGGTCAATTAATCCAGCCGCCCGTTTCCATTGCCCATACAACCCATTGGGTGAGTGACCAGCAGCAGGCATTGCCAGCATTCTGGCAGGATAAATGGAATATCGCCTTGATCGCGCGCGAGTGCGATGCGCCTTGCATGCAGCGTTTGTACGACATGCGGCAGATTTATGTCTCGTTATACAAAGACATGATCCGTGTGCAGCGTGTATTGATTACACAACAAGCAGATACCACGGCGATTCGCGCCCGCTATCCGGATTTGCTGATTATTAATGGCCAGGCTGAACAAGTGGCCATGCTTGGCAGTATGTTGAGTGGCGGCGGCCAGAATACACTGGATGCACAACGCGTTTATTTTATTGATCCACTGGGCAATGTCATGATGCAGTATGGTCCCGAAATGGAGGCTAAGTGGATCCGCAAGGATCTGGTGAAATTGTTAAAGGCTTCATGGGCAGGTTAGTACATGTTTAAAGTGTTAAGTGTATTGGCTGCTATTGTGGCTTTTTGTGTGGTGGTGCTGGGATCGTATGTGCGGCTCTCAGATGCTGGTTTGGGTTGCCCGGATTGGCCGGGTTGTTATGGTGCGTTGACCGTGCCGCAGAGTGAGTCTGCAATCCAGTCGGCGCAGCAGGCTTATCCCGACAAGCCGGTTGTGCATGCCAAAGCCTGGAAAGAAATGGCACATCGCTACCTGGCAGGCAGTTTAGGCTTGCTGGTGGTGGCTTTGGCCGTGTTGGCGTATCGTCAACGGCATACCATTACAACATCCTGGCAGTTATCTGCCGGTTTGGTGGTGTTGATCGTTCTGCAAGCCTTGCTGGGGATGTGGACGGTGACCTTGTTATTAAAGCCGGTGATCGTGACTTTGCATTTGCTGGGTGGCATGACGACTTTAGCCTTGCTCAGTTGGATTGCGTTTCGTCATGGCAGCAAGCAGGACGTTGCGTTACCAGGCAGCCAGCAATGGTGGTTGCGTGTTGCGCTATTGATCTGGATCGCGCAAGTGCTGTTGGGAGGGTGGACCAGCAGTAATTATGCTGCCTTGGCCTGTACTGATTTTCCGACCTGTCATGGCTTGTGGTGGCCGGACATGGATGTCGGTGAGGCATTTCACCTCACGCGTGCTTTGGGGGAAAGCCGCGATGGCGGACAGTTGCACCTGAATGCGCTGACAGCCATTCAATGGATACATCGTTTGGGTGCATTCGTGGTGCTGGGCTGGATGCTGGTGAGCGTGAGATTTTTGCTGCAACGACCTGTTTCACGTCGCCTGGCTTGGGGGCTGCTGGCGATTGTACTGTGCCAGGTGGCGATTGGGGTTGGTAACCTGCTGTTGCAACTGCCGTTGGTGCTGGCGGTGCTGCATAACGCAGGAGCCGCATTATTGGGCGTATGGCTGGTAGCCATCAATGCCAGATTGTTGAATACATCATCAAATGTCATATAAAAAATAGGGGAACAGTATGCAAGCAGCATGGATGACACAGTTGGCTTCAGCCAGCATGGGGATGCGCAGTTTTTATGCGCTTTGCAAACCGCGCGTCACGGCATTGATCGTGTTTACTGCCATTATTGGTATGTTGATGGCGACGCCAGGCATGGTGCCGCTCTCGGTATTACTGGCCGCCACGGTGGGGATTGCCTTTGCATCGGGGGCAGCGGCGGCGTTTAACTGCCTCATCGAGCATAAGATTGATGCCATGATGGCGCGTACCCGCGCGCGCCCCTTGCCAACCGGTCAACTGTCGCAGATGGAAACACTGCTGTTTGCCAGCGTACTCGGCGGCATAGGCTTAAGCATTCTCTATTACTGGGTTAACCCGCTGACGATGTGGCTCACTTTGGGCACTTTTGTCGGCTATGCCGTGATTTATACCGTGTTCCTCAAACCTGCCACGCCGATGAATATCGTCATTGGCGGGGCCTCCGGTGCCATGCCGCCTATCCTGGGCTGGGCTGCTGTGAACAATACCGTGTCGCCAGAATCCCTGGTGATGTTCCTGATTATTTTCGCGTGGACGCCGCCCCACTTCTGGGCGCTGGCCTTATACCGCCGCGAAGAATACGCCAAAGTCGGCATGCCCATGTTGCCGGTCACACATGGCGAACAGTTCACCTTGCTGCATATCGTGTTGTATACCGTCATTCTGGTGGTCGTCTCCATGATGCCTTATGGACTGGGCATGAGTGGCTGGCTATACCTGGCATCAGCAGCTGTGCTGAATCTTGTGTTTATGTATTATGTGGTCAGTTTGTATCGCCACTACTCAGATGCACTGGCTAAAACCACCTTTAAATATTCTATTCTTTACTTGAGCTTGATCTTCGCCGCCTTGCTGCTGGATCATTACCTGGTGTAGTTGAGTCGTGGGCTGCTGAATAGTGGGAACCAGGTAGCGCAGATGCGCTACCTTTTTTCTACCCTAGTGCTTGGTCTCACTGCTCATCAGGCTATGCACGCGTTGGTGCGCAGTCTGCTGATACACCTGCTCTAGCAGTGAGCTGAACAGCGCAGGTTTGCCGTGTAAAAAGCCCTGGATAAAGTCACAGTTGATTACCCTAAGGATGCTCTCCTGACGGGCATTCTCCACACCCTCTGCAATCAGTTTGATATTCAATTCATGTGCCATCTGAATGATGGACCGGCAAAGAATAAAGTCATAATTATCGACCTCCAGATTTTTAATAAATGACTTATCAATTTTGACATAGTCAATTTGATATTTCTTCAGGTAGCCGAGTGCGGAGTAGCCTGTGCCAAAGTCGTCTATCGAGAGTTTGATGCCTGCCTGCTTCACATTTTTTAGAGTATCTTGCGTGACTTTGGAGGGTTCGAGCAATAGGCCTTCGGTAATTTCGAAGCAGAAGCGTTCACACGGGATGTTGGAGCGTTGCAGGCGCTTGATAAAAGCCATCAGGTGCTGCGGATGCGCAAATTGTACGGGTGAAATATTGAGGCTGATTTGTGTACCTTGCAGACGTAACAGGTCAATTGCGGATAAGTCATGAAGCACCTCATCAAAAATCCATTTACCAATTTCGATAATCACACCTGACTCTTCTGCCAGCGGAATAAACACATCAGGCGGGATGGCGCCACGTGTGGGATGTTGCCAGCGGATCAGCGCCTCCGCTTTAATCAGGCATAAGTCGCTCAGACGATAAATGGGTTGGTAAACCAAATGTAGCTCGCCATTGGCGACAGCTGAGCGCAAGTCATGCGTGAGCGAAATGCGGTCGCGTATTTCCCGCTGCATGGTTTGCGTGAAAAACTGATATTGATTTTTGCCAGCACGTTTGGCGGCGTAGAGTGCCTGATCGGCGAACATCATTAACTCTTCGCCGGACCTGCTGTGGTCGGGGAACACGGCAATGCCAATGCTAGCAGTGACAAAGTATTGGTTGTCTTCAATGTAGAATGGGGAGCGTATGGTGTCTACAATCTTGGCGCCAATCTCGTGCAGCACCTGAATATCCCGTAGCTTGGGGATGACCACCACAAACTCGTCCCCGCCCAGCTTGGCTGTGGTGTTGCCACTGCGTGCGCATGACTGTATGCGCAACGCCGCATTTTGCAATAAGCGATCCCCCACCGCATGACCCGCAATATCATTCACATCCTTAAACCCATCCAGGTCTATCAGTAATAAGCCCAATTGCTGCTGCGATTCTTGGCAATCAATAATCGCTTCCTCCAGGCATTTCTGTAACAGATAGCGGTTAGGCAGTTGCGTCAGGTAATCGTAATTGGCCTGCCGCCAGAGTTGCTGGCGAATGTCAGCCTCCCTGCGTTTTGCCCGTTTGTAAAAACGCCAGAATTGATGTAGTAATAATACGCATACAATAGCAATGGCCGTCATGCTGGTGCTCATGACCATGTCGTGAAGTGGAGGGCTGCTATGCGAGACTACCAGGTTCGCTGGCACGGCTGCAGCGGTTTGGTGCATCAGCGCGGCGATGGCGGCGAATAGATTGCCAGCCAGTGTGTTGATCGTGGTATTCATCACATTCTGTCCCAGTGATTGGAGCACATTTGTTGAGGCCTTGTATTCACGCGCTACGGTTGTAATTGTGGCGGGTGCAACAAGGGCTATCTCAATTAACGGACGAATATAAAGAAACTTTAGAGTGGATTTAAAAAAATAATAAAAAATCGCCTGTTGCAGGACAACAGGCGATGGTTGAGGTGTGTTGCTGAAATTATTTGGCTGACAAGCAGGATTTCATAAACGCTTTACGTTCATCACCAGCGAGCGCTTTGGTTTTTGCATCGGCATTACAGGTTTTCATTTTGTTTTGCTGTGCAGTCAGACCAGTGCTGGCGCCATCCGCAGAGAGGCATTCTTTCATAAAGGCTTTGCGCTCATCGCCTGCGAGTGCTTTGGTTTTAGCATCGGCATTACAGGTTTTCATTTTTTCCTGCTGCGGGCCCGCATTGGCAGAGATACAGACGCAAGACAACAACAAGGCAATCACCAGTTTATTCATGAAAGTCTCCAAACAAAAAAAGATAAGTATTTTTTCGAGTTCAGGCCGCTGGTTAGCAGACCCGTGCCTGGCATTGTGACATAGAGATTAACGGTTGGGGGGAATAAAAAAGCCCGGTGAAACACCGGGCTTTGACTAGCAATTAATGAATCGGCACAGTGTGTAAAGTGCCCGCTTTCATATCAGGAATCAGCAGTGATTTGCCATCTGCCGACAGGCTGATATCTGCGGCAGACTGGTAGCCCTGGATAATGCGTTGTGGCGTAGCTTTAGGTTCTGTCAGCTGCCAGACGTTACCGCCTGCCCAGTCGCTGACATACAGCAAGCCGTTGGCATCCCGTACCAGGCCATCGGCGCCGCCAAAGCCCTGGTTCAGCAATGTGACATTGGATTTCTTGCCGCCGATTTGCACGCTGAACAATTTGCCGGTGCCAAAGTCAGCCACCAGTAAACGATCCGGGCCATCCATCAGCAAACCATTCGGGCGTTTGATGCCTGCTTTGGCTTTAAGCACCTGCGTCAGTTTGCCATCTGGCGCAATCTTGAAGATGCCTGCGCCATTACCGTGGTCGTCGCCACTGTCTGATACATACACATTGCCCAAGCCATCGATTTCAATGTCATTTAAAAACACTGGCTTTTGCGGGAAAGCGCTGGCGGCAGCAATCACGGTTTGTGCACCACTATTGGCATCAATGCGTACCACGCGGTCCATATCGGCGACATACAACTGGCCATCAAACAGATCAAGGCCCTTGGGGTCATTCAGGCCATCGGCCAAGGTGGTGCGTGTACCGTCAGCGGCAATGCGTGTGATTTTGCCATCGCCCAGTTTGCCAAATTCGCCAATTTCAGAAATGTAAGTCACGCCTTCCGGAGTGGCAAAGACAGATTCCGGCATGACGAAACCACTCAAGGTATTGGCTTCGCTGGCAGTGGGTGCTGCTGCACCAGTTGTTGCTACGCGGTGTGTTTTGCCATCATAGCTGACACGATAAATCACACCATTGTAGTCATCCGATACTAGTAAAGAGCCATCTGGTAATTGCAGCACATCATTCGGGCGGCCCCAGACTTCACCTTCAGCGCTCAGCCAGCCGTCGATAAATGGCTTGGTTTCCTTGACCTGGTGCTGCGCGTCAAACGTCACGCGTACCAACTGGTAGCCGACCGGCACCTTGCGGTTCCATGAGCCATGTTGGGCAATCACGGCATTGCCTTGATATTCGGCCGGGAACTGTTTGCCAGTATAAAACTTAAAGCCCAGGTTGGCGGTGTGTGCCTGGAATTCGGCGACTGGTTTGGTCACGTCAGCTGGCGGTGTTTTGTTTTTCCAGTTCGGGTCACGCGCATCGCCACCGGCATAGTAAGGGAAGCCAAAATGCAAACCGGCTTTAAGCGCTGCGTTCAGTTCGTCATGTGGCACATCGGCGCCTAACAGGTCGACACCGTTATCGGTGAAAAACAGGGTGTTGGTGCCCGGCTGAAAGTCCATGCCTACCGAGTTACGCACACCTTTGGCAAAGGTTTCTACCTGGCTGCCATCAGCATTCATGCGAATAATCGAGGCTTCAATCCCGACCGGGTCACAAATATTGCATGGTGCACCCAAGGTGACATATAGCTTGTTGTCCGGGCCTGCCGCCAGGTAGCGCCAGCCGTGGTGTGCCTTGTCTGGCAATTTGTCGTAAATGATTTCACGCATGGCCTTAAACGGCAGAGTTAAATCGAAATCGGGGGCGGCATAACGTGTGATGCGATGTTGCTCAGCGACATATAAATGGCCATCCACCATGGCCACGCCATTGCCTACACTCAGGTCATCCAGAATAGTGACGACCTGGTCCGCTTTGTGGTCTTTGTTTTTATCGACCACGGCATATACTTTGCTGCCGCGAGTGCCGACGTACACATTGCCGTTGGTACCTAACGCCATTTGGCGGGCACCGGGTACTTCTGCATACACTTCAACATGAAAGCCTTCCGGCACGTGCAGCTTGCTCAGGTTTGCGCGTACATCGTTAATATCTGCCCAGGCAGAGGTGGCCAGTGTGGCGAACATGGCGCTGACCAGGCCTGTGATCGGTGGATTCTTTTTCATTGGTATCCCTTTCTCCAAAAGTATTGCAATCAATCCAATTGCAATAAGCCCAGTGTAAGCAGTTGCGTCCATCGTGAAAAGTTAAAAAATATGAAATGATTGCCTAATTCTATGGTGGTGGTGATGCTTATTGCTAATTAGGAGTAATATAAATGCCTAATTATTTTACTCACACTCATATTATGAATAATAACGAATGCTGGCATGCGCACGACAAAGACCGCACGATTGCGCTGCTTTCAGCGCTGACGCCGACGGAGGGGTTTACCCTCACCGCGCTGGATGGCGTCAAACTCATGCGCTGGAACCGGGCCATTCCGCGTAGCCCGGTGTTTTATGAGCCCAGTATTGTCTTTGTTTGCCAGGGCCGCAAAGTGGGCTACCTGGGTGGCGAGGTTTATCAATATAACCCGCAGCAGTTCCTGATCCTGTCGGTGCCATTGCCATTTGAAAGTGAAACCATCGCCTCGGCAGAAGAGCCCTTGCTAGCGATTTCCATCCGCATCAACCTGTCCATGGTTTCTGAACTGTTATTAAGTGTGGCACATGATGCGCCCATGAATATCAACGGTAAAAGCGGCATCAGCTCCACGCCATTGGATAAGCAACTGTCGAATGCCGTGGTGCGATTGCTGGAGTGTTTGCAATCCAAAGTTGAGGCTTCTGTGCTTGGGCAGTCGATTATCCGCGAGATTCATTATCGCATCCTGCAGTCTTCGCAGGCGTCGGCGATCCTGGCTGCACATAGCACCCACAACAATATGGGCAAAATCAGCAAAGCGCTACGCTTGATTCACGCCGAATATGCCAATGAACTCAATGTCGATACGCTGGCGGCGGTGTCTGCCATGAGCGTGCCGTCTTTTCATGCTGCATTCAGGGATGTGACGGCGACCTCGCCGATTCAATATTTGAAAAAGACACGCTTGCATAAGGCCCGCTTGCTGATGGTGCAAGACGGTATTAATGCAACCTTGGCTGCAACCAAAGTCGGCTACGAGAGTGCCTCGCAGTTCAGCCGTGAGTTCAAGCGCATGTTTGGTAAAAGTCCAATGGAAGAGGTGAGTGCCGTGCGCAGCGCGTTGATCACGTCACCTGGCGAATTTGTAGCCAATCAGAGGGTTGACCAGTATGTGACTGTTCAACAGTAAAATGGTCATTGTGACAATGAAATCACTTTTTCTTGCGTTAAATATGCCGACATCGCAGAGGATTAGGCAAGCATTTGATAAAAGCAGGCAAGCACTTTTGTGTGACCTTGTTTAGACTGTTTGGCAATACGGTGGCGTTGTTTTGCCATTGCTTAACACGTAACAATAGATGATGGAGATGCTATGAAAACTGCCGCCTATGGTGTACAAAATGCGACCTCACCGGTCGCACCCATGAGTATTGATCGCCGCGAAGCGGGGCCACACGACGTCCTGATTGATATCGAGTACTGTGGTATTTGCCACTCGGATATTCACCAGGCGCGTAACGAATGGGGCGGTGGTTCCCTGTATCCCATGGTGCCTGGCCACGAAATTGTCGGCCGTGTGAAAAGTATCGGCAGTCATGTCACCAAATTCAAGCTGGGGCAACTGGTTGGGGTCGGCTGTATGGTCGACTCCTGCCGCCACTGCGAAGAATGTCATGCCGGTGAAGAGCAATATTGTGATAGCTCGGTATTTACCTACAATGCCAAAGACCCCAAGCATGGCGGCCTGACCTTTGGTGGCTATGCCGAGCGTATTACCGTTGATGAAAATTTCGTTGTCAGCGTGCCGGAAAACCTGGATACCAAAGCCGTGGCGCCATTGTTGTGTGCTGGCATTACCTTGTATTCACCACTCAAACACTGGGATGTACAGCCTGGCCAGAAAGTCGGCATTATCGGTCTCGGTGGCCTGGGTCATATGGGCGTCAAACTGGCTGCCGCCATGGGCGCGCATGTGGTGATGATTACCACCTCCGCCAGTAAAGCCGCGGACGCGACCCGCTTGGGTGCGCATGAGGTGCTGATTTCAAAAGACGCCGATGACATGGCCAAGCATGCTGCCAGTTTTGACCTGATTATTGATACCGTGCCGGTAGCGCATGACCTCAATCCTTATATCGGCCTGCTCAAGCGCGATAAAACCATCGTGCTGGTCGGCCCGCTGGATCCGGTCGAAGTGCATGGCGCCAACCTGATTACCAAGCGCCGCCATGTCGCCGGTTCACTGATCGGTGGCATCGCCGAAACCCAGGAAATGCTTGATTTCTGCGGCAAGCATAATATCGTCAGCGATGTAGAAATGATTGATGCTAACTACATTAATGACGCTTACGAGCGCATGCTCAAGAGTGATGTGAAATACCGCTTTGTGATTGATATCAATTCAATGAAAGCTTAAGCAAACGCTTAGCAAAAGCCCTGTTCGTTTGAGCAGGGCTTTTTTATGGATGCCACAGCTTATTTTCAGCTAGGATCTGTGGTTGCCAATTTATCGGTTGCCTGCGGGTCAAGACTGTTAGCCTGTAGTTGCCATGCCTCAGCAAATGGGCCGCCATTCGCGCGCAACACGTCTGGCGGGCCATCTTCAATAATCACCCCATTTTTCAGCACGATGATTCTATCGAATGAGGCCAGTGTAGAAAGCCGGTGCGCGATGGCTAACACGGTCCGCCCTTGCATCAGCGAGGCTAACGCTGACTGGATTTCTTTTTCGGACTTGGAGTCCAGCGCAGACGTGGCTTCATCCAATATCAAGATGGGCGCGTCTTTGACAAAAGCCCTGGCGATGCCCAGACGTTGCCTTTGTCCACCAGACAGGCGGATGCCTTTTTCACCCACAATCGTGCGATAGCCTTTGGGCAAGCCGCGAATGAAGGCGTCACAATAGGCATCGCGTGCCGCGCTATACACTTCTTCGTTTGAGGCTTCTGGACGGCCGTAGCGGATATTTTCGAACACCGAGCGATGGAACAGGGCAATGTCTTGCGGGACGACGGAGATGTTTGCCCGTAAACTGTCTTGTGAGACCTGGTCGATACGCTGGCCGTCAATCAGGATCTGACCGCCCTGAATATCATCCAGGCGCTGAATCAGGCTGATCAAGGTCGACTTCCCGGCACCGGAAGCCCCCACCAGGCCGACTCTCTCACCAGCTTTGATCTCAAATGACAGCTGATCAAATACCTTGTGGCCATCCGGATAGCTATAAGACACATTGTCAAACAGGATATTGCCGCGCTCAACGGTCAGTTGCGAGGATGCATCCGGGTCTTTGACCGAGTGTGGCTGCGCAATCACTTTGAGTGTTTCATTGATGATGCCGAATTGTTGGGCAGTGCCGACCAAGGCAAGGGCAAGGTCCCGTGAGCCATGCAATATCCTGAAGGTGAGGGTGCTGACGATGACCACGTCGCCGGTACTAATGTTACCGGCGCGCCAGAGTAATATGGTCCAGACCAGCATGCCGGCACCGGTGACGACCAGGCATAGGTCATGAATCACACGCGCCAGTTCTACATACATCCAGCTACGTCGGTGCGCTTTTGCTTCCCGGTTCAACTCGCGAGACAGCCTGTTTTTTTCGCGATAGCGGGCGGAAAACGCTTTTACTGTCCACACGTTACTCACTACATCGATCATTTTGCCGCTGGCATCGGAGGATCGCCTGGCGTAATTGTCATGTATCCTGCGGCCGCGGATGCCGAAGATGATGAGCAGGCCGGCGACAAATAGCACTGAGAACAGCAAGCCCAAACTCATTTGCCAGCGAATGGTCGTCAGTACGAGAATGGCACCAAGAAAGTCGGTGATCGGCGGCAGGATACGCCAGAACATCGTGGCAAATATCTCACCGGTGGCAGCAGCTGTAGACGTGATGCGGTTGCCCAGTGCGCCTGAAAAGTGCTGGTTGAAGTAGCGCATCGAGTGGCCTGTCAGATGCTCGAACAGGTCTAGCCGGATATCGACCCCGCTGGCGACGATGGCGCGGGAACCTTGCCAGCCACCCAAACGCCACAACAGGTTCTCGATGGTGATCAATCCCAGGAAAAGGAATAAAGGTGCCCAGACATGGGCGGTGGCTCGTACCGAACTGTCCATGGCATCCACCAGCAGCTTCATGGCATATTGCACACCAACCGCTGAACTGGCGGCGCCGATGATGATCAGGAACACTGAGCCAAACAACCAGGGGCGGCGCGTGATATACAAAAACAGAAAACGGACAGCTTTCTGCGGGATGGGGGAATTTGTCAGGTTCACAGATGAATAGGATGCCAGGCATTGAAGAAGCTGAAGATACGCTTCATTAAACCAGAAAAATCATATCAACGACCTGATCATTTTCTTGGCAAAGTATATTTTTCACTTGCAATTGGTTTGATTCCATACTATATTGATCCGTATTATGTTGCTGCTTAAAGAATTACCTACCTCCAAAAGCCTGGAAAAATTTGTGACGCGTTATCCCGGCACAGACATCTCGGCCATTTCAGACTTTGTCAGCATCTTGCGTGCGGCGTCGGATATTTCGTCTGCGCTCGATGCGTTGCTGGCCCAACATGGGTTGTTACAAGGTCGCTGGTGGGTGTTGGTATTGCTTATGCGCCAGGACGACCTGACCTCTTCCCCTTCAGAGCTGGCTGACAAGGCGGGTGTGACCAAGGCGACAATGACTGGCTTTATTGACGGCCTAGAGCGCGAAGGGCTGGTGTCACGTTTTATGGATACCAATGACAGACGCAAATTCCTTATCCGCTTATCGGTGGCCGGACAGCAAAAACTGGACGAAGTGATGCCAGTATATGTGAAATGCGTCACGCAGTTTATGAATGTGTTGGGCAAGCCGGAAAGAAATACCTTGATTGCAGATCTCGCCACGTTGGCCAGCCGGGTCGATTTAATCAAGTAAATTGAACCAGTAAAATTTTTTAGTTATTTAGTTTGATTCCATACTATCAATAACCATACTTTATGTTTATGCCATTGACTATCATTGCCATATTGCCGCGCCAACCCCTGAGAGTGTCTCGCTGGGGTGTCTGGTTATTGGCCCTGCTATTAAATGGATGCATCAGTTCCAAAGGCATCATCCCCGCGTCGCAACCGCTGGCGCAAGATAAACTGGTACTGGGCAAGGCGATAGAGGATGCCTCCGCCATTGCCTGGCCGACTGAACATTGGTGGCAGGCGTATCAGGATACGCAGTTGGACCGCCTGGTGGAGAAAAGCCTGCATGACCATCCAGACCTCAAAAAAGCCACGGCGCGCATTGCCTTGACGACGGCGATGGCCGAGCAGGCGCATGCGGCGACTTTGCCGAATGTCGGCGGTAAAGTGAGCTCGTCACGTGAGCGCTTTACCGAGTTGAGTTTTATCCCCAAGCCGTGGGCGGGCCGCTTTAACTGGAACAACCAGGCGACGGTAGACATGTCTTACAACCTGGACTTATGGAAGCAACAGAAGTCAGCTTGGCTGGCAGCGCTGGATGAGACCCATGTCAGTGAAGCCGAAATGCAGCAGGTCAAAATTGAGCTGACTGCTGCCATGGTGAAAAGCTATATCCGCCTGGCGGCAGAGTATCAGTGGCGCGACCTGGCAGCAGAGGAGCTGGATGATGTGCACCATGAAATTGCCATTGCTAAAAAAGCGCTGGCCGCCGGGCTCAATACGCAATTAAACCTGAGCCGCCTGGAGGCAACATTGCCAGCCGCTCAAAACAAGTTGGCGCAGATTGAGTTACACCTCACTTTGCTGAAAAACCAGATTGCGGCACTCAGTGGGGAAGGGCCTGGTGCAGGCGAGGGCATTGCCCGGCCCGGTTTGCATTTGTCGGCCAGCATCGGCCTGCCTGATCAATTGCCTGCCAACCTGGTTGGCCGCCGCCCGGATATTGTCGCCGCCAGATGGCGGGTCGAAGCGTCGCAAAAGCATATTCAAAGTGCCAAGGCAGCGTTTTACCCGAATATCAATTTGTTGGGCTATATAGGTTTTCAGGCGCTGGCATTTTCCGGCCTGTTTTCCAGTGCCGGTTTAGTCGGTAACCTGGGACCGGCCATGTCATTGCCTATTTTTGATGGCGGCAAGCGCCGCGCTAACCTGTCGGCAGAAACGGCGCTGTATGACATGGCGGTAGAGGATTACAACGCGACTATTCTCAAGGCACTGGAAAGTCTTTCAAATCAGCTTTCCATCTTGAATACGGTGGCGATCGAAACCGACAATACGCAGCAGGCACTGGCAAAAACCGAACAGGCGCACAGGTTAGCGGTGAAAAATTACCGCGCCGGGTTAAGCAACCTGGTGGAGAGTCTGCAAACTAACGCACTGGTATTGCAACAAAAAGGCATTCTGGTGGAACAGGAGGCGGTGCGGCTGGAAGCCTATGCGGCATTGATGCTGGCACTGGGTGGAGGGGTGATTGATGCTGAGCACGCAGCACATTAATCATTGCATACAGCGGTTACTCGCTGGTATGGCTTTGCTCAGGCAGGGAGCGCGACTGGTGGCCGTGTGCCTGCAACAGGCAGGCACAGACTGGTACCGGCAGGATTTCCCCCTGATTGGCTATTTGTTCAAATACCTGTTGGCCGCTTTCCTGGCGTTGTGGGTGGCCTTGAAAATGGAGATGGATCAACCGGCAACCGCCTTGCTGACGGTGGTGATCGTCATGCATTTCCGCTCCGGCATGGTCATCACCAAAAGTTATTACCGCCTGATCGGTACCGTGATCGGGATTTTGTTTTCCATGTTGCTGGTGGCCTGGTTTGCGCAAGACCGCTTCCCGTTTTTTATTGCGGCAGCGCTCTGGATAGGCATGTGTACGGCAGGCTCGCTGGTGTATCGTAACTTCCAGTCTTATGGGTTTGTCTTGGCTGGCTATACTTTGTGTATTGTCGGCTTGCCTGCGACGCTGACACCTTGGCATACCTTCCAAATCGCCTCAACCCGCATGTCTGAAATTGGCGTCGGGTTATTAATTGCGACCTTGGTCAGTGAGCTGGTGCTACCGCAACGCCTGTGGGAAAACATTCAGACAGTCGTACGCAGCAAATTTCGCGATTTCAGCGTATTACTGGGCACCGGCGCACCTGCTGGGCTCAATCAGCCGTTTTTAAAGTTCATGCAAGATATTTATCAGTTAGAGGCATTTCGTTCGTCTGCGCAGTTTGAAACGGATGATGCGCGAGTACATAGTGCAACCATCAACCGGCTCAATGTGCAGTTTATGGCAGTTTCTACGACCTATGTCGTCTTGCAGCGGCTGATCCAGCGTTTACAAACCCGTGCGGCGTCAAAGGAAGCAGACGCTTTGCAGGTCTTGATGCAGCCCTTATCTGCCGCGGCGCTCATAGACGGGCAGCCTGCCAGTCATGCTGAAGCCATTACCCGGGTGCAGCAAGCTGTCGCAGCGTTTCAACATGATTTTGATGCGCGCCTGGCGGTGCAGTTACAACACTTGATGATGCATCCGGAGGTCAATCAGCTGGAGGTGGAAACTGGTGGAGAATTGCTGTCACGCCTGGCAAAAGAGTTGACTGCCTACCTGGACACCTATGCATTGTTAGTGGCACAGCCACGTGCGCGCAAGGTGGCGAGCCGTGAATTCACCGCTGACCAGTTGCATATGCACATTGACTGGTTGCCGGTGTCGATTGCTGCGACCCGTGGCGCACTCACCTTGCTGATCCTGGCGGCCATCTGGATGACCATAGACTGGCCCTCCGGTATCCTGGCCATGACGCTGGGGGTGATTACAAGCACCTTGTTTGCGGCTAGTCCGGCGCCAATGGCCACTATTCGTCAATTCTCAGTAGGGGTGTTGCTGGGCATCGTGCTGGTGTACATCAGCAATGTATTCTGGCTCACCGCGGCACATGATTATGTGATGCTCTGTATCGTGATTACGCCAGCAGTTTTGCTCGCCGCCTGGCTAAGTGCACGGCCAGCCACCACCCTGGTGGGCGCAGGATTGGGCATTGCTTACTTTTTGATGGTGGGATTCAACCAGGCGCTGGGCGATAACCCAGTCAAATATTTTAACGACTCTATTGCACTCATGGTGGCACTGGTGGTGTCCGGCATCATGTTCAGCCTGACGGATTATGCGGCGAGTCCCTGGGCCAAGGCCCGTGTGTTTACCCAATTGCGCAAGCTAGTGGTCGATGCCTGTCTGCATACAAGTATGACAGCGCCCCTTTTTGAAATGCGCACACGCGATTTGATCCAGCGTTCCGGCAGTGTGCATCGTCCACAAGAGGCTGAAAGTGTGCGTGTCGTCGAGGCCTTGTGTGCTGCGCTAGAGGTAGGACATGCCGTGTTGGCGTTGCGTGCGGTTGCCAGGGGGGTATCGGCACAGCCTTACCAATTAGTGCAACGCACGTTGACGTTGGTCGCCAGTTATTACAAGCAGCCAGGGTTGGCGCAGCAGCAAGCCGTGTTGCAATGGTTGGATCATTTTCTGGCCTGGTTGCAAGGCGGGGAGTATGCCGATGCACTCCTATCTTCACAAGCGCGAAAGCTCACCACGCAATTGCATTTTATCAGGCTGGTTATCGCGGCAGAGCTGCCGCAGGACCTGGCTTCAACGTCAACCGGAGCTGACTCATGATGCATGCATGGATTCCGCGTGAGTTTGCTTTTCTGGATGCCCATGTGCCCACCTTGTTTGTGGCGTTTTTGCTCGCCGCGGCCGCGATCTGGCTGATGGATAAAGCATTGGCCGCCTGGGGAATTTACGACCTAGTGTGGTATCCGGCCTTGTTAAGGGTTTCCTTGTTTTTTGGTTTGTTTTCCGTGTTTGGTTTAATGGTGTATTGAAAGGTTGAATCATGCAAACGCAACGTATCTGGTTTCAGGCAGCAAAAGGTATCCTGCGTGTCGGGATTACGCTGGCAATCGCAGTAGCGGCCGGGTTATTGGCATACAAGTTGTGGGTGCGCTATACCGACTACCCATGGACGCGCGATGGCCGTGTACGTGCCGATGTGGTGAATATTGCGCCGGATGTGGCCGGACTGGTGACCGCCGTGCCGGTGCGTGATAACCAGTATGTACACAAAGGCGATGTGCTGTTCCGCATAGACACCATGCATTATCAGCATGCATTGGCGGAGGCGACTGCATTGACCCAGCAGAGAAAGTCCCTGTGGGAGATGAAGAAACAGCAATCTGCCCGCCGTGCGCATCTGGATGATGAAGTGATTTCACGCGAAAACCGTGAAGATACCGATTTGGGTGCCATGGCCGCCAAAGCTGAATATGAGGCCGCCGTGGCCCAGGTGGAGAAAATCAAACTCGACCTCGAGCGCACCGTGGTGCGGTCGCCAGTGGATGGCTGGGTGTCTAACCTGCTGGTGCGCCCGGGTGATTTTGCCCAGATAGGTGCGGCCAAGCTGGCGGTGATTGACCAGCATTCATTCTGGGTCTATGGCTATTTTGAGGAACATAAATTAAATATGATCCAGGTGGGGGATGCGGCCGAAGTGCAGTTGCTGGGCAGCCACGCCACGCTCAAGGGTCATGTCGAAAGCATTGCCCACGGCATTACCGACCGCGATAACCCGACCGATATCCGTTTGCTGGCCAATGTGAACCCGACCTTTAACTGGGTGCGACTGGCGCAGCGCATCCCGGTGCGTATCCACCTCGACCAGATTCCGGCAGCCATGCCACTGGTCGCCGGGATGACATGTTCGGTGGTAATCAGGCATGGATAAGCAGGGCCACATGCAACAGAACCCGACAGTCTCTGTTAAGATGGTTATTCATTGATCACAATCTAAGCGCATGCTTACCGAAAAACCGCCCGCGGGGCTGCTGTCCCTGATTATTTCCATCGTCGCCTACCTGGCATTGGCGCAAGCTGACAAAGTCATGCACATCGGCCAGCCCGAATCGCTGACCATTTCCATCCTGTTTGTGCTGCTGATTATCAACCTGGCTTTCCAGCTGTCGTTCCAGGTGGAATATGTGGCCGAACGGCTCAAAGAGCCTTATGGCACCATGATCCTGACCATCAGCGCGGTCATCATTGAAGTGGTGATTATTGTCATGATGCTCAGCCATACCTCGTCGACCACGCTGGCCCGGGATGCGATTTATTCTGCGGTGATGCTTGATATCAACGGTATCCTCGGCCTGTGTGCGATTGTCGGTGGCATCAAATATGGTGAGGTGGAGTACAACGTCAACTCCGGCAATACCTATATTGTCATGATCATGACGGCACTGGGCATCTCCATGGCACTGCCAGCTTTTTTGCCGCCTGAGCACTGGCGTTTGTATTCGATGTTTACCATTGTCACCATGAGCGTGTTTTATGCATTGTTCCTGAAAATGCAAACCGGGCGCCATCGTAACTATTTCAGTTACCGCGACCAACATCAGGCACAAACCGGGCAGTCGGCTGGCGCGATGAGCGCAGATGTCAGATTTTCCATTCTTTACATGTTGGCCGGCATCATTACCATCGGTTTCCTGTCTGAGGAGATGAGCATGCATATGGATGCCGGTTTAACCGGCAGCGGCGTGCCACCGATTGTGGCTGCGATTGTGGTGGCCATCATTGCCGCCAGCCCGGAAGTACTCACGGCGTTGAAGGCTGCGGTCAATGACCGCATGCAAACGGTGGTGAATATTTCACTGGGGGCCACCTTGTCGACCGTGATCCTGACTGTGCCGGTGATTGAGGCCATTGCACTGATTGAAGACCGGCCGCTGATTGTCGGTTTGTCGCCGACGCAGATGGTGATGACGTTCCTGACCCTGATTGTCGCGACCATCAATTTGCATGATGGTGAAACCAATGCCATTGAAGGTATGACGCATTTTGTATTATTTATGGCCTTTGCCATGCTGGCCGCTTTGGGTATGTAGTGTTGTTTTTATAATGTTTGTCGCGAATTAATCATCCTTTATGAATACCGTTCTTGAGTTGATACAGCAATATGGGTTGCTGATCGTGTTTGCCAGTGTGTTCCTCGAGCAAATGGGCTTGCCTTTACCGGCCTACCCGACCTTGTTGCTGGCAGGTGTGCTGATCGGTAATGGCCAGTACTCCTGGGCAGCCATGCTGCTGGTGGCCGTGGGTGCTGCGCTGGTGGCAGATTCCATCTGGTACCGTGCCGGACGTAAATATGGCAAACGCGTGATGGGCAAGTTGTGCAAAATCTCTTTATCCCCGGATACCTGTGTGCGGCAAACGGAGGCCTTGTACCTGAAATTTGGCCCGCCTGCCTTGCTGGTCTGTAAATTCATTCCCGGCTTTGCCTCAATTTCCAGTGCACTGGCCGGTTCGTCGGGCACGCGCTACTGGCTGTTTGCGCTCATGGATGGCCTGGGTGCATTGTTATGGGCAGGTTCTGCGCTATGGCTGGGTAATTTGTTCAGTTCGGCGATTGATGAGTTGATGCTCACTCTGGTTGAAATGGGTAAGTGGGGCACCTTGCTGGTACTGGTGTTACTGGCTGCATTCATCGCCTCTAAGTGGTGGGACAGGCAGCGGTTTATCAAGAGCCTGCGCATGGCACGTATCAGCGTGCAGGAATTAAACGACATGCTGAGCCAGGGTGTTGCGCCCGTCATCCTGGATACGCGTGCCAAACACCTGGTGGATGATGGCTGGATTCCAGGCGCACAGTTTGTCACATTGGACGAAGTGGACCAACTGGTGCTGGATATCGACGAAGATGCGCCCGTGGTGTTGTACTGCTCATGCCCGAATGAAGTGACGGCGGCCAAGGTGGCCAAAAAACTGATTAACCGCGGTTATCGCAATATCCGTCCATTGAGTGGCGGCATTGATGCCTGGCGCGATGCCGGGTTTGAAGTCAGCACCACAGAGGTGGAGAAAGTGTTACATGTTTAACGTGGTGGGCATTGCGCTCAAACGGCCTTATACCTTTGTGGTGATGGCTTTGCTGATTTTAATTTTTGGCACCTTGTCTGCCATGCGCAGCCCGGTCGATATTTTTCCCGAAATCCGTATCCCGGTGGTGGCAGTTGCCTGGCAATATACCGGCTTGCCGCCAGATGATATGGCAGGCCGCATCACGACGCTTTACCAGCGCACGCTGACAACGACTGTCAACGATATTGAGCATATCGAGGCCAACTCCTACAACGGCTTTGCCATCGTTAAAATCTTTTTTCATACTGGGGTGAATATCGCGACGGCCAATGCGCAGGTGTCGGCCATCTCGCAAACGGTGACGCGGCAAATGCCAACCGGCACCACGCCACCGCTGATCCTGAATTACAACGCATCTACGGTGCCGATTTTACAGATTGCCTTGTCCGGCAAAGGCCTGACCGAGCAAAACCTGGCTGACCTCGGCTTGAACGCCGTGCGTATCCGCCTGGTGACCGTGCCGGGGGCGGGTGTGCCTTTCCCTTATGGCGGCAAGAGCCGCCAAATCCAGATCGACCTCAATCCGGCCGCCTTGCAGGCACGCGGCCTGTCTGCGCAGGATATTTCGAATGCGCTGGCTGCCCATAATATGGTGGTGCCGATCGGTACGCAAAAAATCGGCAGCATTGAATACACCTTAAACCTCAATAATGCCGCCGCGGCGATTGAAGACCTGGCTAATATCCCGGTGAAAGTAGTCAATGGTGCCACCGTGTATATGCGCGATATCGGCCAGGTGCGTGACGGTAACCCGCCGCAAACCAACATCGTGCATGTGGATGGTAACCGCTCGGTGCTGATGACCATCCTTAAGAATGGCGCGATTTCGACGCTGGCCATTGTTGACGGTATCAAAGCCAAACTGGAGGAAATCAAACCCGGCTTGCCAGAGACGCTGGTTGCCACACCGATCAATGACCAGTCTATTTTTGTGCGTGCCGCGATTGATGGCGTGGTGTTTGAAGGTGTGCTGGCGGCGATTTTAACCAGCCTCATGATCCTGCTGTTTTTGGGCAGCTGGCGTTCATCGCTGATTATTGCGACCTCCATTCCGCTGTCTATCCTGGGGGCGATCATTGGCTTGTCTGCCATCGGCGAAACGCTGAATATCATGACCTTGGGCGGCCTGGCACTGGCGGTAGGCTTACTGGTGGATGAGGCAACGGTCACCATCGAAAATATCAATTGGCACCTGGAGCAGGGCAAGCCGGTCGAACAGTCTATCCTCGATGGCGCAGCTCAAATCGTCACGCCCGCGTTTGTGTCGCTGTTGTGTATCTGTATCGTGTTTGTGCCTATGTTTTTTCTCGAAGGCGTGTCGCGCTACCTGTTTGTGCCCATGGCTGAAGCGGTGATGTTTGCCATGGTCAGCTCATTTATCTTGTCGCGTACGCTGGTGCCCACCATGGCGAATTACCTGCTTAAACCGCATTTGCACGAAGAGCACAGGCCGGTCAGCCGTAACCCGCTGGTACTTTTTCAGCAATGGTTTGAAGCCCGGTTTGAGCGCATCCGTCATGGCTATAAAGCTATCCTGATATTGGCTGTCGACCATAGCCGTTTGTTTATGGTTGGTTTTATGGCGGTGGTCATGCTGTCGTTTTTATTGCTCCCCATGCTGGGCAGCAACTTCTTCCCCAGTGTCGATAGCGGGCAAATCCTCATGCATGCACGCGTGCCGGTGGGGACGCGGATTGAAGACACGGCCAACCGTTTTGCCAATATTCAGGCGGCGATTAAAAAGGTCATTCCAGCAGATGAAATCCTGACCATTGTCGACAATATCGGCATGCCGATCAGTAGTATCAACATGACTTATAACAATACCGGCCTGACCGGCGCGCATGATGGCGATATCCAGATTGCACTTAAAGCACATCACGCGCCGACGGCCGATTATGTCCGCATCCTGCGCGAAGTGTTGCCCAAGCAGTTCCCGGATACCACTTTTTCGTTTCCGCCTGCCGATATTGTCAGCCAGATTCTCAACTTCGGTTCGCCTGCACCAATTGATATCCAGATCCGTGGTGGCAAACTGGCTGACGATTTTACTTATGCCAACCAGCTACTGGCCAAGGTGCGTCAGGTGCCTGGCGTGGTCGATGCACGTATCCAGCAATCACGCAGTCGACCTTCATTTGATATTGCCATTGATAAGACCCGCGCGCAGGAAATCGGCATCAGTACGCGCGATGTGACCAATAGCATGGTGATTAATATGGCCGGTAGCTCACAGGTTTCACCCACCTACTGGCTCAACCCGGCCAATGGCGTGACCTATCCTATTGTGCTGCAAACACCGCAATATCAATTGGATAGCCTGAATGCACTGGCCAATTTGCCGATTAGCGGTAGCGATGGCCCGTTGCAGACCCTGGGCGGGATTGCCACCTTTAAACGCAGCGTCGGCAATGCCGTGGTCAGCCAGTATGATATCCAGCCTATGGTGCAAGTGCATGCCAGTACGCAGGACCGAGACCTTGGCGCCGTGGCAGCCGATATCCGCAAGATACTGGAAGAGACCAAAGACCAGGTGCCCAAGGCGGCGACTGTGGTGATGCTGGGCCAGGCCTATACCATGGACCATGCATTCACCGGCCTGTTTTTTGGCTTGCTGGGGGCGATTGTGCTGATTTACCTGCTGATTGTAGTCAATTTGCAATCCTGGAGTGACCCGTTTGTGATTATCTCTGCCTTGCCTGCAGCATTGGCAGGCATCGTCTGGATGCTGTTTGTGACCTACACCCCCTTATCGGTGCCCGCCCTGACTGGCGCCATTATGTGTATGGGCGTGGCGACGGCCAACAGTGTGCTGGTGATCAGTTTTGCCCGTGAGCGCCTGGCCGAGCTGCAAGATGCCACTGCGGCGGCGATTGATGCAGGGTTTGTGCGCTTCCGTCCGGTGTTAATGACGGCATTGGCGATGGTGATCGGCATGACGCCGATGGCCCTGGGCCTGGGCGAAGGCGGCGAGCAGAATGCCCCATTGGGCCGTGCCGTGATTGGCGGTCTATTATTTGCGACGGTGGCCACGCTGCTGTTTGTGCCGGTGGTGTTTAACGCCATCCACAAAAAGCACTACCCGCGCCCTGTCAGTGTTTCTAGCGGAGATGTACATGCGTAATGCGACGACGGGGACTTCCCGTGGACTTAAACTGGGTGGCCTGCTGTTGGCCCTGGCTGCGATTGGGATTGTGGTGATTGGTGTGACCAGTCGCGCGGGTAATCACGAAAAACTCAAAGCCTGGACAGACAAACAGGCCGTGGCGACCGTGAGTGTCAGCCAGCCTGATTATGGTGCAGAAGCGGGCAGCCTGAACCTGCCTGGCCGCTTTGAGGCCTATGCCCGTGCGCCTATTTATGCGCGGGTTAGCGGGTATCTGAAGAACTGGAAGGTTGATATTGGTGGCAGTGTTAAGAACGGGCAATTGCTGGCAGAAATCGAAACCCCGGACCTGGACCAGGAGCTATTACAGGCCAAAGCTGACCTGGCTAGTGCCCAGGCCAATGTTGCGCTGGCGGAAACCACGGCCAAGCGCTGGCAGGATATGCTGAAAACGCAATCTATTGCACGGCAGGAAGTGGATGAAAAGGTCGGCGACTACCAAAGCAAGCAGGCGATCGTGAAAGCAGCTGAAGCCAATGTGAACCGCCTGCTTGCGCTCAAGAGCTTCGCTAAAATTCTGGCGCCTTTTGATGGCTCGGTCACGGCGCGTAATACCGATACCGGGGCCCTGATTAATGCGGGCAATAGCGGTACGACGGCACAGCCATTGTTTGAAGTGTCCAATACCCGCAAACTGCGTTTATACATCAATGTGCCGCAAAACTATGTCAGCCAGATCAAGCCAGGCGGCAAAGCGCAGTTTACGGTGCCAGATTCGCCAGATGCCGTGTTTGAGGCCACCATACAGTCGACTTCGGGCGCTATCAATGCGTCGTCTGGAACGACATTGGTGCAATTGCTGGTGGATAATGCGGCTGGCCGTTTCCTGCCAGGCGGCTTTGCTAACGTGAATCTGGCATTGAATGATGCCGCTGGCCGCTTAAGTATTCCGGCCAGTGCGCTGATTTTTGACCAGAACGGGCTGAAGGTCGCCACCGTTGGCCAGGATCACAAAGTGGTATTAAAGACGATTACCATTGCCCGAGACCTCGGCAAAACGCTGGAAGTGCAGTCTGGCCTGACCAGCCAGGACCAGGTGATTGAGAATCCGCCAGATGGCGTGACGGATGGTGTGCTGGTGAATATTGCCGCAGGCGCAGATGCATCCAAGTAAGGAAGCGGGGCGTATTATTAGCGCGTGAGTATCAGCCAGCCGCTTAAGGCCACCGCAGTGACGGCCAGAAACAGATTGACCGCAGGCGGTAACCACAACACATGGCCGCGGGGTTTTTCCTGTGGATTCAGCGACTGGCAAAATACCAGGAACTGACCCGCAGACAATATGGCGGTACAGGCGCCAATGAGAATAAAACCGACCCCGATATACAGCGATAACGCGCTTTGTGCATGTGGCAGTGGGTGATCGTGTGCCACCAGTTGCATAAACAGGCCAAAGCGCTCAATCACAAAGCCCAGCCCCATCAAGGCAATTGCTGAGCGTTGCCAGGCCAGCAAGGTGCGTTCGGCAGCAAAATACACACGTGGGTCGTCAAGATAAGACATATGGCCTCTTTCAGGTTTTTCGTTGTGCCGAGATCACACCTGGCACCTGTTGTAAGCGCAGCAGCAAGTGCTGCAACTGGTCAATATCACTTAACTCTACGGTGAATTGCATCAATGCCACATGGTTGCGACTCAGCGTATTGGCCTTGGTAGTATTGATTTTTTCACGCGCAAACAGTTCGCTGATATCGCGTAGCAAGCCCTGCCTGTCATTGGCTTCCAGCACAATATCCACTTCTGATAACCCTGATTGGCTGTTGCCCCATTGTGCGGCCAGCAAGCGATTCTGGCGTATCTCGGCCAGGCGGCTAATAAAGGTGCAGGCCTGGCGGTGGATGGTGACGCTGTGGTTGCGTGTCAGGTAGCCGACGATGGGCTCTGGCGACACCGGTTTGCAGCATCTGGCCATGGTGGTTTGCACATTGCCTATGCCTTCAATGGTGACGCCTGCATGGTTGACCTGCGAAGCGGTTGGGCGTTTGACCAGTGGCGGTGCGGGTGCCGGTTCGGCAGGGGCGATTTCGCCCTGGATGGTAATGGCAATCTGGTGCTCGCTAATGTCACCGCGCCCAATCGCTGCCAGACAATCTTCCAGCTTCTGGAATTGCAATTTTTGCGCGATACGTTCCAGTGGCAGGCTGCTTGCCCCGGCTCTATGCAGTTCTTTATCTAGCTTGGCGCGGCCCTGGGCGACATTTTCGTCAAAGTGCTGGTATTTAAACCAGTGCCTGACCTTGGCGCGCGCACTCGGACTTTGCAAAAAACCCAATGATGCATTCAGCCAGTCGCGGCTGGGGGCGCCCTGTTTGGCGGTGAGAATCTCCACCCGTTGCCCGTTCTCCAGCCGCGTGTGTAACGGCACGATTTGACCATTGATTTTGGCGCCCTTGGTTCTATGCCCGAGGTCGGTATGCAAGGCATAGGCAAAATCAATCGGCGTGGCGCCGTGCGGCAAATCAATGACTTTGCCTTGTGGCGTCAGCACATACACCTTGTCCTGGAACAGTTCGCTATTAAATTGTTCCAGCAAATCGCCATGGTCGGCCACGTCGTCTTTCCAGGAAAGAATCTGGCGTAACCAGGCAATTTTTTCATCAAACCTGGCATCTGACTTGGCGCCTTCCTTGTAGCGCCAGTGTGCTGCCACGCCTAGCTCCGAATGCTGGTGCATTTCAAAGGTGCGGATTTGCACCTCCAGCGCCAGGCCGCGCGGGCCACTCACTGCCGTATGCAATGAACGGTAATTGTTGCTTTTCGGGCGCGCGATATAGTCGTCAAACTCACCCGGAATCGGCTGCCACAGGTGATGCACCAGGCCGAGTGCGGTATAGCAGTCCTTGATATCGTCTACCATGATGCGCACGGCACGCACGTCATACAGCTGGTTAAACTGCAAATGCTTGCTCTTCATTTTTTTGACGATGCTGGAGATATGCTTGGGCCGACCGCTGACTTCCGCCTTGACGCCCGCCAGCGTGAGTTCGTGTTGCAGTTGGGCGACCACGTCTGCAATGTATTGTTCGCGGTCAACACGCCGCTCGTCTAGCATCTTCGCCACTTCTTTATAGAGCTGTGGCTCCAGGTAGCGCAACGATAAATCTTCCAGCTCCCATTTCAATTGCCACACGCCCAGCCTGTTGGCCAGCGGGGCAAAAATACTCTGGTTTTCGCGAGCCACCTGCGCCTGTACCTCGGGGCTGGCCCCAGAGAGGTGTCGCAGTAATTGCGTGCGTTCTGCCAGCTTGATTAGGACCACGCGGATATCCTGCACCATGGCCAGCAGCATTTTGCGCAGGGCTTCCAGTTGTTGTGCACGGTCATGCTGTGCGCTATCGACCTCGCTCAAGGCCTGAATCTGTGACATACGGGCGATGCCCTCGACCAAACTCACTACCGTTGGACCGAACTGGCTGGACAACTCAACTGACCAATCGCTTAAGCAGTCAGGCGTTGCCTGTAAGATCGCAGCCACCAGGCTATCTGCATCCATATTCATCTCAGTCAGAATGGCGGCAGTTTCCAACGCATGTTGCAGCAAGGGGCTGCTGTTCATGGCGCATTTTTCTCGATACAGCGTGGCAGCCAGCTCACCGGCCTGGCGAATCTGCGCTAATTCATGGGGGGTAAAACGGGACGGTAAAGACGCAATCCATGCGGCGAGCGCCTGAGGATCGTTGGCAATAGGAGTGTGTGCGGGGCGGCTGACTGAAACCATGAACTATTATCGCCGCGATTGCGCATGAGCGTAAAGCTAAAACGCGCCATGACAATGGTCAGGGCGCGTGATTTGGATCAGCTGTTATGCAAACAGGCTGATACCCAACGCTGCAGCCAAGGCGATGCCAATCGCCAGCAGCAGGAAAATAAAGAAGAACACTTTCGAGATCGTGGCGGCACCAGACTCAATGCCCCTGAAACCCAGTAAACCAGCCACAAAAGAGATCACAAGAAACAGCAATGCATAATAAAGCATAGGTCTGACCTTTCGTTTTAGACAGAGAAGATGTTGGCATCTTAAAAGGCCGGGCAGGCTAGTCCTATCGGTGCTTTGCTAAATTGCTGGTCAGAATTTGCCTACGGGGTCGCGTTTTACAAAGGTTAATCCTCTTCGCCTGTTTACCAAATGCGCTATATTGGCAGATGTCATCTGCCTATTTAAATAAAAAGCATCCTCAATGAAGGGAACATGCCATGCGTTCGACCACCATCCCCGCCAGTGTTCGCCTGGCTTGCTTGCTCATGATGCTGCCATGTCTGTTGCCAGTGTTGGTGTTGGCCGCCAGTGACAGTGCTAAAGTGATACATGCACCGTTACCCGGCAGCAAAACAGCGGCCAAACCGGCAGTCGTTGCGCTTGTCAGCATGGATGAAGTGTTACCCGATTGCCAGCAGCAAGTCACGGTGGCGACCGTGAAAACCGTGGCTTACAGCGAGAGTGGTATGACGCCGGAGAAAATTGGCGTTGACTGGCTGGGGCGTAAGCTCGATATTGCGACCAACGTCGGCGAGAACCCGGTGTTGTCGCTGGAAGAAATTCAGGCCGCGCACCAGTTTATCAAGATCGGCAAACGCTACCTGATTCATTTTCAGTCGTGTGGTGACGGTAGTGGCCAGCGTAGCCTGATTAATATGTACGCTGAACACATGACACCTGCGCGCCCCACGCGCAAAATTAAAACCTAGTCGCCTGGGTCGCGCAGGTCTGATGTGTTGCATTCCCAACATTTGAGGGGATTTGATTGTTGATTAGGCAGCATCTGTTTTGCATGTGATTGATTTTAAATGATTTAAATCTGGCATTTAATTTGCTATTAAACAAGGACATTGTTTAATCAGGAAATCGAAATGCCAAGAATTGTTGGAGTCTCCGGGAATATCACCGCCCCTTCCAGAACGCTGTCACTGGTAGAAGCTGCCGTGGCCAAAGCCAGCCAGAAGTTTCATAGCCCGGGTGAGGTGATCGATATCTCTAAACTGGCCGCCGACTTAGGGCCTACTGTGTCATTCAACCAATTTCCGCCAGCGTTGACGCAAGCCTATGACAAATTGCACCAGGCCGATATTATCGTCATTGGTACGCCAGTGTATAAAGCTTCTTATACTGGCCTGCTCAAACACTTTTTCGACCTGATAGACCCGAAAAAACTCACGGGTAAAGTGGCGATCCTCGTTGCCACTGGTGGCAGCGATCACCATGCGCTGGTGCTGGAGTCGCACTTGAGAAGTCTGGCCAGCTTTTTTGGTATTTACACCATCCCGACCACGATTTTTGCCAGGGATGCTGAGTTTACCAACTATCAACTGGATAGCGCCGTGATTGAACAGCGTATTGAGCAGGCATTGGCGCAGGCTGCGGTGCTCATCAAGCAGCATCTGCCAGAGACGCTAGTGGCTTAATGCAGGCTATTGGAGTGCGTTCTACATAAAAAAGAGGGGTATCAAACCCCTCTTTTTTATGCGATCAGGTTAAGCTCTTTTAACCTGGCGCGCAGGATATTGCGGCTGATGCCTAGCAGTTTGGCGGTGTGTACCTGGTTGTTTTTGCTGTGCTCGTAAGCCTTGCTTACCGTGGTGCCATTGATCAGTTCGTACAGATTTTCTGGTGCCTGCTCAAACAATTCCTCCAGCACGCTCTCCAGCTTGTACAACGCGCTTTGGCGTTCGTAACTGATGCGGCTGGGAATCGGTGCTGTGATACCGCTGTCATCCTCAGTCGTCAATTCTGGCCGGTTAAAGCTGATCTTTGGCAGGTTCAGGTCTTTCGGGTACAGCGTGTTGGAGGTACTCACCAAGACTGCGCGGTGGATCACATTCTCCAGTTCGCGGATGTTGCCTGGCCACGGATAGTCCATGAGCAACGAAGTGGTTTCTGGTGCTAATGTGTGGCTAGATGTATTTAACTTGTTGCGATATACATTTAAAAAGTGCTCAACTAGCGGCAAAATGTCACCCCGGCGTTCGCGCAGGGGCAGCAGTTCTACCGGGACGACTTTAATGCGGTAGTACAAATCTTCGCGGAAACGCCCGGCTTTCACCGCTTCTTCGAGGTTAACGTTGGTCGCCGCAATCAGGCGCACATCAATCGGAATCGGCTTTCTGGCGCCTACACGTACCACTTCGCGTTCTTGAAGCACGCGCAATAATTTTACCTGGGTAGACTGCGGTAAATCACCAATTTCATCCAGGAACAGTGTGCCACCATTGGCGGTTTCAAACCAGCCCACTTTGGACGTGTTGGCGCCGGTAAATGCGCCTTTTTCATAGCCAAACAACTCGCTTTCTACCAGTGTTTCGGAGAAGGCGCCGCAATTAATCGCCTGAAACGGGCCGTTTCTACGGTTGCTCAGTGAGTGAATGTGGCGGGCAATCAGTTCCTTGCCGGTCCCGGTTTCGCCAATAATCAGCGCGGTTGCATTGCTGGACGCAATTCTTTCGATTAAGGACAGCAAATTTTGTGACTTGGGATCGCTGAACACCAGTGCACTTGCCCGCACGGACAAGCTGACGGCAGACGGATTCGGGTGTGTGATCACATGATCGGTACGTTCGGTGTACGAATCACGGATATCCCATCGTTGTGCGCTCATCATTGACTCCTTATTTAACAGGCGAGTCACTATATTACATTGATCATTAATAAGTCAAAGTTCTATAAATTATAACAATATTCATATTGGTTATATTGATGGCGGCCTTGGTGAGGGATGGGAATTCAACATTTTGCTGTGTTAATCGCAACACTTGTTGCCTGGGCAACAGGCGTTTGATGGTTGTGATTTTATTAACATGATGATTTTTATAGGTAAATTTTCAATGTTGCAGGTGGCACAGTCTTTGCAAAATAGTCCGTGTTGTTTTCACATGTATTTTGAAAGGACTGACAATGACTGTCGTGACTATTAATACCGAACTGGATCTGGAACGTTACGTGAGCGAGACTGTGGCAGAAGCCAAACTGGCATTTGACGTGTTCCGCGAGACGGACACCATCACCGCCAATGGCACCGTGGGGTTTGTACACCGCGTGCCAGGCCAGGACAAGTTGATCATCGTGAATGATCCCGGCCCGTTTAATAAAGGCAAGGCCATTGAAGCCACCGTAGTGGGGTTTGATGGCACCGTTTATTCTGGTAAGGGCAGTGGCGCAGGCGCTGGCCGCTACACCAAGTTGTTCCAGGTGCGTCCCGAAGTGACCACTATTTCACACATACACTCCACCTATCTGGGTGCCTGGGCACAAACGCATCGCACCCTGCCTATCCGCTATGTGCCGGTACAGCGCTTTAACCTGATTAAAGAAATCCCGATTTATATTGACCGCCGTCAGCAGGAGGTGGATTTCATCCTTGATCAGATTGCGATTAATCCGCATAACATCGCGATTTTGGAAGCCAACGGTGGCTCGACGGTGTGGGGTAAAGAGGGCCTGCGTAAATTGGCCGAGTTTATTTTGTTGCTGGAAGAAGGCGCCAAGTTGCAAACCCTGGCAGAAGCGCTGGGTGGTTCACGCGAGTATGGTCCAGGGGTGTTGAAGCAGCAATGGAAGATGGCCAAGCTTTATGAGCAAGCCAAAGAAGAAGGCTTGTTGCGACCATCTGACTTGTAATGACAGGAGCGTTCAAGTGACCACAGCACACACTATCGACCAACTCTGGTTCACGCGTTGCCCGGTGCCGACCGCCACTGGTCTGGCCTATAAATTGGGCTGGCTCAATGAAGAGTTCGCGCGCGACAACATCAACATCGCCACCTTGCAGGAGGCGCCGAAAGAGCTGTCCAAGCATCATTATGATCATGAATTACCTTCATTGATCCGCGAAGGGGGTAACTTGCTGGCACTGGCTGCCAAAGCCCAGGGTGCGCCGACCAAGCTCATTGGCCTGACCTGGATTGACGAGTGGCAGGCGATTCTGGTGCGGCCGGATAGCGGCATTACCCAGCCTGAGCAGTTGAAGGGCTTGCGCCTGGCGTTGCCGGCGTTTATCGAGCACCCGATTGCCAGCCATGTGCGTGGTAGCAGTATCGCGCGAGGCATGAGTTTGCATGGGTATAAAGGCGCGCTGAACATTGCTGGCTTGACGCTGGATGATGTCAGTCTGGTAGAGGTGCCGTCTGGTCGTGGTAACCGCAATGGTCGTGATAACCGTAATAATCTGGGCGAGTTGTGGTCTGGTCTGGATGCGCTCATCGAAGGCAAAGTCGATGCAGTGTATGTGAAAGGCGCGTCTGCGGTCGATGCCGCTAAGCGCGTTGGTGCGGTCGTGGGCATAGACCTCGACAGTTATCCCGAGCTGTCGAGCCGCGTCAATAATGGCACGCCACGGCCGATTACCGTGCATCAGTCATTGCTGGACAATCATTATGACCTGGTGGTGCGTTTCCTTTACCAGACCTTGCGTGCGGCAGACTGGGCCAAAAGTAACCTCAAAGGTGTGCGCGAGATTCTGGAATCCGAAACCCGCTCTGGCGAAGATGGCGTGGCGACGGCGTATGGGGAAAACTTCCATCTGCAACTGGCCCCTGATTTGTCCCCGGAACGTGTAGCGCTGTTCCACCAGCAAAAGAACTTCATGCTGGTGCACGGCCTGTTGGACAAAGATTTTGACCTGGATGACTGGATTGATTTCAGGCCGCTGCGTGATGCCGAGCAACAATTGCATCAATATGCTGCGGTTGCCTAAAGCCTGGTTCGCCAAGCTTAAGAATAAACAAGGAGTAAGTAGTATGAGATTTTTACGATATGTATTATCAGTGTTGACCTTGGCGGCGCTGGCTGCGCCCATGGTGCATGCTGAAACCGACCCGAAAGTGGTTCGGATTGCCACCGTGGCCTATAACCTCAATGGCAAAACGCATTACCTGGGCAGCACCGAGCTGGCCAGTGAAACCGGTCTCGAAGAGGCCTTGGCCAAACGCGGCGTCAAGCTGGAGTGGGTGCCAGCGGCCACGGCGATGGTTGGGCCGATTGTTAATGAAGCCTTTGCCAACAAAAGCATAGACTTTGCTGCTTATGGCGATTTGCCGCCGATTATTTTGAACGGCTCCAAACCGCGCGTGCAACTGGTGTCACCGTGGGGGCGTAGCGGTAACTCTTATCTTGTGGTGCCCGCCAACTCAACGGCGAAAAGCATTGCCGACCTCAAAGGCAAGCGCATTGCCTTGCATAGAGGCCGTCCATGGGAGATCCCATTTGCCAATCTGGTGCAAAAAAATGGCTTCAAGCTGACCGATTTCAAAATCGTCAATGTAAATCCGCAAGTGGGTGCTGCGGCACTGGCAAGCGGCTCAGTGGATGCCTTCTATTCGTTAAGCGATGCTTATAACCTGGTGGATAAAGGCGTGGGTAAGATTATCTGGTCAACCAAGAATGCACCACCAGACTGGAAACTGATGGGTGGTTTGTGGGCACGCAATGACTTTGTCAAAGAGCATCCTGAACTCACCCAGGCCATCGTGACCTCGTTTATTAAAGCCAACCATTGGGCGGCGCAAGAGGCACACAAAGAAACCTATCTCAAAGAGTATGCCAGCCTGGTGCAGCCCGAGAGTGTGGTCAGACGTGATTATGAGGACGATAGTGTGAGTTGGCGTGATCGCTGGTCACCGCTATATGACCAGGCGCTGGTGGATCATTACAAGCGTGCCGCGTCTTATGCACGTGAGTCCGGCCTGATTCGCAACGATATTGATATTCAGCAGCTGCTCAATTCCAGCTTTGTCGACAAAGCCTTGAAAGAGCTCAACCTGGAAACGTTCTGGGCACCTGCCCGCGTCGCTTCACAATAATAACCCTCATTGCCTCCCGGCAATCCCTGATAACAGATGGTCTCCCGCCATCTGTTTTTTTATGTCTGTTGCTATGCCAGCAGCAGGCATCAATCAAATGATGGATATACAACATTGCTCAATATGGGGTATTCGCCATTTTATTCATAACCGTATGATTATTAAGTGATAAATATTAATTTTCAACTTGGCACAGCGATTGCCTATAGATAGCTAGTTATTTGTACAGGATAAAACATGAGTCGCCCCAAAACTGCTCTAAGTGTGATTAACGAAGCACACGCTGATCATCCAGGAGACGGCCTGACCTCGGTCAGATCATCGGGCCTGCGTGGGGGGCAGCATCTGTCACTGGCAAGTGTCTCCGCTGTGCTGGCGGTAGAGGGCGTCTCCAAAACTTTCCAACTCAACGGTAAAGCGCTGACGGTGTTGTCTGACTTTTCGCTGGCCGTCAGCAAAGGCGAGTTTATTTCGATTGTCGGTAGCAGTGGTTGCGGCAAATCTACCTTACTCAGACTGATTGCCGGTCTGGATAGCAGCTACGACGGCAGCATCGTCTGGCTAGGTGAACAAGTGTCGGGGACCTCGCTCGATAGAGGGCTGGTGTTTCAAGAGCATCGATTGTTTCCATGGTTGACCGTTGAGCAGAATGTAGCGCTGGCCTTGGAATCGTCCGGGCTGACGCAGCAGGAGATTGATGCACGCGTCAAACACCAGATTGAGCTGGTTGGCTTGAGTGGGTTTGCCCAGGCTTACCCACACCAGATTTCCGGCGGTATGTCACAGCGTGTCGCCATCGCCAGGGCCTTGGTGCTTAAACCGCGCTTGCTGTTGCTGGATGAACCGTTTGGCGCACTGGATGCCCTGACCCGCCTGAAGATGCAGCAAGAGTTGCAGCGTCTGTGGGAAACCGAAGGCACGACGTCCATCCTGGTCACGCACGACGTGGAAGAAGCGGTGTTTCTGGGTGATCGTGTGGTGGTGATGGAAGCGAATCCCGGACGTATCAAGCGTGTCGTCGACGTCGATTTGCCTAGGCCACGGCACCGTACTTCAGCCGAGTTTCAGCATATTAAAGATGATGTCTTAAGTGACTTCATCGAGATTAGTTAGAGTATTTAGGAGTTTGTATGTCAACAACGGCACTAAAAACGCCCGCGCAACATTCCACGATTTGGGATTCCCTGTCAGATAAAAGCAAGGCCAGGCGGTTGGTTGCGACCAGTGAGGACTTTGACAAATTATCTGAGCGTGTCGTCAGTCAATGGAATCGTGTCGATCAGATCATTCCACGCAACAAATTGCTGGCACTGATTGCTGTGGTGGTACTGGCGCATATTATCGGGCTGACGGGGTTTATCAATGCCTTGCATCAGCCCAGTATCGTCAAGCCGAAGAAAACCGAAGTGATTGTCGAGTTCATTAAGCCTGAGGTGATTCCGCCGCCAGTCATCGAGCCGCCAAAGCCACCGCCACCACCCAAGGTGCAGCGCGCGAACCCACCGCCACAGGCCGCCAAGCCTGCGGCATTAAGAACCGCCCCTGCTGATCAGCATATTGCGCCTAGCGATATTGTGGTGCAAGAAAACACCACGGCGGCGAAAACCAGCGGTCCGGTGGTGGCTGAGCCCACGCCAGAACCGGCACCACCGCCGCCCGTCATTAAAGAGGAGCCATTGGTCGAGGCCAAAGGCGGTGTTGGTCACTTAAATAATCCCTCTCCAGAGTATCCGGACTTTGCGGCTGATCAAGGCCTGGAAGGCACGGTGGTGTTGCGGGTAAAAGTCTTGCCGAGTGGTAAGCCAGGTGAGGTCAAAGTCAAGAAGTCCAGTGGCCACGGCATACTGGATGATGCTGCGGTTGCTGCAGCGAAACGCTGGGCATTTACCCCGGCAAAACGTGGGAATACCCCGGTTGAAGGTTGGGCCATATTCCCGGTTGAGTTCAAGCTGCAGTAATTTTTTATTTTGAAAAGGAAAGTGTATGTTTAGTTTAGAAACTTATCAAAGTGCATCCCCAGTGGTGCTTGGTGTATTGATTACTTTGCTGGTGGCCTCAGGCGTGACCTGGACCATTATTTTGGCCAAGTCGTTCCAGGTCTGGCTGATCCGCAAGCAAAACGTTAAATTCAGGGCCGCGTTCTGGGGTGCGAAAAGTTTGCAGGAAGCGTCTACGCTTGAAGGCCATAGTGGCCCGGCATACCGTGTGGCTCAAGTTGGCTTTGAAACCTTGAAAGACCTGGATGCCGAAGCGGCAGATGATTTGCGTCATAGTGGTGACCGCCAGGAGGTGCTGGAGCGCGCCTTGCGTCAACAAATCCAGAAAGAAAAAGTTTTGCGTGAAGCAGGCCTAGTGGTGCTGGCCAGTATCGGCAGTACCGCACCGTTCGTCGGCCTGTTGGGCACAGTATGGGGCATCATGCATGCGCTGACGGATATCAGCAAACTAGGCACTGCCAGCCTGGAAGTGGTGGCTGGTCCGATCGGTGAGGCCCTGGTAGCCACGGCGATTGGTATTGCTGTCGCGGTCCCTGCGGTGCTGGCGTATAACTTCTTCCTGCGCCGTTTAAAAACCAGCAGCAACAACCTAGATGATTTTGCCGAAGACCTGATCAAAGTCTCCCGCCGCGTGACCTTTAGAAAAGCCACAGATGCGACCAAACCAGGCGAGTTCGTTGCCACTGGCACCGCTGGTGTGGTGCGTAACCTGAAAGGAGCCACTGCATAATGGCTATTTCTACAAATGCTGATGATGACGTCTTGAGTGAAATCAACGTTACGCCCCTGGTTGATGTCATGCTGGTCTTGCTGGTGGCGTTTATTGTTACCGCGCCATTGATGAACAATGCCATTCAGGTCAACTTGCCTAAAACAGCTGCCACCAAAGCACCCGAGCAGAAAAAACCGGTGACGGTGTCGGTAGATGCTGCTGGCAAGCTGTTTATCGACCGCCAGGAATATCCACTGGAAACGATAGAGCCAGAACTGAAACGTTTGCACGATAGCAACCCTGATGTGACCTTGCACTTGAGCTCGGATGAAGCCGTGAACTACGGCAAAGTGGCCAAGGTGATGGCGGCGATTGAGCGCGCCGGCATTACGCGCGTGGCTGTGCTGACGCAAGGCGAGTAGTGAAGAGGCTAGGGGTGTAAGTGTATGACACGTGACTGGAAACAATTTTTCCCTTTCCTGATTTCGCCGTTCTTGCTGCTGGTGGTCTGGTGGTGGGTAGCTGCGGCAGGCTGGTACTCTGACGACGTACTAGTCTCGCCGGGTGCCGTTGTGGCAACGTTGGAAGAGCTCACCGCGAATGGCGAGCTGGCCTTACACCTCAAAGCCAGCTTTTTCCGCCTGCTCACTGGATTTGGCCTCGGTGCACTCACTGGTGTGCTGTTTGGTATCTGGATGGCGATCTCGCCACGTGTGGAAGCGTTTGCCTTGCCCTTGTTTCAGGGCCTGCGTCAGGTGCCTACCATTGCCTTGATTCCTATCCTGATCTTGTTGTTGGGCGTGGATGAGATTTTCAAGGTCATTATTGTCACCAAAGCCGCTTTTCTGACCGTGGCGCTGGCCGCCTATGACGCCACCAAGGGGGTGTCAAAAAATTATTTCGAGGTGGCGCGCATTTATCACCTGCCTAAAACGACGCTGTATCGCAAGCTGATTATCCCGGCCATTACGCCGCCGGTATTCACCGGGCTCAGGATCGCTTTTTCGCGCTCATGGACCATCCTGGTCGCGGCAGAGCTGCTGGCGGCTGATAGCGGCATCGGCCAAATGATGCAGTTGGGCCGCGAAATGTTTCGCCTGGACGTGGTCATGGTCGGCGTCGTCATCACCGGCCTGGTCGGATTTAGCATAGACAAACTCTTTAAATGGGCCGAGATCCGCCTGATTCCATGGCAGGCTGCCGTGAAAGCCTAAGCCCGCAATCAACCGCAAGTGAATAGATAGATATCCGTATGCAAAATTCTTTTTATAAATGGATCCCCGACTGGCGTGGCTGGGTATTGCCGATATTGGTGATTCTGGCCTGGGATGCGATGTCGCGCCTGGATGCTAATCATGCGTATGCTTTTGCTTCGTTGGGGCAGATCTGGGCAGGCGTGGTCGAGTTGAGCCGTAGTGGCGAGCTGCTGGTCAATGTGCAGGCAAGCGTGCAGCGTGCGCTCACTGGCCTGTTGCTGGGTGCAAGTGCGGGGTTCCTGGTGGGTTCACTGGTGGCGGTATCGCGCACAGCCAACATTCTGATTACGCCGATTTACCATGCGATCCGCCAGGTGCCTTTGCTGGGTTTGGTGCCATTGTTCGCATTGTGGTTTGGCAATGGCGATACCTCAAAGTTGATTGTTGTCAGCCTGTCGGCGTTTTACCCGGTGGTGTTATCAACTTTTGAAGGCATGTTGCAAGTTGACCGCCGTTTTAATGAAGTCGGGCAGGTATATCGCTTGAGCCGCTGGCAGATCTATCGCCGCATCACCTTGCCCGCTGCCTTGCCGCAGGTATTCACCGGCTTTTCACTGGCACTGGCGTTTGCCTGGTTATCCACCATCGGTAGCGAGTTATTGTTTACCGCTGGTGCCGGGCTGGGCAATTTAATGATGAACGCACAGGAAGCTTCCCGGATGGATGTCCTGATTATTGTGACGTTTGTGATTGGCGTACTCGGTTATGGGATGTCTCTGCTGATTAAGCTGGCGAGTAATCACCTGTTCAAATGGCGCCAGGTCGGCTAGCGCCATCCGCAACCATCACCATAAGCCATCGCCGCACTCAATAGATATAGATAGATCTTGATGCAGACATCACAGCGTGATGCTGTGCGCCAAGATCAAGATTTAGATAGAAGTTGAATCCTTTGACTGAACACTCTCTTGAAAACAAACCTGTATTACCGCAGTCAGGCCAGCCACCCTGGCCTGCATTTTTTGCCTTTAACCTTCACCATTACCCGCTGATCCGCTGTTTGCTGCTGTATCGCCGAACACCGGTCAGGTTTTGGCTGTGTACCGGGCTGTTTGCGGCGGCCAATGTGCTGCTAGCGTTACAGCAAGGCTTGATTGCGCGGGCCATTGATGAGGTGCAGCATGGCAAAGCGATTGTGCGCACGGTCACTGGCGCTTTGAATAGCGAGGTAGCCTGGCACTGGCTATTGGTGATTGTCGGCATTGCGCTGGCACGTGCCGCGATTTTGTATTTTGTCGGCTGGTTATCATTGATTATCCAGCAGAACCTGATTGGCCATTTGCGCGAGCGCATCCTGATTCAGGTGCAGCGACTGGATCAAAGCTATCACTGGCAACATGGCGCAGGCGAACTGGTGACGCGCACCACGCGTGACTCTGACAAGTTGCGAGATGCGCTCATCAGCTTCTGGCGCCAGGTGGTAGATACGGCCTTGGTGGTCAGCGCCGCCATGGGCTTTTTATTCTGGTATGACTTCTGGCTGGGCCTGGTGCCGCTGCTGTTGTGCTTGATTGGTTTTGGTATTTTACTATTGCAAACCGAACACCTGGTGAAACTCGATCGGGCAGTGGGCGAGGCCTACGATGCCGTGAACCAGGACCTGACCGAAGGCGTCAATGGCGTACGCGTGATCAAGGCCTTTGCGCTGGAAGCCAGCCGTATCAAACGTTTTGAGCAGCAGGTGCAGGGGTTTATGACACAGGCGTTTGCCGCCCTGTCGTTTTATACGTCACGTATTCCCTTGCCGCAATTTGTGGTCGCGCTAGGGCAAGTCTGGGTGCTGGGGTTTGGCTGTCACCTGGTCTATACGCACGCGCTCAATCTTGGTCAGTTGATTGCTGCTTTACTCATGGTGAATACCCTGGTGTTTCGGGTAGAAGGTGTGGGGCGGGTCATGCAGGTGTTCGCCGATGCACGCTCTTCGGCAGCCCGCATCTGGGATCTGCTGGATGCTGAGCCAGATATCACATCTGGTACGCAGGCCTTACCGGCCGGGCCATTGTCACTACGCTTTGAACAGGTATCGGTGTTGCCGCCAGAAGGCGGTAATCCGGTACTCAGTGATTGCACATTTGATATCGAAGCCGGTGAAATTGTGGCGCTGGTGGGCACCACCGGATCGGGAAAAAGTACGCTGGCCGGTCTGGTGCCCAGGCTGGCAGAAGTCAGTCATGGCCGGGTCGAAATTGCGGGAAGTGATGGCCAATGGCTGGACGTCAAAGACCTGCAACTGGCCGAATTGCGCAAACAGGTCCATACCGTACCGCAGGAGGCTTTTTTGTTCTCCGATACGCTGGCGGCCAATATGCGGCTGGCGGCGCCTGAAGCCACTGACGACGACCTGGAATGGGCACTGCAAATGGCGAGTGCATCAGAGTTGCTGCTGAGTTTGAGTGACGGCCTGGAAACCCGCATTGGTGACCGTGGCGTGACTTTGTCTGGTGGTCAGCGGCAACGTGTCTGCCTGGCGCGCGCCTTGCTCGGGCAGCCGCGTATCCTGGTGCTGGATGACGCCACCAGTGCGCTGGATGCGGTGACTGAGCGCAATGTATTAAACAATATCCGCGCCCTGAAAACACAAGGGCGTGCGACGACGGTACTGGTGATTGCCAGCAAGTTGTCTACCATTTTGCTGGCAGATAAAGTGTTATTCCTGGCAGGTGGCAGCATTATCGCTGCGGATACACACCAGGCGCTGGTGAAAAATAATGCACGTTATCGTGCACTGATGGGGTTGGATGATGGCCGCTGAACGTAACCCGAATATTAAGGCCATGTCTGATATCGAACTCGAAGAAACCCTGGCCAAGCAGCAACTGAACCGCAATATGTTCTGGCGCCTGCTGCCGCTACTCAAGCCGGTGCGCAAGTATATTGTGAGTGCCATGCTGCTCGAACTGGCCCTGGTTTGCTTTGTGTTCTTGCGCCCTTATTTTATTCAGCAGGCCATTGATTTTGGGTTACTGTATGAATCACAGGCTACGGCTGACCGTGGTGCCGTGGTTGGCTTGAACTGGCAGGTGATTAATGTCGCCATGCTTGGCCTTGCCGGTATGTGGGCCGCACGTTTTGTGCTGGCAGGCTTGTCACAATATTTTTCCGGCACGGCAGCTATCCGCATTTTGAACCAGTTGCGCATAGACCTGTTTAGCCACGTACAGCAATTAAGCGTGGCTTACTTTGACCGCACCAAATCTGGCCGCATCATTTCCAGAGTCGATCGGGATATTGATGCCCTGGAACCCCTGCTGATTCAAGGGCCGCCGGAGATATTTTCTGCCTTGCTCAGGTTCGTCATGGCCGCTGGCATATTGTTGTGGGTATCGCCGACGCTGTTTTATCACCTGGCGCTGGTGATTCCCTTGCTCATCCTTTCCAGCACGCTATTCCGGAAATTATCCAGCCAGCATTTTGCGCGTGTGGCTGAAAACCGTACCCGTTTTACCGCGCACCTGGTCGAGACCGTGGCAGGCGTGCGCATTATCAAACAAACCGTGCAGGAAGAGAGCAACTTGCAGCGCTACCGCGCGCTGGTCAATGCCTTTATTCATTCACTGGTGCGCAGCAATATTGCCTCGGGCTGGTTTACGCATTTCACTGGCGTGTTGACGATATTGGGCCTGATGCTGCTGTTAGTTGCCGGTGGTGAAGAGGTCACGCTGGGCCATCTCACTCTAGGCCAATTTGCCGCCAGCCTGTTTTATGTCTATATGTTTTTGGGGCCGTTGCAAGAATTGGGTGACCTGGTTGAGCGCTATACCAATGGGGTTGCCTCGGCACAGCGCGTGTTTCTATTGCTGGATACCAAGCCGGAAATTGTAGACCACGTAGATGCTATTGCCTTGCCGACGATTCAGGGCGAGGTAGCGTTTAAAGACGTGAGTTTTTCTTATTTACCAGACCAGTCCAAACCTGTTATCAAGCATCTCAATTTAACGGTCCCGGCTGGGCAGGTGCTGGCCATTGTTGGCCCCACTGGTCATGGCAAAAGCACCCTCATCCAGTTATTGACGCGCTTTTATGATGTGCAGCAAGGGCAAGTGCTCATCGACCAGGTCGATATTCGCCAGCTGAGCCAGCGCAACCTGCGCCAGCATGTAGGCGTGGTGCTGCAAGATAACGTGCTGTTCAGCGGTAGCATTATAGATAACCTGCATCTGGCCAAACCAGAGACCACGCTCGCCGATTTTGAGCAGGCCGCGGCTGAGCTGGGCATCGATGATTTAATCCGCCGCCTGCCGCACGGATACCACACCGAAGTTGGCGCATTAGGCTCACATCTCAGTCATGGCCAGCGCCAACTGGTGTGTTTGCTACGTGCCTATCTGGCCAATCCCACTATCCTGATTCTCGATGAAGCCACGTCGGCCGTCGACATACAAACCGAACGCCGTATCCAGCACGCGTTGCGGCGTTTATGCGAAGGACGCACTGCGATCATTATTGCGCACCGACTGGCCACTATACGCGATGCTGACCTGATCGCTGTCATTCACCATGGTGAATTGGCCGAGCTAGGCCCACACCGGCAACTCATACAGCAACAAGGCAAATATGCCGAGCTCTATCACGCGTATGAGGCAGGTGAGCAGCTTTAATCACGTTGACGATGACGATCAAATCCGGGAGAGAAGATGAAAAAACTATGCCTTGCCATGTTATGCCTGTTTGGGGCAGCGGTTGGTCATGGCGCAGATGAGGTGAAAGCCGCCTGGATTAGTGATGACGATGACTGCAAAGCCTATAGCTGGTTACCGCAGCCTTTAGAATCCATAGAGTGGACAGGTGGTTGTAAAGATGGCTATCTGGATGGTAACGGTACCCTGAACTGGTTTCACGATGGTATTCATAAATATGCATACACCGGCCGTTTTGAGCAGGGGAAACTACAGGGCAAGGGAGTCATGGAACAGTTTAACAATATTAATCATGGCTCTCGAACGGAGGTTGATTTTGTGGATAGTATTCCACACGGTCAAGGTATCCAAACCTGGCCAGATGGCAGACGCTATGAAGGAGAATTTCAGGAAGGCTATAAAACGGGTAAGGGTGCCAAAGTATGGCCTAATGGAGCTCGCTATGAAGGAAGCTTCAAATTGGGGAGTCCCGTAGGGGAGGGGTTTCAACCGGTAAAAGTCAATATTCCAGAGCAGACTTCCTATCCTAATGAGCTAGTCAGGTATGGCAATAGCGGTACCTTTCTTGCCCAGATGCAAGTGTCCGAAAAAGCCAGCGTAGGCGCTATCGAGGTGCTCAGAAGTAATCATCCAGCTTTTGAAAAGGCCGCAATACGTGCATTGAGAAGTGCAAAGGTGACGCCTGCGCTGGTATATGGCGCACCGGTTCCTGAGCGGGCTTTTGCACAGTTTAGTTTTATATTGTCAGACAGAAGCCTACGCAGAGTGTTGCCGTTTACTTATCCTGCCAAAGCCAGTAGTCAATTGCCTCAAGAGTTTCAATACGATAAACCGCCGGCCGATCAAGTGGTGGCACCATTAGTCTATCCATTGGACTTATTGCGGCAACGGGTAAAAGGTTACGCGAAAGTGGCCGTGGTCATTGATCCGCAAGGATTACCTACCCAAGTGCAATTACTTGAAAGCAGCGCGCCTGCATTTGGTGAAGCACTTAAAGCAAGCGTTGCTTCCTCGAGTTTTTCCCCCGCGCGTAAAAATAAACAACCTTCCTGGTCGGCTTTTACCATCTCGCGCGAGTTTTCTGAATATGAAAGCCGGGAGACTGTCATTGACGAAAATGGCCGTCGAATTCTCAATAAATTGAAAGACGCTCAGCCAAAAATCTTCACGGCTGCGCAACTGGATGCTGCGCCAAAACGGTTCTATGCGCCATCGCCAGTCTATCCGCCAGAGCTGGCCGATCAAGGTGTCACGGGAAGTGTATTGGTCGAGTTTTATATCGATCGCGAAGGCGCGGTGCAGTTTCCGCATACGCTTAAAACAGACAATGAGGCGTTGGCCTGGCTGGCCTTGACGGCAGTCTCGCGCTGGCAGTTCTACCCGCCAACTGTGAAGGGTGAACCTGTCGATGCAGTCGTCACTGTGCCCATCGCATTTAACCTGAAGAATTAACCGGCATTAGCAACACAAATGGGGCCTGAACAGGCAATGGAGAAAATAAACATACAACTGTTGAAATTAAATCAGTCGGCTGTTTAATAGCGGTCACCGGTAGGTCTTGAGGTGTTGCTGGTGACTTATAACTCATTGAATTATATTGGATATTTAAGTTTATTTGCATTTGGCATATTTTGTGCAAAAGACTGCTTGAACTGCTCAACAAGTGTACCGCTGGATAAGACATGCTTCTCAGCAGCGATGATCCAGATGGCGTATGAGGCTTGTTTGCAGAGGGTAATCATGTGCGACCTGCTGACAGGTTAAATACAAGTATTTGGCCGGCCATGAAAACAATTTAATTCACTAAAGGAATGTATTATGAGTAACCAACAACAACTCCCAGACAATACGCTTTGGTTTACGCGTTGCGCTGGTAATGGTCAAGGTGGCGTACCGACGGCTTCCGGCATTGCGTTTAAGCTGGGCTGGCTGCAAGAAGAGTTTGCTGCGGACAATATTCGCCTGCGTGCCTTGCAGGACGAGGACAGTGCTGATTTCAGGCATCACCATTACGACCACGGTCTGCAAACATTGATTCGCGAAGGCGGCAACCTGTTTGCCATCCCGGCCAAGGCGCAGGGCGCTGAAACCCGTTTAATCGGCTTGACCTGGATCGAAGAATCGCAATCCATTATTGTGCGCCCAGATTCCAATATCCGCCGCCCGGAAGACCTCAAGGGCAAGCGCCTGGGGTTGCCTGCCTATAACCCCAAAGATGTGATTGAGAACAAGCGCGGCCGGACCATCACACGTCATAGCAGCCTGCATGGTTACAAAGGCGCACTGGATTCCGTTGGCCTGACACTGGATGATATTCAGCTGGTCGAGGTTGGTCAAAACGAAGTGACCGCGTCTGGCCGTCGTTATGGCGGCTGGCAGTCCAGTTTTAATGCCTTGCTTGAAGGCAAAGTAGATGCGGTGTACGTGAAAGGTGCTGCGGCACAAGATGGTGCCCGTGACCAGGGTCTGCTGGTGGGCATTGATCTCGATGCCTTGCCGGAAAAGCGTTTCCGCGTGAATAACGGTACGCCACGCCCGATCACAGTCCACCGCTACCTGTTGGAAAATCACTACGATTATGTCGTGCGCTTTTTAACGCAAACCTTGCGCGCGGCAGAGTGGGCCAAAACCAACTTGGCCGGTGTGCATGAAATCCTGCAAAGCGAAACAGGCGGCACCGCTGAGGGCGTAGCTGCCGCTTACCGTAACGGCTTCCACCTGTCACTGGCACCTGATTTGTCCGCTGAGCGCATCGAACTGTTCCGTCAGCAGAAAAACTTCCTGCTCACCTATGGCATTCTGGACCGCGACTTTGATTTTGATGCCTGGATAGACACCAGACCGCTGGCCGATGCGCAGCAGGCGTTACAACAACTGTTGGCTAACGAACAGGGTGGCAAACTGGCTGCTTAACACAATGATGGCGCGTGTCTTGCACGTGCCATCTTTCTTTTTCAGGAGCAAGCATGGCTTTTACAATTGATTCTGTCGCGCAGCAGGTGCGCACTTTTTTGCTGGAAGATAACGGTCCAGCCGGACGTGAGCGTGTACGTGTCTATCTGCAAGACGTGGTGTCTGACCAGGCGTTTGCAAGTGCATATCTGGATGATACCCAGCCACAGCGGCGTGTGTTGTATGAAGACACGGACTTAGGCTTTGCAATTTTGGGCCACGTGTTTAAAGAGGCCAGAAGAACGCAACCGCATGACCACGGTGTCTCCTGGGCGATTTATGGCCAGGTCGCAGGGGTCACCACCATGGATGGATGGGATGTGATTGAGCCAGCCGAACCTGGCGGCAAGCCCGGCACCGTCAAACTGCGGGATTCTATTGAACTCAAGCCTGGCAATGTCCGCGTCTACAACGAAAACGAAATTCACTCACCACGACGCGATGGCCCGGCCAAGCTGATCCGCATTGAAGGTAATCCCAACCAGAGTGCCCCCGGCCGTGTCTGGCAAGCAGTATAATCAAATGGCAGTTAAGCAAATCCTTCAACCACATAAAGGATAAAAATCATGTCAGAGCATATTTATAAAGTTGTTGAGCTGGTCGGATCCTCACCCATCAGCAGTGATGATGCCATTAAAAATGCCATCGAACGTGCAGCAAAAACGCTGCACCACCTGAACTGGTTTGAGGTCGTAGAAACACGGGGCCACATAACCGATGGCAAAGTCGCGCATTTTCAGGTCACGCTTAAAGTTGGCTTTAGGATCGAAGAATAATAATACCCAAGCGATGTATTTTGATAACGGCCTGAGTCTGTAGCTCAGGCCGTTTTTCTCGAAAGTGTTGGTTGAGTATTGACTGCAAGAGTTGTTAGCTGCTTTATTTATTTGAGCCAGACATTGAGAGGTTGAACTTATGGTCATATGGCTAACACTGTTAGGCATCGGGTTTTAAATGGATAGGCTCTGCGTCATTTTTGATTTGGATGGTACGCTCGTCGACAGCGAGGGGCTATGCAACCAAGCTTTTCTCAATTTACTACCGCAACTCAATGATACGTTAGACACTTTGATTCAGGGCTACCGGGGCAAGAAACTGGCGCCTATTTTGACGGATATTGAGCACCGTCTTGGGCACACATTACCAAATACATTTGAGCCGGATTATCGCCAACATGTGGCTGATCTTTTTTCACGGGAATTGAAACCTATACCTGGAGTGTTAGAGATGCTAAATGCTATCCATGTCCCGAAATGTATTGCCTCAAGCGGGCCACTTCTTAAAATTCGCCAAGCGTTACAAGTAAGTGGTCTCGCCTCTTACTTTGATGACAACCTCTTCAGTTCATATGACGTTGGCTCCTGGAAACCAGAGCCGCACCTATTCTTGCATGCAGCACATGCGATGGGGTTTAAGCCTCACCAGTGTGTGGTTGTAGAGGACAGTGATGTTGGAGTTGAGGCCGCAACAGCCGCAGGGATTAAGGTATTGCAATACTCAAAGCATGGTGAATCGCGCTTATATCCAACCAAAGCCCATCTATGTTTTGACGATATGCTAAAGCTGCCTGCGCTACTTACAGACTTGGCGAATATGCCCGCAACCCTATCCTACACTCGTGACTAAGCGCGACTCCAGTATTGGTGGCAGGTAATGCTTACGATATGAGTGAATTCTTTTTTTCAGCACTTTCGTTTGGGTTGGCTGCCGGGCTCAAGCCTGGTCCGCTTGGAGTTATTGTTATTCAGCAAACACTTGCAAAAGGGCTACTCAGTGGATTTCGAGCGAGCTTAGCGCCACTTATCACGGACGGTCCAATTATCATTGCAGCTTTGTGCTTACTATCAAACTTCAAAAGCATTCATCTATTTGTGGCCTTGTTGAGTTTGGTTGGCGGGGTATATTTGATTTGGTTAGCCAGGAAGATACTAGCAATTAAAGAGATACTTTTGGCAGGAAAGCTTTCAACAGAAAGCTCAATCCTCCAAGCGGTAAAGGTTAACTTGCTAAATCCGAGCCCCTACTTGTTTTGGTTCACCGTTGGTGGAGCTTACATACTCAGAGGTAGTGCGCTGGAAAGTACAGTGTTTGTGAGTACTGCCATATTGACACTCATTGCATCAAAATTTGCTATGGCATTGCTTGCTGCTTTCTTCAGGCCAGTGCTTGAAAGTCGAGGCTATCTGTTAGTGATGAAAGCGTTGGGATTATCTATGGTATTTTTTGGCATGGCGTCGATTTGTCAGGCTTATGTGCTTTTACAGACTAGTGGTTCAAGCTTCTAATATGATGTGGTTTTTACGGCAAACCAGTCGGTATTTCGTAGATAGTTACGACCTCTGCGGGCTAGTTTTTGCAACGATGGTGCGCTTTGGTGGCTAGAGTATTGATATACAACGGGTCGCATCAAGGATCTATCTTTGCTTTTATTCGATCTATAAAGTGCGCCCAAGCCCGAGTAACACTCTATCTTTTACAGCAAGCAGCTCGGTTTTAAAGTTATCCAGATCAGTGTCAAAACGACAGCTTGGAGTGACGATTGCAATGACGTAATTTCCCATAAAGGTTTCTAGTGCTATACCTATTGCGCTGATGCCTATAATGTATTCATTGCGGTCAATCGCAAATCCTGTCTCCCTGGTTTGTTTCAAGTCTTCAAGAAGGCTTTGCAAGTCCTTAGTATGTTCTGTGTGTTTGGGGTATTTTTTTCCAATTCTCTGAACCACTTCTTTGTCAGATAGGCTTGCAAGAAGAAGCTTGCCATCTACTGCCGTATAAAGTGTATGTACCGCTCCCAGTGCGGCAACTACGCGTAACTCCCTTTCAGCGACTATACGATCAATTACATTCGTCTGTTGCGATGAAAAAGAAGATAAGACAACTGTCTCGTTGACCTTTTTTGATAGTTGCTCCAGATGAGGGCGCATCACAGAGATGATATCAATTTGCGTCTCATGAATGAGTTGGCCAAAAGTCATGCCCAATTTGAATCCTCTGCCGCCATCCATCATGGCTACCAGCCCTTCATGCTCTAACGCTTTAACAATTCGTTGGACTGTTGAGCGGGGAAGATCAACCAGCTCTGAGATTTTCCCAAGACTAAGCCCGGCTGGATTTTTTGCCAATACCCGAAGAATGGTTGAGGCGCGGTTGATTACTTGGATGCCATTAGCAGATTCACTATTCATTTTTATGATTTTTACGAAAACAATAGTCCGAATTATCCGCCTATCTAGTGCGCTATGCCACCTCTAAATATAACCGTATGTTGGTGTGTTGTATTGCTATGTGGTACATAATTTGCAATCAGTAATTTTGATGGATATTTTATTTATCGCTTCTGGCCGTGAGCATGTATAAAAAAGTACAGGATGTTTGATGCGCAACTTTTACTGTTTGCTGGCAAACATTTTTGTCAGATCTGCAGAGGCAATTTTTGGTGATTTTTCCAATTCATGAGTATGAAACCAACACGAGAACTGATAAAAGTTTCTGACAAATCCCAGGATAGTTTTTTAAGGGCTGTACAAATTGCCCGTAAAACAAAAGATTTATCTCAACTAAGGCAGGCACAAGCATTTTTGTTGACCTGTGTTCATGGGATGACAGTAAGTGAGGCCGCCTCCTTATTAGGAATATCAGTCAATTGGGTCTATAAACTTCGTCAGGATTTCCTGAAAGGTAATCTGGTACTTAGTCGGAAAGCTTCTTCATCGGGTGGTAGGCGCCGCGAAAATATGACCTTAGCGCAGGAAAATAGGTTTTTGCATCCATATTTCCAAGCTGCTAAGAATGGCGAGGCTATCAGAGTATCTGAGATTAAGGTGGCCTTAGAAGAATACTTAGGCCGGAAAGTAGCATTGTCCTCAGTATATAACCTTTTAAAACGTCACAAGCTAATGCAGATAGCTTCGAAAGTTACCAAATAGTTTTTGAGCAATCTCTAAATTTCTTCGATGTTCTTTTATTAATGAAATAGAAATTGGCGCTAACGGGCGCTTAGGCATGTATGTTGCCATTTGAAGCCCACAGAAATTAATAAAACATTAGTTTCGATTTTTTCATTAATTTTAAGGGTGAAGAAGGAATGTCTCACAACATTATTAAGAAACCTGCCATTAAAAAGCTCACACTGGCAGTCTACGGTGCCATGTTTCTCTCTGGGGCGGGAGTTGCTCTGGCGGAAGACAATCAGGGTAACAGTGAAGAGTCGGCAGATTTGGGGGCTGTCGTTGTTCAAGGCAAGACTCAGCCGCTTGTCGGAGATACACCTAAAGAAACCATCGCAGAATCAAGGGCAACTTTAAGTAAGTCCCAGCTTGAGAAGTTCGTCGGCCTAGATTCAGCTGTCACAGGCGCGTTGAAGTATTTGCCCGGCATCCATTTTAGTGGTGGTGATACATCAGGTATCAGTGAGGGTAATTTATCTATTAGAGGGTTTTCTCAAGATCAAATTGGTGTGACCAGAAATGGTATTCCTTTGAATGACCCACTATACCTGACCCCTCACAGCGATTTCTTCGGAGACCCAGAGAATTACGAATCCATTAGCGTCATATACGGTGGTCAGTCGATTAATGCACCTACACTTACGGCTAGTGGCGGCAGTATAGAAATTCAAACTGTCAAACCTACCAAAGAGGCAGGTTTACTCGTCAAGCAAGGCTTCGGTAGTAATAATACTCGTCGTTCATTTGTACGAGCGAATCTCGGCGAAAAGAATGGTTTCTCTGCTTGGGTATCGGCCTCCAGAACAACGGCTGACTTATGGACTAGTGGCACCGGTGCCGTCGAATCGAACCGTTTCGAGGGGAACCTGCAATACGAATGGGGAAATAACAATAGCATCAATGCTATCTTCTCTATATTTAGTATGAGAAGTAACAGTTACTTTCACCCAACCCTTGCTCAATATAACTCTCAGCCATACGACACAAACTATTCAAGCGCCGTTAACTCCACCTATGGTGGAACAAACGGCGTTGCTGATATTTCTGCGGCAACATCCAATAGTGCGAAGTTACAGCGAGCAGACTTCAAGATTCAGACCTACGGCCTTAATGGGTTATTCAACCTGACTGATAATGTGCATCTACATGTCGACCCATACTTCGTTCGAGTAACAGACGGTACGGCAACAGTGTTCGCATCAGCGATTCCCGAGTCCGTGCTGAATGCTGATGTGAACGGGGACGGCGATCTTCTTGATATCAGGCCATTTGCTGGCGGAGTATTCCCAACGCAATATCGCGTTGGTTCATCTCAAAAGATCGACTTTGATCTGACTGATACCAATGTATTACAGGTTGGTGCCTGGTTTGATTACACCCATGCGACTAACCAAATGGCGGCGATTCCTTTAAGAAGCGATGGTAAGCCTGTTGCTATTGATGGAAGCAAGATCATTCGAGATGTGAATGGCAAAGAGATCTTCTTCACCGATCAGAGAAGCAGGATGACAACCCAAAAACTCTGGGTACAGGACTCTTGGAACTTTGCTTCGCAATGGAATGCGAAAGGTGCGCTTGCGTGGCAGCATACTGAGTATGAAGGTGAGAACATCGCTGGTGTATTAAGTGGGTCAGCTTTCAAACGATCGGCTGATTACTATAAGCTCCTCCCGAGTTTCAGCCTTGATTATCAGTATGATCAAAATAATCAGATTTACTACAACGCGACCACCAATATTCGTGTACCGGCTGTTGCTTCTATCTATGGTAACAACACGGGTGGTGATCAGAAGGCTGAAACTACCTTCAATCAGGAAATCGGCTGGCGCTACAGTACGCCTGATGTATTAGTGAGTGCTGCACTTTTCTACGATCAATTTAAGAATCGTCAGGTTTCATACACGTCGTTGGGAACTACGTCCTATATCAATGCTGGTGCCGTGACGACTAAAGGCCTTGAGTTGGCACTGAATGGTAAGTTGCCACACAACTTTAACTATCGTGGCTCCTGGACATACGTAAAAGCAGAACAGGAAGACAACTATGCTGCTGGAGGCCTGGAAGAAAATACCAAAGGTAATCAGCTATTCAACACGCCTAAGAATCTTTTATCCCTTGGTGTGGGATATGACGATGGTCGCTTATATAGCAATTTGCTAGCGCGCTACACCGGTAGCTTTTATGGCGATTTGGCGAATACAGAAAAGTTGAGTGGGTATACCGTTGTCGATCTTAATCTTGGTTACAAGTTTGATCTCGGTAGCAAGATCGTCAAGAAAAGTACCATTAGCCTGAACGTGAATAATCTGTTTGATAAAGAGGCACTTTCAGGGCTGTATGCAGGCACTGTTTCTGCTAATGCATCAAGCGCATTCTTTGCAGCCCCTACCTATAACAGACTTCAACCACGAAGTGTGTTCGCTAATCTGACGTTGGAATTCTAAAAGAATAGAAAACACAGTTAGTGAAATCTCTGATGACATTGGGGATTTGACGTAGGTGATACCTGTCAGTTGGGAGCGTTTTCCTGACTGGCAGGCCTGACAAGGAAAGTGATGATGACAGTACAAACATATGATTATGTGATCGTTGGTGGCGGCACAGCTGGCAGTGTATTAGCCAACAGACTATCAAAAGATCCATCAACCACGGTGCTATTGATAGAAGCAGGTATTGATACACCTGAAGACAGCATTCCGCCCGAGATTAATAATGGTTTGCAACCATGGTTGCCAAGGCTATCTGGAGATCGATTCTTTTGGCCAGGGCTGAACGTATATAGAACCGCTCTGCATCCTGATATTGATCGTGAATTACAGTTTATCGAACAAGGCCGGATTCTGGGCGGCGGCTCTAGCGTCAATATGGTCGTTTCGAATCGTGGATTGCCGCGGGATTATGATGAGTGGGAGGCGCTTGGGGCTGAAGGATGGGGCTGGGATGGTGTATTGCCTTATTTTAAGAAAGCGGAAACCGATAAAACCTATGGTTCGCATGAGCTACATGGCGACGATGGTCCTATCCCGATTGACCGGGTAGATCCCGATCATTGGACCGACTTCACGCTATCTGTGACAGAGGCTTTACAAAGTGTCGGTCTCACAAATATTCATGATCAGAATGCAAATTTTGAGGACGGTTATTTCCCTCCTGCATTCACCTTGAAAGGTGACGAACGATTCTCTGCTGCGCGTGGCTACCTTAGTCAGGATGTGAGAGCACGCAGGAATCTGACATTATGGACTGACTCTCAAGCCCTAGACCTGATATTGGATGCAGGGACAGTCAAAGGTGTAACGGTCGATCGTGGCGGCAAGGTAGAAAAAGTTTTTGCTTCTGAAGTGATTCTGGCTGCCGGGGCATTGCAGTCCCCAGCATTTCTTTTAAGGGCTGGGATAGGGCCGGCGGAGGACCTGAATAAACTTGGTATCGAGGTTGTTGCAGATCGAGATGGCGTTGGACAGAACCTTTGGGAGCACTCTTCTATCGGGGTCGTTGCTGAGTTATCTGATAAAGCCAAAGCTGCAGCAAGAAACGAGTTCTCTACTGGTCGTCATCAATTAGGAATCAGAATCTCATCGGGGATTGATCCAAATACGCCTTCTGATCTTTTTCTGCATATAGGCGCAGATGCTAACTCTGGACTTGCGTCTGCAGTCTTTTGGGTTAATAAACCTGATTCGATCGGTCATTTGAAACTGAAAGATAAAGACGCCAGGACTTATCCTGAAGTCGACTTTAATCTTCTTTCCGATGAGCGTGACCTTGAAAGAGTAAAAGCAGGATTACGACTAATTGATCAATTATTCAAGCACCCATCCTTGGCCAAGTATGAACTGTCTTTGACGTTATCACGCTTTGCCGCCCCTCAATCTGGAGGGCCTTTGTTATCCGAGCTTCTGAATGATAGCACTGCATTGGAGCGTTACATTCGCGTCAATATTGGCGGGGTATGGCATCCAAGTGGCACGGCAAAAATCGGTTCTGAAGATGATCCACTAGCGGTAGTTGATTCACATGGAAGAGTCTACGGCGTTTCGGGTCTTCGAATCGCTGACGCGTCAATCATGCCGGTCGTGCCAACTGCCAATACCAATCTACCAACACTCATGGTTGCCGAAAAAATAGCTGATTCCATCTTAAGTGGAAATTAAGGAACATATATGTCTGAATATTCGTTGTACATCGATGGTGATCTTGTTTCTTCTGATCGCTATTACGATGTGATTAACCCTGCAACAGAAGAAGTTGTTGCTCAGGCGCCTTACGCCAGCAGCGCCCAAATAGACGCAGCTATTCAAGCTGCACATAAAGCATTCCCTAGCTGGACCAAAGACGAAAGCTCACGAAGCGTCGCGCTTAAACTGGCGGCTGAGGCGATTCGGAAACGCAGTGAGGATATTGCAAAGCTCATCACGCTTGAGCAAGGACGGCCAATTCACTTCTCGATTGGTGAAGTCGCTGGGGCCGCTGCTACGTTAGAGCACTATGCGAGTTTCGATGCACCGCCACCTTTACCACTACGTTCTGATAACGACAAATTTGTTGCTATTGAGCGTAGGGCATTGGGCGTAGTGGCTGCGATAACACCTTGGAACGTGCCAATTATCCTGCTCATTCTGAAGGTTGCACCAGCACTCAAAGCGGGTAACACAGTGGTGATCAAACCATCAGAGTTTACCCCGCTATCAACATTACTGTTGGGCGAAGTCCTGAATGGAATATTCCCTGCTGGTGTGTTGAATATCATCTCCGGAGATGGTGAGGTGGGGGCACAGTTAAGCCAGCATCCCTTGGTAAAGAAGATCACATTTACAGGTAGTGTTGCTACCGGTAAAAAGCTCTATGCAGGTGCAGCATCAGATGTTAAGCGGCTGACGCTTGAGCTTGGTGGTAATGACGCAGCAATTGTGCTTGATGATGCCGATCCTAAAGCGATCGTGGAAAAGATCTTCTGGGGAGCATTCTGGAACAGTGGGCAAATTTGTTTCGCCATCAAGCGTGTGTATGTGCATGAGCGGATCTTCCCGCAATTGCTGGAAGCATTGATTGAGCGAGCCAAAGCAGCAAAGGTAGGAAATGGGTTTGAAAAAGGTGTTGAACTTGGACCTATCACCAATGCTATCCAATTCGAGAAACTGAAATATTTTGTAGCAGATGCATTAAAGCATGGTGCAAAAATCCACACTGGTGGAGCTGCACTCGCCGGCCCGGGCTACTTCTATCCCCCAACCATCGTCACCGGTGTGGGTGAAGGGGTTGCTCTGGTTGATGAGGAGCAGTTCGGTCCGGTTCTCCCTATCATTCCATTCGCTGATGAAAAAGATGCTATCCGGCAGGCTAATGCAAGCCCTTTTGGCCTTGGCGCTTCTGTGTGGACTGCGGATCCCCAACGTGGGCTTGCTGTTGTGCGCCAGTTAGATGTTGGACTGGCTTGGGTGAATCAACATGGCGATATTCATCCTGGAGCACCAAAAGGCGGGTTCAAATGGAGCGGACTTGGCTATGAAGGTGGACTCAGAGGCTATGAAGAGTTCAGTGAGCTGCAAGTGGTAAATGCCGCGCTTAACTAATCAGAAAATTATTCAATAAGGAAATAAAAATGCGTGCTGGAAGTTGGCCATCTATCGCTTTAACACTCGCTTTTGCAGTCATCATTGCCGCTTGTCACGGCAAAACCATTGTCTTGGTCGGTGATATTGCACATGCTTTCTCAGTGACCCCTGCCCATGCCAGTTGGGTAGTCTCAGCAGTAGCGTTGGTTGCTGCTTTAGCTTCTCCTATCGTGAACTGGGCAATTGCACATGTTGGTGAGCGCAGATCCATTATTCTTGGGTTGGTGATTGCTGGGACATTCAGTTATCTGGATAGCCTAGCCACGACTTTTCAAGGTCTTTTAATCTTAAGGGTTCTTGAGGGGTTGGGTTATATCCTCGTTGTATTAGCTGCTTTGGCGTTGATTCTGCATACGACTGACGGCAAACGTAGAACCTCGGCGCTTGCGTTCTGGTCAGTTGCATCTCCACTAGGTGGCGCCATCGCTATTTTCTCGGTTTCACCATATGTTGGAGTAGATTGGAGAATCGTTTTTTCTGGCCATGCGTACATCTTGTTCGGACTTTTATTGCTGACGCCATTACTTCCAGGCGGTAACCTAGTTCATAAAACAGAGCGAAAACCGTTGTCCAAAGTTTTTGACATTTATTCTGATCCTTCATTGATCAGACTGGCTGCAGCGGTAGGTGCGCCACTAACCTTGGCATTAGGCCTGGTTGCAATTGTGCCGGTATATTTCATTACAAAGCTGCATGTTGCTCCCACAACGATTGGTGTCATCTCTACTGTGGGCATTCTCTCTAGTGTATTGGCTGGGATTTTTGCTGGATTTATCTTGAATATAAAACGGCTGGGCCCTTGGGTTGTGGTGTCGAGTGCTGTAATCGGTCTTGCGTTGGAATTTGTAGTATTTCTTCCTGGGACCAGTCCATCAGTGGCTATCGTGGCAAAAATAGCGCAGGGATTCTTTGGGAGTTTCGTTGTTGCGTGGATATTTACCAGTATCCCCAAAATGTCTACCCATGGAGATGTCATGGGTGCGGGAGGTATCGCAGAACAATTTCTGTATATTTCCATGTTCTTGGGGCCGGTTATTTTATTTCCGCTGTTCGTGCTGCCTACATTGATTCCGTTCTTTATTGTTGTGGCAATTGCACATTTGCTCCCACTCTTTTTGCTCCCACTGGATATACCAATTCGGAGATTACTGAGATTGGGCGCTAAAGCCGCGTGACATTTTCATCCTAGGCATTCTTTTTTCAGGAGTGATGGTTACTTAATGAGTTCCTGGTAATCATTCAAACAGCAAGGCATCGGACTTCTAAATAAGACAACGAAGTATTGCGAGTTCTGTTTTGTAAATCCAAGCGATTCCTTGCTGCCTGAATCTGTCAGTAGAAAATTCAATTTTTGAAGTATCGAGCATGTTGAAGATGCTTGATGACATAGACGTTGAGTGTTTCAGCTTAACGATGTATCCCGCATCAGCCCCAAGCGACCTTGTGATGATGCGCTAACAACCTGTATTTAGCTTGTATCAAAGTAAGTGTTTTCATTGAAAAGATAAAATGACCATGTCTAATCTTACTAATTACCCAGTTTCTGAGCCACTGCAGAATATCGAAGAGGGTCTGAATCCAGTAAAAGATGTTGATTCAAAGGCAGCTACCGACAGTGGCGAGCAATTTGATTTTTTTCAGAAGAGTGCTCGTCAACAATTCGATAGGCCAAGTAGGTGGATCAGCCGCCGTAATCTCAGTATTGTTCTGCTTGTGATCGGATCACATGTCGTTGCATTTGCTGCATACTTATATGCGCAGCATGACCCGGTTGTGATTCCCAAGAAAAAGGAAGTCTTGATTGAGTTTGTTAGGCCTGTGGTGCCAGAGAAGAAAACAGAGCCACCACCACCTCTCCCTTCCAAAGTGGAGCATAAGCCGCAACCAGCGAAATCAACTCCTGCGCTAAAGACTCAACTTGCGCAGCAAGATATTCGCCCTGATGATATTACCGTGCAAGAAAATACCACGGCCCAGACTACACCAGGGCCTGTAGCTGCAGCACCAACAACATCGACTGAGCCTGTGGCAGCAGGTCCGGTAGTGCAGCCACCGCCAGTACCTAAGGAAGAGCCTGTGACTGAGGCTACTGGCTATGCAGGATATTTAAATAATCCTGCACCTGAATATCCTTTATTTGCACAGCGTCAAGGTTGGGGGGGGCGAGTAATTTTACGTGTTCGTGTGCTTGCCAATGGTAAGGCCGGTTCAGTTGAGGTAAAACAGTCAAGTGGACGAAAAATTCTTGATGAAGCGGCTCAAGAAGTTGTGAAGACATGGATGTTTGCACCAGCTAAACGAGGTAATACGCCTATTGATGGATGGGCCACTGTTCCGATTGAATTCAGGGTATGAAAATAACTTGTGTAGGGAGTGAGTGTCTATTCTGCCTCATTCCATTTCATGAATTGCGATCGGAGGGGGTTGTGTACGTTCAGGATCGTGTACTGGAAAGTAAAGTATTTGTGATCACAGCGATCTTGACGCTTATTACATCAACGTTTACCTTGGTATTAGTTACTGATTTCTTCAAGCCAGCGTTTGAAAGTCACGCCCTTGTGTTAATGATAAAAGTGTTGGCTATTTGATGGTTTGGATATTGACCTCAATTTTCTTCAGGCCTATGTGTGCGTGCAGATTAGTGTTTTTTAGATGATGGCTAACGTAGTTTATTCAAGGCGAAAATAAATTGAGTACTATTGCTGAGTTATGGCGTTATCCCGTGAAATCCATGCTGGGGGAACAGTGTGAGGCACTTTGTTTAGAGTCTAGAGGAGTTGTTGGTGATCGCCAGTACGCGATCCGAGATGCCTTTGGCAAGTTGGGAAGTGGCAAAAATACAAGGCGATTCAGAAAAATTGATGGGCTCTTAGCATTTTCTGCCCGCTATTCTGGGGATGTTCCTGAGCTTTTTTTCCCTTCGGGGGGAATGATGCGAGGGGATGCTCCTGCACTGAATGAATCTCTCTCGGCGACGCTGGGGCAACACGTGATGTTGTCAAAAGAGTCGGATATTTCACATCTTGATGCGGGGCCTGTGCACCTCATAACATCAGCCTCTTTGCATTGGCTACAGGCTGCACTCCCAGATGAGATGATTACTGCTAGACGGTTTCGTCCCAATATAGTCATTCAATGGCCTGGCGCCGAACGAGTGGAAGAGCGATGGATTGGCAAAGAAATCCGATTAGGTCGTGAGGTGCGTTTGCTGATTAACGCTCAAACTGAACGCTGCGGCATGGTTGCTTTTGCTCAAGGGGCGTTACCGGAGCAACCTGGCATATTACGAAAAATCAGTCAGCTTGCCGATCTGAAGTTTGGTATTTATGCTCAAGTAATCACACCTGGTATCGTTCGAGTAGGAGATGAGGTGAGTTTGCATGCGTGACACATGCTGTAGTGAGCCTTTTCGATCTTCGCTGGTGCCGCCAAACAACACAACAATTTTTAATTTGCGCATGGCATATATTTCTTTATTTGATTGCCGCTGATATGAAGTCGGCAGACAGTTGTGCTGTCAGTTGGCTGGTCGGTCCTGTTGCCAGACCATGATCGCCAATCACAATCGCAGCCCTGGCAGGGCCTCCGGCGCGCGCGAGCAAGCTATAAAGTGTTTTCGGGTTGCATGCGGAATCTGCATCGCCAGCGATCCAAAGTGAGGGTCTGCGCTCGTTGGCAATGTCTGGGTGTAGTTGGTCGGCAGTAAAGCCTTCTTTGCTGCAAACTGGTGTCAGTTGCAAGATGCCTTTGAGCGTTGGGTCGTTGCGCAGAATCTGCCAGGCGATGACCGTCCCGCGGGATTTTCCGCCGACAATGATGGCGTTGGGATCCACGCGTTTGTCGGCTTTGGCGAGCGCGACGACGGTCGTAAAGTCTTCAATCTCTGGTGAGCGGTCAGTATCTGAGGGCTTGCCGTTTTTGTCTTTCACATAGAATGCCCACTCGAAACGGAACACGGCAATGTTGTGCTTTAGCAGTTCGCGTTCCACCACTTCATTGATTTTTTGCTTCATGGTACCGGTGCCTGGCCCCAGAATCACTGCTTGAAAAGGGCCTTTCCCTTCAGGGAAATTCACAACCACACTGATTGGTGCGCCACGTGGGGTATCGACGTTCACTGCATCGGCTGCTTGCACTGGTAGGCTGAGTAAGCATAAAACGGCGATCAATAATGGTGTTAATCGTGTCATGAATAGGTTCTCGGCAATACGTGTGGGTGGGGAGGGCCGGAGGTAACACCGGCCCGTTGTATCTACCGCTTATTTATTCGGTTGTGGTGTCAGGCGTAAGTAGGGCTTGACGGTTTTGTAGCCTTTGGGGAATTTGGTTTCAAGCACCACAGGGTCGGTGATCGACGGCAAAATCACGACATCCTGGCCGTCTTCCCAGTTGGCCGGGGTGGCGACGCTGTGGTATTCAGTCAGTTGCAATGAGTCGATGACGCGTAATAGCTCGTTAAAGTTACGCCCGGTGCTGGCCGGGTAAGTCAGCGTCAGGCGGATTTTTTTGTGCGGGTCGATGATAAATACAGATCGCACGGTGGCCGTGGTGCTGGCATTGGGGTGGATCAGGTCATACAAGGTCGAAACCTTGCGGTCGGCGTCGGCAATGATGGGGAACTGCACATCCGTGGATTGTGTTTCATTGATGTCCTTGATCCAGCCATGATGTGATTCAACCGGGTCTACCGAAAGGGCAATGGCTTTGACATTACGCTTTTTAAACGCTTCAGCAAGCTTGGCGGTGGCACCGAGCTCGGTGGTGCACACGGGCGTGTAGTCAGCCGGATGTGAAAACAGGATGGCCCAACTGTCGCCCAGCCATTCGTGGAAAGAAATCGGGCCCTGGCTGGATTGCTGTGTAAAGTCCGGGGCGATGTCACCTAGTCTGAGGGTCATGATAAAACTCCTTTTGCTTGATATGGTTGTTCGGTTGTGAGGGCTGGTGTTGGCATCAACTCGCAGCCTTAATGACAGTGAGCACGGTGCAGTGCCATGCCTGCTTTCTCCAGAATCAGTTCTATATGGTTAAAGCCAGCTTCTGCCAAAGATGATTGTTGTTCCAGGATGGACATGTATAGCTCGGTGTTGTTCATACCGCCTGTATCCGTATGATGATCGCAGAATAGGTAATTGCCATGCGGGTTGAGCAGCCTTTTGGCTTGAGTGTGCAGGGTGCTGGCGCGCGACTTATGGCGCAGTTCATGCACGGCTTGCATGGTCACGATCAGGTCGAATTGGCCTAGGCCTTGTACCCAGTTCGGGTCAAGAAAATCCCGTTCTAAAAACTGGATTGTTTTATTTGTTGAGCCCAGTCGCTGCCTGGCTAATGTGTGCATGGCTGGAGAAAAATCCAGCGCGATATATTGGCACTGTGGAAAGGTGTGTAACAGATGCTCGGCCAGAAAACCTGGGCCGGAGCCTAACTCCAGGATACGTATGTTTTTTTGTGTTGCCAGTTGTGTCGCAATGCACGCGAATGTTTCAATAAATTCGGTCCGCGCCGGGCGTTTGATGAAGGCCGTGCGTGCCCATTCCTCGGCATCGGCGGTTTGTTTTAAGTCAATGGGGCTGGGAATCTCGGCAATCATGTGTTATGTCAATTATTGGGGGGCGCAACAGGTACTGCCATCTGGCAATACCTGTTGCCATGCACTAATGCATTAAGCGGCTTTTTTCTTCAGGCGGAACACTTCTGCCAATGGTGCCGGGTCGATCCAGGCGTTAACATCGAAGTCACCCTTGAGGAAGCCCCATTCCAGCAGGAAGTTTTTGTAGCCTTCCAGCGCAGCAATTGCTTCAGCATCCAGGTTGGTACCTTGGTGCAGGTGTACATCATTGCCATAAGCCTTGCGTACCCATTCATCGGTAGAGCCTGACTCTTTGGCGATATAAGCCACGGTGTCGGCTTCGTGTTTGGCAGCCCATTCAGCCACATCAACTACACGGCTCAAAAAACGGACGACCAGGTCAGGGCGGTCGCGCAACAAGGCGGCATCCACTGTGATCGGGCGTGGGGCGCTGTTGTTGGCTCTGACTTTCGGGTCCGGATGGTTACGCACATCGTAAATGATGGTCACACCATGCTTGTCTACGCTTTCGTAGCCGCGCGCGCCTTTGACATAGATAGCATCGACTTCGCCACTTTTTAAGGCTTCATATTCTGGCGCGTAAGCCACGCGTGTGCCAGATGACCAGCCTATTGTTGGCGCTTGTTTTGGCACGGCAATATCGACCAGCTCTACGTCTTTTGGCGTCAAACCGGCGACTTCCAGCGTCACGACAATGCCACGCAAAGCGCTGGCGCGCTGGTGGTCGATGCTGATGTCATTTTTAGGCAAGGCGATACGTTTGCCTTTGAGGTCTTCTGGTTTGCTAATACCTGAGTTTGGCAACGTGACGATCAGTTGTGCTTCGTCTACCCAGTTGAGGCCGATGACTTTAGTATCTGTGCCCCTGGCTTTGGCCCAGATGGCTGGTACATTGCCGCCCTGGCGGAAAGAGTGCGGCAAGCGGTGGTCGTAGTGTGACTCCAGCAACTCTGGATCCTGGGTTTCCTGCAAGGTATTGATGGCGATGCCATCTTGCACAAATTCGCTGCTGATCCAGCCTTCGCGTGCGGCGAGGCCAAGTGGGGTGGGCACCGGGCAGCGGGTGTACCAAATGCTATCAATTTTGTTATCTGCGGACATGCTTGTCTCCTGATTGTGAGTGAATACGACTTGGGAACTCAATCAATTGCAGGAAGCGTGCCAGCAGGTAATTCTATTAATAATCAATGAGATAATGGTTTTTGTGTTGCGCGGGAACGGACACTTTGTTGCCTGTGCAACATCCGCTCCCGGCTAACTGTTGGTTTGACAGCATCAAGCGGCCAGGGTGGCTTCTGAGGCTTGTTGGTAGGCTTTGTATAGTCCTGAATAATGACCGTCCAGTGCAATCAGCTGGCCATGCGAACCTTTTTCTACCACCTGTCCATCGCGAATCACGGCGATGGCATCGGCATCACGGATGGTTGATAAACGGTGCGCGATGATGATGGCCGTGCGGCCCTCGCATAAGCGCCTGAAAGCAGTCTGGATTTTGCGTTCTGTTTGCAGGTCGACAGCTGACGTGGCTTCGTCCAGCACCAGGATGGCCGGGTTGGCCAGGTAGGCCCTGACTATGCACACCAGTTGCCGCTGGCCATGACTGAGGAATGCACCCAATGGCCCGACTTGCGTGGCATAGCTTTGTGGCAGGCGTTCCAGAATCTCGTCAGCACCTAGCTCTTTCACCGCGTGTATCAGTTCCGCATCACTGGCCTCGGGCGCGGCCAGGCGTAAATTCTCCAGCACGGTGCCGCTGAACAGGACATTATCCTGCAACACCAGGCCGACCTTGCGCCGCAGGCTGGTTTGCGCATAGTCTTTGACATTGACACCGTCGACCAGTACTTCGCCTGCATTCACTTCATAAAAGCGCGTCAGCAGTTGCACGATGGTGCTCTTGCCGTGGCCGGTCGGGCCAACAATGGCCAGTACTTGCCCGGCCGGGATGTCCAGGTTCAGGCCCTGAATCACGTAGTTAGGTGCCTGCGGATTGTATTTGAAATGCACATGGTTAAAAGCAACATGGCCACGTGCTGCAGGTAGTTGTGGAGTTGCCGGATCGACAATTTCCGGCTCGGTATCCAGCAACAGAAAAATACGTTGCGCTGAAGATGCGCCCGTAGAATAACGTTCAAACAGGTCATTCAATTCTTGTAATGGGCCTAGAAACAGTTGTACGTAAAACAGGCTCTGTGCAATTTGTCCAACCGTCATCTCGTGTTCGACAATGCCCAGGCTGCCGGTGGCCAGCAGAAACGCCATGCCCACGGTGCTCAGCACTTGTGTCAGCGGTAAAAACCAGCTGGACTTAAGGTTGCCTTTGATCAAAATGGTATTGAAGTCGTGCAACAACGCGCGGTAGCGGGTGGCGTTATCATCCTCAATCACGGTTTGCTTGATAATGCGTACGCCAGACACGGTTTCTACCAGATGGGTCGTGAAGCGCGCCCTGGCTTCGGCCACTTTGGCCCAGTTTTTTTCCGAAATACGCTTGAATAACCAGGTGGCGGCAAACAGCACGGGCACAATGCTGGCCAGGGCCAATAGCAACTTAGGTGAAATCACCCACAAGGCGACGCTGGCGACGACAAAGCGCAACAATGCTGACAGCAGTTCTGGCGGCCCTTGAATCAGTAGCGGCTCCAGTGCATCAATATCACGATCAGCACGCGAGATAATGCGCCCGGCTTTGGTCTGGTCGAAGTAGCGCATGCTCAGTTGTTGCAAGTGTGCGAACACCTGCACGCGCAAACTGTTGAGGATATGCACAGCCGCGCTGCCGGACTGGTATTGCGACAAGCCGGAAACGCCAAAACGCACGATCCAGCTGAGGCCCATGCCTATGCTCATCCACACTAGCAATGGTGTATTGAGGACGATGCCTTGCGCCGATTGAATGAAACCGTGGTCAATCACCTCGCGTAAAAACCAGGGGCGGATGAAAATCACGCCTACCAGCAAGGCCTCGAGCAAAATCACGGCGGTGACTTTACCTGAAACCTGTTTCAGTAATGGCAGCAGGCGCCAGAACATATTGCGGTCCAGGCTTTTTTTTGCCAGCGCCTGTTCCAGTTCAATGTCATTGAGGGCACGCTCTTGTCTTAATTTTTCAGCCATGTTGCACTCCAACTAAGTCGCGGTAAGCGACATGTGTTTGTATCAGGTCTTCATGTGTACCTTCGGCGATAATGCGTCCTTCTGCCAGCATGGCGACACGATCTGCCAGTAAAATAGTCGATAGCTTGCTGGCAATAATCAGCACGGTGATATTTTTGCCTGTGCTGTGGCGCAGGTTGCGGATGTTGTCTAGCACTTTGCGCTCGGTAATCGCATCCAGTGCGCTGGTTGAGTCATCCAGGACCAGTATTGATGGCGCCGATAAAAAGGCGCGTGCCAGGCTGATGCGCTGGCGTTGACCGCCAGACAGTGTGATGCCACGATCACCGATTTTGGTGTGCAGGCCATCGCTGAGTTTTTCTAGCACCCCATCGGCAGCGGCCAGATGCAACGCTTGCAACAACTCTTCATCGGTCGCATCCGGTTTAGCCAGGCGTAAGTTGGCCGCCAGCGTGTCAGAGAACAAGAAACTCTCTTGCGGCACGACATGCACAGATTTACGCAGCTGTTGCAGTTGTAAGGTTTTCACGTCATGCCAACCTGCCCAGGCCGAGCCGACCTCTACACTGCCGTGCTTGGCATCCAGCAGTCGCGGCAATAATCCGGCCAGTGAGCTTTTACCGGCACCGGTGGCGCCGACAATGGCCACGGTTTCGCCTGGGCTGACCTCCAGGCTGCAATGATGCAAAATCGCCTGGTCACTGTTGGGCGCCTGCGTGGTGACATTGCTTAAACGGAAGCCTAGCGCCTGCGTCGCCAGTGTGTGGGGGCCAGATAGGATACGTGGTTCTTCATCCAGCAGCTCCCAGATGCGGGTGGCCGATGAGCGGGCGTCAGCAAACACCTGCATCACGCGGCCTATGCCTTCGACGCGGAACACCAGGGCATTGGCGATCAGCAAGGCGGCCACCAATTGACCAATATTCAAAGCCCCTTGGCTGACCAGGTATGCGCCAAAAGCCAGAATCCATACCTGGCTGAAACCAATCACAATCTGCGGTAAAGGAATTTTTTTGGCGGCAAATGCCAGTGCGGTATGCGCATGGCTGACAAAGGTGTCGACCAGGCTGGCAAAGTGTTTGGTACGGGGAGATTCCAGCCCGAACGCCTTAATCACACGGATGCCATTGACGCCCTCACTGAGCTCCTGATTGACCTGGTCGTAGGCATTGCCGACTTCGCGGTCGAGAATCACCAGGGTGTTGGTGTGCTTGACGAACAACCACATGCCAGCCACCACCAGTAATAGTGTGCCCAGGCCGATCAATGGGTGATAAACACTGAGGACAGTCACAGAGATCAGTACCCAGATGCTAGCTTCGAATACCTGTCGCCAGAAGTTAATCAGGGCATCACGCACTTTGTCGGCATCGCGTGTGGTGCGCGTCACGATTTCACCAATGCCATGTTGCCAGTGATAGGCCAGGTCTAACCGTTGTACTTGGTGCAAAATGCGTTCGCGCAGGATGTATAGCAGCTCCTGGCCAATGATCAGTGACATCACGCCGCCCACATATTGCAAGACCGCGCGGCCAACCGCCACACCAATCAATAACGTCAGCCAGTGACGGGCATGGGAAAAGTCCAGCAGGCCCTGGGCATTGCGCGTGACGAATTCGCCGAGATGGATGGACTGCACAATCTGGCCGACCAGCCAGAGTTGCCATGCCATGCCCGCATTGACCAGGATAAACAGCAGGGCGGTGAAGCTGAATTGCCACGGCATGTAGGCGTACAAAGCCAGGCAGCGCAGCAAGGGTTGTTTGAATTGAAAAAAGGATGCACGCGCCAATGGCGCCTGAAAACCGTTTTCCTGTGTCTCGATATAGGACTTCAAGCAGTCCTCCTTTGTGGAATATCAATCAAAAAACGCCAGAACACACGAAGTGCCCTGGCGCTGACAAAGGTGCTACCAATGTTTAAAACGCGGCTGCGAAAGAAACACCAACGGTTCTCACTGCACCTTGATAGAGGTTGTCGCCAAAAACGCCCTGTGCCGCACTATATGAAGGGGTAGAGTGTTGCAGATAGTGCTTGTCGAACAGGTTGTTGGCATAGGCGGTCACCGTATATTTGTTACCCGGTGTCACATATGAAATACGTGCATTCACAATGGTGAAAGCCCCTTGTTCCAGCGCAGAACGATAGACGCCATTGGAGTCCACGCCCTGTGGTGTCACAAAGTAGTATTGTTTGGACAGGAAGCGTGCATCGCCACCGACCACCACTTTTGCACCGTTGTCGACATGGAAGGTGTAGGTCGTTAGCAGGTTGGCGGTGACGTTAGGTGCACGTACCAGGCGGTTGCCATTAAAGTTGCCACCATTATTGAGAATTTCGGCATCTTCATATTTTGTGCTTAATAGGCCGACGCTGCCATTAATAAACCAGTCGTTGGTTGGCAGTGCTTGTAATTCCAGTTCCAAACCGTATGTCTTGGCCTTGTTCACATTTTGCAAGTAAGAGACGGTTGCGCCCGCTAATGCGTTAAAGCCTACTACGTTCACCTGAACATCTTGATAGTCGTAGTAGAACGCAGTGGCATTGAAATTCAGGCGGCCTGCCAGCCATTCGGATTTATAACCTAACTCGTAAGAGTCCAGTTGTTCTGGTTTGACCTGATTCACCGCCGCCAGATTGGTTGCTGCCGTGTTAAAACCACCAGACTTGATGCCGTGCGCATACTTAAAGAATACGCGGTCTGTCGGGCTCAGCTTGAGTTCCGGTGTAAAGTCGTAACTCCAGCGATCCCAGGTGGCTGAGTCGCTGACACTGAAGGTGCCGGAGGTGAGTGTCCCTGCTGGAGAGAATGCCCCCGTATATGATTCCCACCAGCGGCCGAGGCTACTGTATGAACCAACGCCAGTCGAGCCTCTACGATTTAAATCATATTCTTTACGCTCGCGACTCCAGCTTAAGCCGGCAGATGTGGCGAAATCTTCTGTCCAGTTGTATGTGGTGTTACCAAACAATGAAAAGCTGGTCGTTTCATGCTTGAGAACGCTGTCATTGTAGGTAACGCTGGCACCTGAGCCTGCCGTACTGGCGTTTGCAACCTGAGCGGCTGGCAGTTTACCGGTTTGTGTCGCGCTATCAATATTTTCTCTAAACAGATGTACGCCAGCCAGCCAGTTCCATTGGTCTTCGCGTGGTGAGGTGATGCGGAACTCTTGCGATACCTGGCGTGTTTCACTGTCCACATGTTGGCGGGAAAGCTCCAGCGGTGTGTTGTCGTTATCGCTTAAGGATTCGTTTTTATAGCCTTCAAACCCGGTAATGGAGGTGAGTGCCAATTTGCCTACATTCCATTTGAAGTTCAGGCTGGCACCCGTTTGTGAGGTGTTGCTCCAGTTGTCTGCGTTAGTGCTGACATCGTTATAACCGGTGCTTGGTGCATAGCCACCACGTAATACGCCATTCGCGGCATAACTGTTGGTGTTGAGAATGGTGCCATCCGTTTTGTATTTGCGGTAATGCACATTCAACAAGGCTTCGGCATCGTCAGAAATCTTGCCCAATAATTGGCCGCGAATCGCACCGTCTTGCAGGCCACCATCTTTGGTGCCGTTAAAAATATTATTAAAACGGCCATCAATATCTTCCTGGTAGACCGAAATACGTGCGCCCAAACGGTCTTCAATCAACGGCACATTAAAACCACCTTGCAGTACTTTATCGTTAAATGTACCGTAATCGGCCTTGATATAGTCGTCGTTTTTGCCTTCTTTCAATGAAGGTTTTTGCGAGATGATATTCACTGCACCGCCTGTCGTATTCTTGCCGTATTTGGTGCCTTGCGGGCCGCGCAGTACCTCTACGCGCTCCAGGTCAAACAGCGGGAAGCCAGTCGCAGAGGCATTGCTGATATATACTTCGTCCTGGTAAAAACCAATCGGGCTGGCAAGATCGAGCTGTTGCTGGCCTGCACCAATACCGCGGATCCACCAGCGTGGACGGCCATGTTGCTGGCCAACAGCAGTGGCGTTAGGTACATAGTTAAAGACCTCTTGTGCAGAGCGGCCTACGCCCTGGTCCAGCAGGTCTTTGCCTTTAAGCACGGTGATCGGCGTAGCGATTTTTTGTGCGTTTTCTTTACGTCTGTTGGCTGTCACTGTGACGCTACCCAAGGAGGACTCTTGTGCCTGGGTTTCTTCAGGCTTTTTGTTCTCGGCAGTTTCTGACGTTTGGGCTTCTTGGCTTTCCACTACTTTTTCTTCTTCTGCCGCCCAGGCTGGATTCAATGCTAACGAGCCGGCAAAAGCACTTAATACAGCGGCTTTGACAGTTCTTTGTTTCCATACATTGCTCGGCTGTTGTCCGCCGATGGTGTCTTTAATTCTTTTCATAATGTTCCCTTGAGTTGAGATAGTGCACTTAAACAAGTGTTGTAACCTCAATGGCATGAATCATGCCAGTCATGCTTGTGGTTGTTAGTCTCATGATTTTTAAAGGAAAATTGTTTTTTTATGCATGGTGGACAAACGTGGCAATTGTTTTGTTAGCAACAATCCAGTCAAACAATTGTGGTCGCGAATGTTGCTGATGGAACACTTCTCGTGCCTGTCAGTGCTCTGTTTTCTTATGTCGCCAGAGGTGTTTTTTCGCGGCGATAAACGGTGGTGAAATATGTCATTACATCGTGTTGTGAGGTGACTGGCGGATTTGTTGTATCAGCAACAAAATATGGCCATTCTGTTGCCTGGCAAACAGAATGATGTTGATTGTGGCGTGGTGAAAGTTTTTAGATCTGGCAGCTAAGGTGATCATCTAATGATTAAAAATCAATGACCTACAGCATCGCTGCCCTGGTTCGATAGCGCGATACCTGCGTTGGCATGTTGTTTGCAGCGGGATAGTCGGCAAAACCATCTAAAACAGGAGACTAAACCATGAGCGACATCGTCACAGAAGCAGATTTAATTAAATATGTAGAACAGGCCAAGGCTGACGCTTTGCATTCGTTCAACTTTCTGAAAGAAACCGGTACCTTGTCGGCGACCTGGACTTACCATATCACGCACAAAATTCCTGGCCAGGATAAGTTGCTGAATATCCGCTTTCCATGGCCATGGGAGCGTTCGCGTGATCCGGTCGTGAGCATTGATACGTTCTCTGAAAAGAAAGATCATATCCTGCACGAGTCGCGCATTGATGCCGACACTGTGATTCACGCACACACGCCTTACCTGGCCGCATGGTCACTGGCACAAATCAACTTCCCGATTTTGTATGTCGCCGCGCAACGTTATTTGCTGGCACGTGAGATTCCTAACCACCTCGACCGCACACGCAGCGTGTTGTCGATTATTTCCGAGCGCCTGGATCAACATCCTGAGCTGGCACCCCCCCCTGCTTTGCTGGAATCCAACGGCGGCGCCAATATCTGGGGCAAAGGCATTATCGGTACTTCGCAATTGGTTCTGCTGATTGAAGAAGCTGCACGCTTCCAGTCACTGGCCGAGCAAATTGGTGGTGCCAAAGAGTACACCCCAGGCGCACTTGAGGTGCAGTGGAAGCGCACCGGCCTGGTAGAGAAAGCCAAGCAATATTCAGGTCGTTTTATTGCCGATCTGCTCAAGCAAAAAGCAGCTTAACTTCATTCACCTGTGAGTCGGGAGCAAGGTCAGCTTGCGCCCGACTTTTTATTGAAAGCGCACAATCGTGAGTCAACCCAAAAACAGACAACTGGTTTTAAATGTATTTTTACTGCGTTATGGGCACCATCCGGCAGGCTGGTTGCACCCGACCTGGACCGAGAATGGCCGTCCGGATTTGCAGTGGTGGATACGCGCAGCCCAGATCGCCGAGGCCGCCAAGTTTGATACTTTTTTTGTGGCTGACTTTATTGGTCGCTCGGGCTTGATAGACAAACAGGCAGTCAAAAACCCGAACAACTTTCACTTCGAGCCATTCACCTTGTTATCCGCGATTGCCGCACACACCAAAAATATCGGGTTGGTTGCGACAGTGAATACTAACTTCTCTGACCCCTACAATGTCGCGCGCCAGTTTACTTCGCTTGATCACCTGAGCGGTGGCCGTGCGGGCTGGAACGTGGTATCGTCATTGAACCCGGTCACGGCCAAAAACTTTGGCATAGAAGCACCGATTACCCATGAGGAGCGCTATGCGCGCGCCAGTGAGTTTATCCAGTTAACCAAGGCCTTGTGGGATAGCTGGGACGACGATGCCTTTGACCACCCTAACCGCCAGAGCGGGCAATTTTATGATCCGGCTTCGGGCCATCCGGTCAATTTTAACGGCCAGTATTTCAAGTCAGAAGGCCTGCTGGATTTCCCACGACCGATTCAAGGCTACCCGGTATTTGTGCAAGCAGGTAATTCTGACACTGGCCGTGAGTTTGCAGCACGCGAAGCGGAGATGACCTATAGCTCTGCGACCTCTTTGGAAGTCGCCAAGGCCTATTATGCTGACGTGAAATCACGCATGGCCAAATATGGCCGCGCTGAAGACCAGCTCAAAATTACGCCTGGCCTGAATGTTGTCGTCGCTGAAACTGACCAGGAGGCGCAAGACAAATATGGTGAGTTGCAGGCACTGGTTGATTTCTCTGACCTCGAATTCGGCGGCCAGGATTTATCTCAATATCCACTCGATGGCCCATTGCCAGATTTACCTTATGACCCAGGTGAAAATGGCCGTGGCCGTTTCCAGCAGCAACTCGAATTAGCCAGGCGTGAGAACCTGACGATTCGTCAACTGGTGCTGAAATTCCGCGTGGCGCGTGGCCATTTGCAAGCCATCGGCTCGGTTAAAACCGTGGCAGACACCATAGAGCAATGGTTTGTCGAAAAAGGGGCCGATGGCTTTAATGTGGTGCCGCCATATTCAATCAAAGGCCTGGAAGATTTTACGCGTCTGGTGGTGCCAGAGTTGCAACGCCGTGGCATCTTCCGCAAGGAGTATGAAGGCAAAACCTATCGCGAAAACCTGAGCTTGAACCGGCCACACAATCCGCATACAAAATAAGGGGTTATATGCATACACTCGTTCCCAAACGATATAACAACACTGCCATTGTGTTGCATTGGCTAGTTGCCGTATTGATTATCGGCCTGCTCGTGGTTGGCTTTTTTATGCCAGAGCTGCCTAAAACCCCGTTACGCAAACTGATTTACAACTATCACAAATCATTCGGGCTCATTGTGTTTGCGCTGGTGCTGTTCAGGATTTACTGGCGGCTCACGCATGCTGTGCCAGAGCATGTGCCCGGTAGCCGCTGGCAGGTGCAATTGGCGCATTACGCCCATATTGTTATTTATGCGCTGATCCTGATTGTGCCTGGCGTAGGGTTGCTTGCCAGTGCATTCAATCACGGTTTTAACCTGTTTGTATTTCACTGGGAGCCACTGTTTCCAGTCGATAAGGATCTGGCGCACCAGATCATGGGCTGGCATGGTGTGACGGCCTATGTGCTGGCTGGATTGTTGAGCCTGCACCTGGCCGCGTTTGTCTGGCACCAGTTCGTGCAAAAAGATGGCCTGATCCGCCGCATCTGGTTTACCACGCCTAATCACTGATTCAGTGTTTCTTTAAATGTATTTCCTGCAACAGCTGCCATCCGCAGCTGTTGGCAGCGCATCACACGTCCTGTTCCACTTCTCTTGTGCTCTTATCTTTAGATGTCTTTAACCTTTTGATTTTAAATAAATAAGTTTAATTTAGTTGTCGCCTGAGAAAGAAATCAACAGTTGGTACGGAAACTGCAATACCTCATCGATCTGATGTAGTCATCAACCTTGATCTCTTAGAAAATAATATGTGGCATTACCTGTTAAAACGTTTGCTGATGATGATCCCCACCCTGATCGGGGTGATGACACTCACTTTTCTGGTGACCCAGTTTGTGCCCGGTGGCCCGGTCGATAGTGCCATTGCGCAAATCAATGCACAAGACACACACTCAGGTGCTGATGGTTCTGCCAGCACAGGTGGCTGGAGTTACAGTGGCAGGCAGGGCATTGATACGCAGCAGGTTGAACAACTCACTGCTTTGTATGGGTTTGATAAGCCTGTGCTGGAACGTTACTGGCAGATGCTGGTGAATTATGCCCGCTTTGACCTGGGTGAGAGTTATTTCCGTAATCAGAGTGTCTGGGATCTGATTAAGGATAAATTAGGTGTTTCAGTGGCACTGGGCATCTGGACGTTTACGCTGACCTACCTGATTGCCGTGCCATTAGGCGTCGCCAAAGCGGTCAGGGCTGGGAGCAGTTTTGACTTTATCACCAGTTTCCTGGTGCTGTTTGGTTATGCTATCCCTGGTTTTGTATTAGGCGTGCTGTTGATTGTACTGTTTGGCGGGGGGTCGTTCTGGGACGTGTTTCCGCTGCGTGGTTTAACTTCGGATAACTGGGCGGAACTCGGCCCGTTGGCCAAAACCACCGATTACTTGTGGCATATCACTTTGCCGGTGACGGCTTCCGTCGTCAGCACGTTTGCGTTCAAAACACTGCTGACGAAAAACACCTTTCTTGAAGAAATCCGCCGCCAGTATGTGCTGACCGCACGCGCTAAAGGTTTGTCCGAGCGCCAGGTGTTGTGGAAGCATGTGTTCAGAAATGCTTTACTGCCCTTGATCACGGGCTTCCCTGCTACGTTCATCATGGCTTTTTTTACCGGCAGCCTGCTGATTGAGACGTTGTTCTCGCTGGATGGCCTGGGCCTGCTTTCATTTGAATCCATCAATAGCCGTGATTACCCGGTGGTACTGGGCACGCTATATCTGTTTACCTTGGTGGGATTGTTCATCAAGTTGCTGGGCGATTTTGCTTACGTATTGGTGGATCCCCGCATCAAGTTTGATCGTCAAGATTCGTAAGGCCGGAGTCATCATGAGTCAAGTTATTCCCCATCTTTCTCCTGCCCGTCGTAATTGGCAGCGTTTCAAACGCAATCGCCTGGGATACTGGAGCCTGATTGTATTTGTGGCACTGTATGTGCTCAGCCTGGCCGGGGAGGTGATCTCCAATGACCGTCCGCTGGTGGTGCATTATGAGCAGCAATGGTATTTCCCTTTGCTCAATGAGTATCCGGAATCTGTCTTCGGCGGCAATTTACCTATTAAGGCCGACTACCATGACCCGTTTATCAAGGCGCAACTGAGCAAAGCGGGCAATTTTGCTATTTACCCGCTCAACCCTTATTACTACGACACGCTCAACTATTTTTCCAAGGCCGAGCATTATCCTGGCAAGCCGGATGATGAAAACCTGCTAGGTACCGATATTGCCGGTTATGACATCCTGGCCAGGCTTATTTATGGCTTCCGCGTCTCAGTCACGTTTGCGCTAGGCCTGACTGCGGTGGGTGTTGTGCTGGGGATCTTTTTTGGTGCCGTGCAAGGCTATTTTGCTGGCAAGACCGACTTGGTGATACAGCGCCTGATTGATATCTGGGGCTCCATGCCAGAGCTGTATCTGCTGATTATTTTTGCCTCGATTTTTGATCACAGCTTGCTGTTGCTGTTTGGATTGTTGTCGCTGTTCGGCTGGATCACTTTGTCTGATTATGTGCGCGCCGAGTTTTTGCGTAATCGCCAGCTTGAGTATGTGAAGTCTGCCAGGGCGCTGGGCTTATCCAACACACAGATTATCTGGCGCCATATTCTGCCTAACAGCCTGACACCGGTGATCACCTTTTTACCGTTTCGTATGAGCGCCGCCATTATGGCGCTGGCCAGCCTGGATTTTCTTGGCCTGGGCGTGACCGCACCGGCGCCCAGCCTGGGGCAGCTGCTGCTACAAGGCAAGGAAAACCTCGACGCCTGGTGGATTGCATTGTCTTCTTTTAGTGTGCTGGTACTGACCTTGCTGTTACTGACTTTTACCGGCGAGGCGCTACGTAATGCGCTGGATACCCGCATTTCTGATGCCAGACAAGGTGGGGCGTTGTAATGACACAGCCATTATTATCCATAGAGAATTTCTCGGCCCGTTTTGACCAGAAAACCGTGGTTGAACAACTGAACCTGAGCATACAAGGCGGCGAGCGGCTCGCATTGGTAGGTGAGTCTGGCTCGGGTAAAACCGTGACGGCACTCTCGATTTTAAAGCTGGTCGAAGCGGCGCAGTTGAGCGGCAAGATCGTGTTTAACGGCGAAAACCTGCTGCAAAAATCCGCGCGTGACATCCAGCGTGTACGTGGCGCCGATATTGCCATGATTTTCCAGGAACCGATGACGGCGCTCAATCCGTTGTTCACCATTGGCGAACAGATTGTGGAAACCATCGTTGCGCATCAGGCCTTGTCACGTGCTGAAGCAACGCAGAAAACGCTGGAATTGCTCACACGCACCGGCATCCGCCAGTCGGAAAAAAACATCAACAGTTATCCGCACCAGTTATCGGGCGGCCAGCGCCAACGCGCCATGATCGCCATGGCCTTGTCTTGCAAACCCAAACTGCTGATTGCCGACGAGCCGACCACCGCACTGGATATGACCATCCGCGCACGCATCGTCAAATTACTGATTGATATTCAGGAAGAGGACGTACGTGAGAATGGCGAGCAGGCGATGGCGATTCTGCTGATTACGCATGACCTCAACCTGGTGCGTAAATTTGCGCACAGGGTGGCGGTGATGGAGCGTGGCCGCCTGGTGGAAACCGCCGATACGCAAACCTTGTTTGCGCAGCCGCAACATCCTTACACCATTAAGCTGATCAACAGCATCCCTGAACGTAATGTGTTACCCGTGGCCAGTGATGCTAAAACCTTGTTGGAGGCACGCAAACTGCGCGTGGAGTACCCCTTGCCCCGCAAAGGTTGGCGTGGTTTGTTGCAATCACACAGTTTTACTGCCTTGCATGGCGCAGATGTGACGCTGCGTGAAGGTGAAACTGTAGGCATCGTTGGTGAGTCCGGTTCAGGCAAATCGACACTGGCGCAGGCTGTGCTCAACCTGATCAAGGTCAAGTCGGGCACCATCGAAGTTGATGGCGCACCGCTGTATCAACTGAGCAAGCGTTTGCAGCGCGAAATGCGCGCCAGGTTGCAAGTGGTATTCCAGGATCCGTTTGGCTCATTGTCACCGCGGCAGACCGTCCGCCAGATTGTCGGCGAGGGGCTGGAGTTGCATTTCCCAGCGCTGACTGCCGAAGAGCGTTACACACGCATTGTGCAGGTGCTGTCCGAAGTGGGCCTCAGTGCACAGGTACTGGATTCTTACCCACATGAGTTTTCTGGCGGCCAGCGCCAGCGTATCGCGATTGCGCGCGCATTTGTGCTGTCGCCCAAAGTCGTCATTCTCGATGAGCCGACTTCAGCGCTGGATGTGTCGATCCAGAAACAGGTGCTGGAATTGCTGGTGAGCCTGCAGAAGAAGTTTGGGCTGAGTTATTTGCTCATCAGCCATGACCTGGCCGTGATCCAGGCGCTCGCGCACCGCGTGTATGTGCTCAAGGATGGCGAAATCATTGAGTCCGGCGATACCGAGAAAATCATACACACGCCACAGCATCCTTATACACAGTCACTGGTGCAAGCCTCGCTTTAATCAAGATAAAAACAATATGCATATTCGATCCAATCACTCTTTATTGCCCTGGGCCTTGCTGATGGCGTTGTCTTTTGTGACAGGGGTTATGCTGCCTATGGATAGTGCTTTGTCTGCGCACGCCGTGGCCCAGTTTGGCGAGCCAAAATATCCAGCCGATTTCAAACATTTTGACTATGTCAATCCTGACGCCCCTAAAGGCGGCCAGATTCGTTTTGCCGTGATCAGCCAGAACAGCGGCTTTGATAAATTCAATCCATTCAGCCTTAAAGGCAAGCCCGCCCCCGGCCTGATTGAACAGATGTTTGAAACACTGACGGTATACAGCCTGGATGAGATCAATACGCAATATGGCTTGCTGGCCGACGACATCAAGCTGGCGCCGGATTTCAGTGCCGTGACGTTTCATATCAATCCGTCTGCCAAGTTCTCCAACGGTGACCCGGTCACGGCCAAAGAGGTCAAATATTCGTTTGATACCTTGACCAATAAAGAAGGCAATCCACGCTTTAAAGCCTATTTTGCCGAGATCAAGTCACTGACAGTGATTGATGCACAAACCGTGCATTTTGAATTCAAGCGCAAAGGCCGGGACCTGTCATTTGTCGCCGGCAGCCTGCCAATTTTCTCACCCAAGTGGGGGTTGAAAGCGGATGGTAGCCGTGTGCCATTTAACAAGATCGGCCTGGAAATTCCCGTCGCTTCCGGCCCCTATTTAATCGAGCGTGCCGTCAGTGGTCAGGGCGTGACGTATAAACGCAATCCTGCCTACTGGGGGGGGCAGGTGCCTGCACGCGTTGGCAGCTATAACTTTGAACGTGTCATTTACCGCATCTATAAAGACACTGACACCATGGTGGCTGCCTTGCGCGCCGGGGATTTTGACTTCCTGAGTGAAAACAAGATGCGCTATTGGTGCTGCCAGTATATTGGTAAACGCTTTGATGAAGGCGAACTGGTCAAAGAACTGGTGCCGCACCAGAACCCGGTTGCCATGAATGGCTGGATTGTGAATCTGCGCCGTGAAAAGTTCCAGGACCCGCGCGTGCGGCTGGCCTTGAATTACGCCATGGATTTTGAGTTCATGAACCAGAAAATTTTTGATAATGAATTCAAGCGTGTGAATAGTTATTTTGCCTATAGCCCCTTGGCGGCCAAGGGCGTGCCTAGCGCGGAAGAGTTGGCGATTCTGGAACCTTACCGTGCACAGTTGCCGGCAGAGGTGTTCGGCCCCATGCTGGAACAGCCCAATACCAAACCACCCGGCAGTATCCGCCAAAGCCTGACCAAGGCGCTGGAATTACTTGGCCAGGCCGGTTGGCATAACCGCGATGGTGTGTTGCGCAACGCCAAAGGCGAACCGTTTGTGATTGAGGTAACTTTTGCTAACCGCGGGCAGACGCCTTATATGGATCCCGTATGCTTGAATATGACCAAGCTGGGAATGATAGTCGTCAAACGGGTGGCGGATGCGGCTACCGCGCGCAGCCAGATGAATAAGTTTGATTATGATTACACGACCATTGCATTACGCGAGGCCAGAATGCCGGGCGCTGAACTTTGGCGTAACTTCAATAGCCAGGATGCTGATGTCCCAGGCTCGGAAAACGTGATCGGCGTGAAATCGCCGGTGCTGGACGCGCTGATCCAGAAGTTGCTGAATGCAGATAGCCAGCATGAGCTGGAGATTGCCGCGCATGCGCTCGACCGCGTCTTGGTGCACAGCCATTACGTGATTCCCTGGCGCTACCTGACCAAGCACTATCTTATTTACCACCACCGCCTGCAACGCCCACAGCAACTCCCTAAGTATTATGGTGCTCAAGAGTGGGTGCTTGCCTACTGGTGGGATAGTCATGCAGCCATACCAACGTCCTCGCATTAAAAGCAAACATTCTGTGATTGCTCACATTTTCATGGGATGCACGAGTGATGCAATTTGACCTATTTTGAGATGACATCCGGAGAGTCATATGACACAACAATCTAATCGACATGCGCCACATCCAGTGGATTCAATCTTTATTGACCGCTGGTCACCGCGTGCCTACACAGGTGAGGCGATTGATGACGCCAGCTTGCTGAGCCTGTTTGAAGCCGCGCGCTGGGCACCTTCAGCCAATAATTCCCAGCCCTGGCGCTTTATTTATGCCAAAAATGGCTCGGCACATTGGGGGGATTTGTTTGCATTACTCAACGAAAACAATCAGCGCTGGGTCAATCGTGCCGCCGTGCTGATTGCACTGGTTTCCAAAAAGACGCATGTACGCCCGGGCGAGACTGCAGCCTCGCCGTTAAAAAACCATTCTTTAGATGCCGGCGCAGCCTGGGCAAGCCTGGCTTTTCAGGCCTATCAACTGGGCTGGCGCACACGGGCAATTGGTGGCTTTAACCGTGACGCTGCGCCAGAAGTATTAGGCGTGCCAGAAGGCTACCAGGTAGAAATCCTCATTGCGGTAGGTAAGCAAGCGGATAAGTCGGTATTGCCTGAAGACTTTCATGAGCGCGAACAACCTACACCGAGAAAACCTGTCGAAAAGTTTATTGCTGAAGGCAAGTTTAGCTTCGCTGAATAATCATTTCACGGGAGCATCATTGTTGTGTCCTCATTCTGCGAATATTTTATGCACCATGCCTTGCGGGTAGGCCGTCAGGCATGGCCTGCCTGCAGACCCGCCTCGCCTGTTGGCTGCATACTGGTGAAAGAGGGTAGGGTGGTCGCCAGCGGCTATACCCAGCCACCTGGCAAACCGCATGCGGAAGTCATGGCGCTTGCCAGATTTACAGGTGATTTGTCTGAGGTCACTGTCTATATGACCCAGGAACCATGTGTATTGCATGGCAAAACGCCATCGTCTGCACAAGTGCTGGCGTCCAGCGGCATCAAGCGTGTGGTGATTGCCATGCTTGATCCGGATCCGCGTCATGCCGGTGCGGGCGTTGGAGTTCTCAGGGCGGCAGGGGTTGAGGTGATTGTTGGTGTGCTTGAGCCGCAAGTACGTAAGGAGTTTGCGGTCGCCTTTGCTGGGAGCGTCTCCAAGTTGGTATAACAACACTTGCGACATGCAAGGTGTTGCTTTACCAACAATGCTGTTTCGTTTGACGAAGGTCTAGCGTTGGTGAACGCTGCTCATTAAGACTAAATTTAATTCATATTCAAGGAGATAGGGCAGTTTTTATTCATTTTTAACTGTGCGCTGACAGTTGGCACGGAACATGCCAATAACCCTTTGTAGAGACCTATTTGCAATAGGCAGGCGCAGAGCCTGCGAAACAAAGGAGACACTTATGGCGAATCAATTTTATTGGCAACTACCCACATCTGGGGATGCGCGCTATGGCAATGCCACCAAACAGCGTCGTGGTGAAGCCTCGGATCCACACTATCCTGTGTTCGGCAATGGGATTACTGACCCGCGCCGCAATGCCTTCAGCTATTTCGATTACATTCACCAAGTGACCAAAGCGGCGGATCTCGCCGGTTTTCAGGGCGTGTTTATTCCCGATAACCCTGATGGTGAAGAGCCATGGATTGTGGCTGGCTATGTGGCACGCAGTACGCAACGCCTGAAATTACTCACCCAGTTTGATGCCTCACGCGGCTCAGCTGTCTATGCCGCCAAAAATGCCGTGAGTTTCCAGCGGTATACCGGTGGCCGTTTTGCCTGGCATATCACCGAAGGTAGCAGCGACGAACATACGCGTAAGCAATTGGGCGACTTTGTGCCTAAAGCCGATATTCTGGCGCGCATTGACGAGTTTATTACGGTGGCTAAAGGGGTGCTGACGACGTTCCCATTTAATTTTGTGGGCCGCTTTTTTGAGGTGCAAGATGGTGGTTTTCAAGGGCCGTTATCCGACCGTGAAGTGCCCAGCATTTATTTAGGCGGCAACAGTGCAGAACAGCTTGAGTTGTCTGCCAGGCACGCAGATGTACATGTCTTGGATGCGGCGAGTCATGAAGCGATTGCGCAGCAAATCGCCGCCTATCACAAGCTGGCACAAGGCCGCGCAGTTGCGTTTTCGTTGCGCATTGATGTGCTGGCGCGTGAAACACGCGAAGAGGCGTTAGAAGATGCCAAACGATTTTTGACCCAAACGGGCGCAACGATTCCTGCCGATGATTCCGCATTGTTATGGCCTGGGTTTGCTGAGCAGCATACAGGCGCCAAGGCTTCGTTGATTGGTAGTTACGATGAAGTGGCCGCTGCATTGGCCGCTTACGCGCATGTGGGCGTGACGCAATTTGTGCTGGCAGCAGTGCCGCATTTTGAAGAGGCTTACCGTGTCGGTACCCATGTGTTACCACTGGTACGCCAGTTAACCAATCCTGCGCACAAGCAAGCTGCTTAAGTATTGATAAGGAGAAAAGAATGAGCATAGATGTTTTTTGGAGAATACCTACGCATGGCGAACCCGGTTCACATCGGGCAAGAGATCCATTCCGCGGTGACTGGTTTCCCGGCAACGACAACAAAACCCTGAGTGGGTTGGGTGGTGGCGGTGACGATGGTTTTACCTACATCGACTATCTGGCAGAAATTGCCCGTGCCGCTGAAATTTCCGGCTTTCAGGGTGGCTTGATTCCTTCTTTCCCTAATACAGATGAGCCCTGGGTGATTTCTGCTTTCCTGGCGCGTGAAACTAAAAACTTCCGCTTCATGATTCCGTTCCAGCCAGGCTTCCTCAACCCGGTGGTAGCCGCGCGCATGACGGCCAGTTTGCAACGTGCCACCGGCGGCCGTGCGCTGTATAACGTCATTACCGGTGGTGGTGGTCCGTCACAATTGTGGTGGGGTGACCCGGTGAAACATGATGACCGTTATGGCCGCACCACTGAGTTTTTGGATGTGCTTAAAGGTATCTGGGCAGGTGGTCCATTCTCTTACAATGGCCAGTTTTACCAGGTTGAAGATGCAGGCCTGCCTGACCCGTTATCTAAAGAAGAGTACCCAGAGATTTACTTCTCCGGCTCTTCTGATGCAGCGCTGGCGTCGGCCTCTAAACATGCGGATTACTATTTGTCATGGCTGGAACCTTTGGATTTAATCAAAGAAAAATTTGCCCGTGTCAAAGAGCGAACTGATCATCTGGGACGCAAGATCAAGTGCTCCATTCGTGTCGATATCGTTGCGCGTCCAACTGAGGAAGAAGCTTGGCGCGAAGTCAGCCGTGGCTTCGATAATATCCCCAAAGAGGTGCTGGACCGCTATATAGCACAAAACGCTGGTGATTCTGTCGGTGCCAACCGTCAGCGCGGCCTGCGTCCACAAACCATTAACAGCTATAAGGACTTTATCCTGTCACCTAATATCTGGACCGGTTTCAGCCTGCTGCGCGGTGGCCAAACCCTGGGCATTGTCGGTAGCTATGAAAACGTGGCGGCCAGATTGGACGAGCTGGTGCAGTTAGGTACGGATGCCTTTATCCTGGCCAGCACGCCGCATCTGGAAGAAGCGTATCGTGTCGGCGAAGAGGTGTTGCCGCTGGTACGTGGAAAATCCGGCGCAAGCAATTTGCGCGCAGTCGCCTAGCACCGGCAATAGGTTGTTTAAAGCCCTCATGATGTTTGTCATGAGGGCTTTGTTCTTTTGAGGCGTGGATTTATGCGCCAGGCAGAAGCGCGGGTGAAGGTTATGCCAATTTTTACTAACTCAAGCGCTTGTTATGGCGGATGATTGCAGCAACCATCTATGAACACATAACAGGGGATTTGACATGGGAAGTTTTAGTATTTGGCATTGGGTCATTGTGTTGGCCGTCGTGACCATGGTGTTTGGCACCAAGCGGTTGCGTAACCTGGGGGGCGATGTGGGTGGCGCGGTGAAAAGCTTTAAAGAAGCCATGAACGAGCAACCCGCTGCCATCGAGGATCAATCCAAGCATGTTTGAGGTCGGGTTTTCTGAAATCATCGTCATCGTCGTGGTGGCGTTGATTGTGATCGGCCCCGACAAACTGCCGAAGCTGGCCAGGACTTATGGCTTGCTGTATGGCCGTGTGCAACGCTATATCTCTGGCGTGAAGCAGGATATTGACCGCCAGGTGGCGCTGGATACCATGAAGAAAGCCACGGCTGATGCGCAGCAGAAGCTGCTGTCTATGCAATCTACCTTGATTGATGTGCATACAGAAATTGAGGATATGGTGCTGCCGCCAGCCGCCACCAAACCCGCACCACCGGTGCCAGTTGCAGAGCCAGTCGCTTTAAAGTAAAACCAAGATGGAACACACCGATACTCTCAGCCATTTTTACGAGTTACGCACGCGCTTTATCCGCATCTTGCTTGGCCTGGTGCTGGCCGCATGCATTACCGTGCCATTCGCCAATGAGTTGCATCAGTTTTTTGTGGCGCCTTTGCTGAGCCAGTTGCCAGCAGGGGGCAGGATGATTGCCACTTCTGTCACGTCTCCATTCATGATTCCGCTGAAGATTGCCTTGTATGTGGCGTTTGTATTGAGCCTGCCGCACACTTTGTACCAACTGTGGAAGTTTGTGCAGCCAGGGCTGTATCCAAAAGAAAGGTTCATGAGCGTGCTGGGCGTATTGGCCAGTTTGTCGCTATTTATGCTTGGCGCCTGTTTTGCCTTTTATGTGGTGATCCCGGTGGTGTTTAAGTTTATTATCGGTAGCGCGCCAGCAGGGGTGGCAGTGATGACGGAAATCGGTAATTACCTGGATTTTCTCATCTCCATCACACTGGCATTTGGGGTGTCTTTTCAAACACCGATTATCGTCGTGGCGATTGCCTACATGGGACTTGTCGAATTACAGACTTTGAAAGAAAGTCGCGGTTATATGATTGTCGGCGCATTTGTCGTGGGGGCTATTTTTACCCCGCCAGATATCATTTCGCAATGCATGCTGGCAATTCCGCTGTGGTTGTTATATGAGCTGGGTTTGCTGGTGGCGCGTGTATTGATTTACCGTCGCAATCGTGCAGAAATGGCGATGCTGCCAAACCATTAAGAGTGATGGACAGTGTAAAAAAGAGGCCTACTTCAGGCCTCTTGCTCTTTGCAGGGTGTCTATCGGGCATTCCCCAAACAGTTCACGGTAATAGCGCGAGAACAGGCTCATATGCCAGAAGCCCCACTTGCTGGCGACGTGGGCGATGCTGGAAACATCTTTTGAAGCATTGAGCAATTCGATGCGGATGCGTTGCAGGCGCACATTGCGCATATAGGTGACGGGGGTGATTCCCAGCACCCGGATAAACGCATGGTTCAGGGTTCTACGGCTGACTTTTAAAGCCTTGCACAGCTCTTCAATGGTGAGCGGAAAGCTCGGGTTGGTTAAGGTTGAGCTCCTGACGCGATTCACAATATAACGCGGAATGCGGTGATCAAAGTGCGGATGCGTATTTTCACTGGCGTGGAACAGTGCATGCAAACAGGCCGACATCAGGTCTTCTTCAAAGCTTTCCCATTTTTGCCGGTTATCCAGCTGTTGCTCCTGCTCGGCGCCAAATTGCAAACCATATTGCAGTGCGCTAAGTAATAGCCTGGCGACATTCGCTGGCAGTAACTCTACCGGTTTGATCGCCCCCATCACCTGGCTGAAGTTCATCCAGTCTATCTTCTCTGCATAGGCTTCGAGTCGTTTGGCCGGGATGACCGCCACGGTAATTTCTGAAATGGTCGATGTCCTGAAATACAGCTCCGCATTTTTATCCAGGGTAATCAGCGAGTTGACCCGCACGGGTAGCAATCCCCAACTGGCTTCGCCTTCGACCACTGTAGTGAGCCCGATGACATAAGAGTCTTGCGGCGCACTGGCAATCTGGTCCACGGCCCGGTTCATGGTTTCAGTGAAGATTTGGATGCCGTTGCAGCTCACACTATTCACGGCCCCTGAAAAAACACCTTTACTCAACTGCGTATAGTCCTGTGACCAAAACGGCAAAGCATCTGCCTGTTCCAGCACATCGCCGGTGTTGCGTTTCACCAAGTGAAAGTCAGGGCTGACCAGCTGGTCCAGCCCCAGTATTGTTTCTCTAAACCCCATTTTAATCGCTCCTGATATTCACCGCTTTAGAGAGTGCGGTGGGGATATCCATGAAAGTCCATTTATATAAATATTCGGACTAAATTCATTGTTTTTTATTATTTTTATTGCTTTTTAGGCCTTAAACACCCTGTTTTATTATTTTTTATGACAGAAAAACTGCCTGTAAGTGCCACTTTAGAGCGGAAATGTCCAGATGGATAGCAATAAACGGCAAAACACGCAGGCTTTTTCTGCATTTTTCCGCAGCTTTGCCAATTCTTGCTACATCGCTTCCTGCATCGTCGCTATTGTCACATCGCTTCAAATTGAAACGAATCAACTAGCCGCTAGTGCCAGGCAGGGGGTAACCATGGGTGACCGCGGTGTTTGCATCATGACAAACAATGTTGCAAAACACCAGTCATGACATGTGGTTGTATGTCTGAATTTCCCTGCCTTTCTTTCTAGCCCGGTTGATGCATCAACACTAAAAAATTAAAGAGCGATGAGAGAGGAAATCTATGCACGAGGAAAGAAAGCGCCTGTTTGGCGCGTGGTTTTTATTTGCCCTGCTGGCCAGCCCGGCGCACGCAGAAGAGGGGATTAGCCTGGATAAAGGGAGGCCGGCTGAGCCAGTTGCATCCCCGCATCATCTCAATGGCAATGTGGGCATTTATAGCGATTATTTGTTCAGAGGCATTTCGTATGGCCGTGGCCGTGGCGCGTTTCAGGCGGCCGTGGATTATTCTCATGATAGTGGCTGGTTCCTGGGGCTGGGTTATACCAATGTGAATAAAGATGCGATTTATGGCAACACCTACGAGATCGATCTGTATGGCGGCTTTAAAAAAACGTTTGCTAACGATGCCACAGTGACAGCAGGTTTTATTGAGTATTACTACCCGCAAAACCGGCACTATGTTGGCCAGCATCCGCATGTGGCAGAAGCCAATATCGCGGTGGATTACCATCAGTTCAATCTTAAATACTCACATTCACTGACAGACTGGTTTGGAGTGAACACGGTGTCCATGGGGCACGCCATGATAGGCAATCACGAGATGGGCGAGGGCGGCTCCAAAGGCAGTCACTATGTCGAGGCCAGTTACACCACGCCATTAGCCAATACCGGCATCAACTGTGTGTTCCATGTTGGCCACCAGGTGGTTAAAAACTATTACATCGGCAATTACACCGATTACTCGGTTGGCCTCAATAAGGACTTCAGTATCGGTAGTTTGAAAGGCTGGAACGCAGGGGTCAGTTATGTGGCGATTGATGCCAACGATGATTGGTACACAGCTGCAGATGGCTATAAAACGGCCCAGAACAAGTTCTTTGGCTATATCCGCCTGAATATGTAGTCGCGGATTTTTCGCCTGCCAGCTGGCTCGCCGGGCCAGCTGTTCCCGGTTTATAGCCCCTTCCAGATATCTCCAACATGTCCTTCACAAAGAAGGGGCTTTATTTCAATAGTAAAAACTGGCATGACTTGGCCTTCATAAATCGTTCATAAAGGGGATATGCCGATTTTTGCTAAAGCCCGTGAATCAAGGCCGCTATATTCATGCTTCATTTAAAACAAAGCTTAGGCCAGCAGGCCAAAGGAGGAAATATGAGTATGAACATGGGGGCCACTGCCATCAGCCGTTCGTCCCAACCTTACGCAGCCGAGACCTGTGTCCCCGATGCGTATCATTTTTCAAAATCACAATCGACCGGCACCCGCTTCATCATGATGCTCACCGCGATTGCCGCCGGTGTGTTTGCCGGTCGCGTCATGCATAGCGCGATGTCGGTGGAGATGGCACTCACTGGCTTGTTTGTGTTGCTGGCTTTTGTCGGCGGCTTGCTGTCTACCTGGTCTCCTTGCGGTTATTCAAGTTTAAGTTTATTGAGACCGGCAGGCCGCTACTCATTCGGCTCGGTTGCCCGTTGGGCGCCTACCTTTTTCACGCATGCCGTGGGCTATGCCATCGGTGCTGCGGTACTCGGTGGCGCGCTGGGTGGTATCAGCTGGCTGCTGTTTGCCGAAGTGCCATTGCAGTACTCGGTGATCGGCCTGGCAGCGCTGGCGATTGGTTACGGTTTGCACCAGTTCGGCTTTTTGAAAATGCCTTATCCGCAACGCCGTGCGCAAGTACCACATGATGCACGCTTCCGCTTCCGTTCCTCTGTGATTGGCCTGCTGTATGGTTTCTCGCTGGGCATGAACTACCTGACTTATGTGCAAACGCCGATGCTGTACATCGTCACTGGCGTGGCTTTGCTGAGTGGGGGTGTCAAGGCGGGCATTGCCGTGATTGCCGTATTCAATATCGGTCGCTGCTTGCCAGTGGCGGTTAACTTCTTACCTGTTAAGGATCAGTCGGTTCAAGCCTGGTTGGCCCGTTGGCAGGAAAGTGCAGTTGAAGTTGATGGTTTCCTGTTATTGGCGATCGCTTCAGCAGCTTTAATGCTGGTGATGCTGTAAGCCGGTAGCAACACCAGACGCAATAGCAAGTTCTATCCATTTAAAAATATTAGGAGGATTTATGACAACATTCGATCATCCATCGATGATTCGTCAAGCTAAGCCGACAGGCTTGGCGGGGGGGCTGGTTTTGGCAGCACTCATGCTATCCAGCAGCCTGGCCATGGCGGATGCAACGCCAAACCAGCTCGGTTCAGAGATCACTGCCAAGTTGCAGGATGAAACATCTATCGCAGTGGCACCACCTAGCGATTCCAAACGTGTTTACGTGATGGATCCAGGTAACTTCCATATGACATCTACTGTTTATTCAATAGATGGCAAATCCAGCAAGCTGCTCGGCATGACCGATGCCGGTAAATTGCCTAACGTCATGGTGGCGTCAGATGGCAAGTTTTTAGCCATCGCCAATACCATGTACTCTCGCGTGGCCCGTGGCAAGCGTGATGATTATCTGGAGTTAATTGATACCAGAACGCATGAGCCGATTGCCGATATCGATATTCCAGAAGGCCGCTTCCTGACCGGTGTGTTCGAGCGTACGGCGGGCTTGAGTGTGGATGACAAGCACTTGCTGTTCCAGCAGTTCTCACCTTCACCTGGTGTAGGTTTGGTTGATCTGGAGAAAAAAGCCTTCGTGAAAATCATGAACGTGCCTGATTGTTACCATATTTTTCCAACCGCAAACCAGAACTTCTTCATGCACTGTCGTGATGGTTCTTTGATGCAGTTCACCTATGACAACAAGGGCAATACCAAGCAGAAGCCAACCAAGGTATTCCATACTGAAAAAGAGTATCTGCTGAATAACCCTTACTATTCAAACTCAAATAATCACCTGGCCTGGCCGACGTACGAAGGCAAGATTTTTCAGGCGAAATTATCTGAGAGCGGTGCCGAGTTCCTCAAACCAATTGAAGTGTTCACCGACAAGGAAAAAGCGGACAAATGGCGTCCAGGTGGCTGGCAAACCCTGACTTACCACAAAGCACGTAATGAGCTGTATTTGCTGGCAGACCAACGCGAAAAATGGACGCACAAATTGCCTAGCCGCTATGTGTTTGTGGTTGACGCGACCTCCGGCAAACGCCTGCGTCGTATCGAGTTGAAGCATGAAATCAACTCTATCGCTGTGAGCCAGGATGAGAAGCCGTACTTGTACGCGGTGTCTGAAGAAGCGAAAACACTGTTCACTTTTGATGCTGTGAGCGGCAAGGCCTTATCCAGTATCGATGAACTGGGCCGTGCTCCTTCCATGATTTACATTGCGGATAAGTGAGATCGATATGGACTCGATGGTGAATGATCCTACCGTTGCGATATTTGCGTCACTGTTTGTGGCGCTGATTCTCGCAGCAGCAGCAATTCCCAAGCTTCGCAGTCAGGATGAGTTCCTGGGCGTAGTGGCGAACTACAAACTTTTGCCTAACTTTCTGGTTGCACCTTTTGCCAAGTTATTGCCATGGGTAGAACTGGGATGTGCAATCGCCTTGCTGGTGCCTTCACTACGCACCACGGCCGCCTGTGTGGCTGCCGGGCTGTTCATGGTGTTCTCTTTCGCCATTGCGGTGAATGTCGGCCGTGGCCGCACCCACATTGATTGTGGTTGTGTGCGCCGCCCGACCAGCATGAGCCGTATCGGCATGTTTCACGTGCTGAGAGCCCTGGCCCTGGCTGGAATGAGCTTGTATGTCGCTGCAGTGCCGTTGGAGATATCTGGCATTAGCATCGAATCAGCCCTGACTGCATTGGCTTCGGCCGTCATGCTGTCACTGATTTACATGGCGGCAGACCTGATGGTTGGCTTTCCAGCGACCAAACATAAATTAGAAATCTATAAAGGAAATTCAAATGACTAGTGGAATCTTGATTGCATCAAATGTGCTGTTGTGGGGAGCATTTTTGGCATTGGCAGCATTAATGCTGGGCGTGATCCGTCAAATTGGCTTGTTACATGAACGTTCAGCACCGCTGGGCGCCATGATGATAGACCACGGCCCGGATGTCGGCGAACGTTCACCGATTTTCAACGTGAACACCTTCGACGGCGAGCCTGTCCTGGTTGGCCGCTCCATTAATCCAGGCCGTCCTAGCCTGCTGATGTTTACCGGCCCATCCTGCCCGATCTGCCAGAAACTGTTGCCTATCATTCGCTCAGTGGCAGCGATTGAAGAGACTGACGTGATCCTGATCAGTGACGGTACCCAGGCTGAGCATCGCCAGTTCCTCAAGGATCACCCGTTGGATGGTGAGTTGTATGTGGTTTCTGCCGAGATTGGCATGCGCTACCAGGTATCAAAAGTACCTTACGGCGTGTTGCTGGATCAGGACGGCAAAATCCTGGCTAAAGGCCTGTGCAATACCCGTGAGCATGTAGAAAGCCTGTTTGAGACTATCCGTCATGGCCACTCAACCTTGCAGAACTACCTCAAGGATGAAAACACTGCACCTAAATTTAAACAAGTGACCGCGAACAAAGTGCATTAAGCGCTGGTTCACGTCTTGATTACGGAGAGAGTAAACGAAATGAAAAAAGAAACTGGGTTTGACTCAAAAATTGAGAAGCTGGCACGGACCACCGCCAGCAAAACCGGCCGCCGTGGCTTTATCGGCCGCCTGGGTGGCTTCCTGGTCGGTTCTGCCTTGTTACCATTGTTGCCGGTAGACCGCCGCTCACGCCTGGGTGGTGAAGTGCAGGCAGCTACCACCGGTAACCTGACCAGAAGCGGCTTCAAGCCGCAGGACAAAGACCCCAAGGCTTGTGATTACTGGCGTCATTGTACGATCGACGGCAATCTGTGTGACTGCTGCGGCGGTACTTTGACGTCTTGCCCACCAGGCAGCAGCCTGTCACCAAGCTCATGGGTGGCCAGTTGTTACAACCCGGGTGATCAGCAGACTTACCTGATTGCCTACCGTGACTGCTGTGGTAAGCAAACTTGCGGCCGTTGTAACTGCGTGAATACACAAGGTGAATTGCCGGTGTACCGCCCTGAGTTCAACAACGATATCGTCTGGTGCTTCGGTGCTGACAATGATGCCATGACGTATCACTGCACCATTTCACCGATTGTGGGTAAAGCAAGCTAACGCTTGTTGTCAAAGAAAAATCAGTATGTGGTTTAGAAGCTTAATCTTGTTTAGAAATTGGGTTCTAATCGTAAGCACGCTGATGGTGGCGAATACTGCCTGGTCCGCAAATCTTCCTCCGAGGGAAAAGTTCAAGCGGCCAGACAGTATTCCGGCACCCCTGTCTAACCCCCTGACCCTGGAAAAAGCCACACTGGGAAAAACCCTGTTTTTCGACCAGCGCCTTTCCAGGTCAGGCGGGATGGCTTGTGCTACGTGTCACTCCCCAGACCAGCGCTGGAGTGATGGCCGCACGTTGCCATTGCAGGCAGAAGGCGTCAGCAATGCCCGTCGCACGCCGACAGTATTAAACAGTGCATGGTTGAGTGCACTCATGTGGGATGGCCGCGCCAGCACCCTTGAAGCACAGGCCGTCTTGCCAATCACCACCGCACACGAAATGAATTTTGACCTCGCCAGCCTGGTGAGTCGTTTACAGCAAATTCAGGGCTATCGCCCCTTGTTTACCCAGGCCTTTGGCGATGACAGTATTAGCCAGCAGCGGATCACGCAGGCCCTGGCCAGTTTCCAGCGTACGCTGGTGTCCAATATTGCCCCGTTTGACCGCTGGGTAGCAGGCGACGAAGAGGCCATCAGCGAATCCGCCAAACGTGGCTTTGCTGTGTTTAACGATAAAAATAAAGCCAATTGTGTGGCTTGCCATAGTTCATGGCGGTTTACCGACGATAGCTTTCATGACATTGGCCTGCCGAGCAAAGATCTAGGCCGGGGCGCCAAAGTACCTGCACAAGTGACCTTGATGCAGCATGCGTTTAAAACCCCCTCTTTGCGCGACCTGTCGATTGAAGGGCCTTATATGCATGATGGCTCCATCCGTGGCCTGAAAACCGTGATCAAGCATTACAAAAGTGAGGCCATCCAGCGCGAGAGCCTTTCCAAGGATATGCAAAAGTTTGAACTGTCAGACTTGGAAGAAAGTGACCTGATCGCTTTTATCCAAAGTCTGGACGGTGGTGCCCTGAAGGTGCAGGCACCAGTGATGCCTGAATAGCAATCGTTGAATGGTCGTGAGGGTGGTGGGTAGATGAAAACGTTTTTGCCTGGATTAATGAGCGCATCGCGCAAACTGTCCGCCTGGATAGGCCTGTATGCCTTGCTGGTGTTGCTGGCACTGTATCTCGCCAGCTGTAGCGCGGCGAGTCACGCGCCGTTGAAACAGACTGCTAGTGATCCTGCGCATAGTCATCGCATGACGCTGTCTGACCATGAGTTTGCGCCTGTGGATTTTGAGCCGCAACCGGGCGACACCATCACCATCCGCAACCGTTCGGATATTTCGCACAGCATTTATGTGACTTACCCGGACGGCACCATGGTGAATCTGGGGGTGCAAACCCCGGGCACCACTGTCCATTGGCAAGTGCCCGCCGATGCCAAAGGCGAGTTTGTAATGCAATGCTGGATACATCCGATTATTCGTGCCAATTTGCTGGTAAATACTGTGAACGTGTCGTCTTCTGTTTCTAAGTATGATTTACCCAGGCTCACCCGTCAGGAGGTCCTAGATGGCCGACAAAACATCTGTAGCAGCAGAAATCGCTGAGCCTGAGCGGCGTAAGGTTTTTCGCAAGATTTTTCGCCAGTTAGGCGCGGCGACCGTCATTACCATGTTTGGTAAAGCGGTGCTCGATTCACGTCCGGCACGTGCGGCCAGCGTACTTAGGCCGCCAGGTGCCTTGCCTGAGCCGGAGTTTAATGCCGCCTGTATCCGCTGTGGCTTGTGCGTAGAAGCCTGTCCCTATGATATTTTGCACCTGGCCAGTTGGAGTGATCCGGCGCCCACCGGCACACCTTATTTTGTTGGCCGCACGGACCCTTGCCGCATGTGTCCGGATATCCCGTGCGCACGTGCCTGCCCGACAGGGGCATTGAGCCCATTGCTGACCGATATTAAAAAAGCCGATATGGGCGTGGCGGTATTGGTTGGGCATGAGACCTGCCTTAATTACAAAGGCCTCACTTGCAGTATTTGTGTGCGCGTATGCCCGATTATTGGGGAAGCTATCTCGCTCAAGCCGATTAAAAATGAACGCGGCGTATTGCAGATTCCCACCGTTGATAGCAGCAAATGCACCGGTTGCGGAACCTGTGAAAAACACTGTGTGCTCTCGGAAGCGGCTATCCGCGTGCTGCCACGTGAGCTGGGCTTAGGTGTTGAAGGCGCACAATCGGTAGGTCGTTGGTAAGCCTATGCGCCGCCTGCACGCCATGCTCTATCGCAATCGCTGGCTGTTCAGCCGGCGTATCGTGCAGTTGCTGATTATTGCAGCCTTTGCCGTTGAGTTACCTGCGGGCGGTTATTTTGCGCAAGGTAATTTGTCTTCCAGTGTCTGGTTCGGCATTGGCCTCACTGACCCTTATATCTGGCTACAATCGTTGTTTGCCGGGGCGCCGTTGGGCAGAGCTGCCCTGATTGGTGTGGTCATTGTGGCCGTGTTTTACCTGTTGTTGGGTGGCCGTATTTATTGCAGTTGGGTGTGCCCGATTAACCTGGTGACTGACCTTTCTTATTGGCTGCGGCAAAAGCTCAATATCAAAAGCAATTACACCTTGTCGAAGAACCTGCGGGTGGCGATTTTGGTGTTATCGCTACTGCTGTCGCTGCTTTCCGGCACCCTGGCCTGGGAGACGATTAACCCGATTACCTTGTTTCAGCGCGAACTGATGTGGGGTTCCGTCGCCGGTGCCACCGTGTTGGCCAGTATTTTCCTGTTCGATATTTTTGTCACGCGCCGTGGCTGGTGCAGCCATATTTGTCCGGTAGGTGCGTTTTACTCCGTGCTGGGCCGGGTAGGCCGTTTACGCGTCAAAGCCACACAGGCAGGCGCCTGCCACGGCTGTGCCGAGTGCATCAAAGTCTGCCCTGAGCCGCATGTGCTGGCGCCAGTGGTTTCTAAAAAAGCAGCGTATGTCACGCATGGCGATTGTACCCGCTGCGGGGCTTGCCTGGACCAGTGTTCCACCGGCGCACTCGCCATGAACCTGAGTTTTAAAAAAACAAGTGCCTTTAAAGGGATCCCCGTCGTCAGCAGTGACTAACAGCTTGTTTCAGGCGCATGGCAATGCTGGTAGGTGATGCCGATTTTTGCCATCAGACACCGGCATTGACCATTAGAATTCTCTTACCCAATACACTGGATTTCATGATGAACACTCAATCAAAATATGCATGGGTAGCCATGCCTGGCCTTACCAGCTTACTGTTTATTGCTGCGCTGGGTTTAACCTCACAAGCCGCCTGGGCTGATGGCACAGCACTGGCCGACAAAGGCGGTTGCCTGGCTTGTCATAACGTTGATAGCCGTAAAGTTGGCCCGGCATTTAAAGACGTGGCTGCCAAATATAAAGGCCAGGATGTACAGGCCACATTAATCGAAAAAATTAAAACTGGCGGCCGTGGTAACTGGGGTGTGTTGCCTATGCCACCTAACGCGGGCAAGTTGAGCGATGACGAATTCAAAGAAGTGGTGCAGTGGATTACTTCTTTATAAGAAAATGGTTGATCTCCATTCTGACGGGGCTTTTGCCCCGTTTTTTTATGCCTGTGGCGGACGCGAGTCTGTTTTTCAGTCAATAAACTATGACTTTTAGCTAAGAAGCGTTAATTTTTTCGTTTCTGTGACGTTATTTCAGGTATTGAATACCGAACAAGATGTGAATGCAAAAATGTTGAATGATGAACAGCGGCGATTGGAAAAACTCTACGCGTTAGGGTTGCTCGACTCTGAGCCTGAAGATTTTTTCGATACCATTACCCGGGTTGCCTCAACGATTCTTGAGACGCCGATCTCTTTGATTTCATTGGTGGATGAACATCGGCAATGGTTTAAATCCAGGCATGGGGTTGAGGTGTCAGAAACCGCGCGCGACATTTCTTTTTGCACGCATGCCGTTGAAAGTGGTGAGCAGCTGATTGTAGAGAATGCGCTGACTGATGAACGCTTTGCCAATAATCCGCTGGTATTGAATGCGCCCAATATCCGTTTTTATGCGGGTATCCCGATCAAAAGCCTGGAAGGTTATGCACTAGGCACGCTCTGTGTCATTGATGAAAAGCCCAAAAAACTCACTGAAAGAGAGTTGGCGGCACTGAATGACCTGGCGCATCTTGCCACAAGGGAGCTGCAGTTCCGTGAGCGTATGCTGGAAGCCAAGCAATCGATTCAAAGCTCCGAAAGCAAGTTTAAAACCCTGTTTGAAAATGCGGCCATCGGCATTGCCATGGTCAAGCCAAACGGCAGCTGGCTAGAAGTGAACGAGGAGTTGTGCCGCATTGTTGGTTATTCCAGGGCGGATTTATTGACTCTGACGTTTCAGGACATTACTTTGCCTGAGGATTTAAACACTGATTTAAACCTGCTGGATCAATTAGTCGCTGGCAAGTTAGACTGTTATCAGCTCGAAAAAAGATATATTAAACAAGATGGCACCGTGGTTTGGGTGGAGCTGACCGTGACCAAGCAGCTCACCGCTACTGGTGAGTTGGATTACTTTGTGGCGATTGTCAGAGATATTCAAAGCGCCAAAGAGACAGAAATCGCGCTGACATTGCTGCGTAAAACGCTGGAGGATAAAGTGAGCCAGCGTACCGAAGAGCTCAAGCAGGCAAACAAGGCCATGCTGGCAGCCTATCAGGAAAAAACGGCCTCGGAGCAGTTGTTGCAAAACGCAGAGCTAGAGCTGCGCACCATTTTGGATAATGCCAACGATGCTTATGTATGCATGGATGCTGACGGGATTGTCAAAGCCTGGAATAAGCAGGCTGAGCATATTTTCGGTTGGGGCGATGAAGAGGCGATCGGCCGCAAGCTGGATAAACTGATTATCCCGAATGAGTTGCAGCAGGCGCATCGTGCAGGCATGCGGCGGTTCGCGCTGGAAAAGAAATCAGACATGATGGGCAAGCGCATCGAACTGGAGGCGATCAGGAAGGATGGCGTACGTATCCCGATTGAGCTGCAAGTGAACGTGCTGGAGATCAATGAGCAAGTCCTGTTCACCTCGTTTTTGCGCGATATTACCGATAGAAAACAACTCGAAAGCTTGCTCAAAAATGAGGCTCGCAATGACCCATTAACCGGCCTGCCCAACCGGCGCAAGTTGGAAGAAATTCTGCCTATTGCCGTGCAGCGCGCTAAAGCTAATCAAACCACGCTGTCTATTTTATTTGTTGACCTGGATGGCTTTAAATCAGTCAATGATACCTATGGCCACAACGTCGGCGACATGCTGTTGCGCGAAGTTGCCAACAGGATAGACAAGTCTACGCGTCAATCTGACACGGTGGCCCGCTATGCTGGTGATGAATTCATCATTGTGCTGGAGGGGGTGGGCCAGGTCGCCGACGCGAGCAGGATTGCAGAAAAAGTGCTGCGTGCGATTTCTGAGCCGTTCCACTTTAACCAGATCACCTTAAATATTACCGTCAGTATCGGTATCGCCTATTACACCAGTGAGCATTCTCAAGAGACGCAACCGACCGAATTGATCCGGCAAGCGGACAAAGCCATGTACACAGCCAAGAAAAACGGCAAAAATGGCGTGTTTATGGTTGAAACGGTGTAGGTCATTATTGAGGCAGGTTCGACTTGCCACTGCCAGTGATCTTAACGTATGAAAATAATATACATGGCGTCCTGCATGGGCGTATAGTTAATCCAAACCCTCTCGGAAACCCCCTTTACCTTCTCCTCTTTGTGGTTGTTTGAGGTCTTCTCACTTAAGTCATTGTTTTTAGTTGTCGTTTTAAGCCTCTTTCTCGTGCTTCCCTGGTAGCGCTTTTACTTCAGTGGCATGTGTTTGTAGTCGTATAGATTCACAACGTAACACGCAGTGTGCGTGGGTGTCTTCGTGATTGCTGTTCTTTTATCCCTGACTCGCCCCCGTCTAGATAGCTCTAAAGGAGCACGCCATGGATAGAAAAGTATTTTTCAGTGATGGTGGTGTCATCATCAGCGACAGCCGCTTTATCGCCAGCGGCTATATATACAACATACGTGACATTATTTCAGTGCAGCTGGGTGTGGTTGAGCCGCCGCGAAGTCTCGCGGTTTTCATTCTCTCTATCGGATTATTATTTCTGCTGACCGAAGGCGCGCTATTTGTCGTGGGCGGTTGTTTAATTGCGCTTGGTGCGATGACTTGGCTATTTGTCAAAACGAACTATGTTGTGGTGATAAAGACTGCCACGGGCGAGCATAAGGTATTGAAAGATAACAATAGCCGCTATATTGAGCAGGTCATTCGGGCGCTGGATGCTGCGTTGATTAATCGAGGCGTGTCTGCGGTGAGTGGCGCTGTGCCTGTGCGAGGGACATCTCACGTCACGCATACGGATTTTCCGCCGATGTCACCGCCACTTATTGAGTGAGGCGGTACTTGCTACTCGTCTTCACTGAAGGCGCCGTGAAAATCGATCAGTTCGATCACGCCTTTGGCGCGCATATGGCCAATAAAGCCGCTGCCTTCTTTTGTTAGCTGGCTTTCTTGCGATTGCCTACCTTCCCGAATGTCGCCATTGGCCCTTAACGGACGGCGGAAAACGGCTTGATGAAACCTGAGTGACGCCTCGCCTATGCCTTTGCGTTTACACTTTTCCAGGTCCAGCACGGTGATCAGGTAGCTCTCGGCACCTTGTATGCCCTTGCTAAACTGAAAATCAATCACACCAACCTGCTCGCGATTGAGTAAGACAACCATTTCCTCGCCTGTTTCGTTGAGATTGAGGGTGTAAGTCTGGCCATCTTTTGCCAGAAACGTTTTTTGATGCATATCGGTATCCTTTATGTCTGTGCCAGCACAGGGTTTGCACCTTATTCAAGGTCAGTATAGCGGTTACTCGTCACCAAAAATCCTTACTTAATTGTTATTAATGGTTAATTATTGACATTTTAGTGTTAAAATTTTATTCATCGATAACAATGGAGATGCGCTATGGAAGAAGCAATCTATTTCAGCCATCAAGGCGTAAGCGTCAGTAACAGTCGCTTTATTGTTAACGGTAAAACCATCGCCATTAAAAGCGTGACCACCATAGAGCGCAGAATCCTCAAGCCCCAACTCGGCTTCGCCCGCGTCTGTCTATTCGGTGGCCTGGCGCTGTTGTTTGGTAGCGGCAGCCTGCCGCTCGTTGGTATCTTCTCCATTATTTATGGAGGTGTGCTATGGTTCCTGGCCACTCCCAGATATTCAATCGTTATCCACACGCCAGCAGGTGAGCACCAGGCACTAGTCAGTGAAAGCAGTCTGGATGCAGAAAACGTGCTCACAGCTTTGAATGTGGCGATTGCTTTAAGAGGCGATGCCAGCTAGGCACTATTTGAGATTGTTGAATGGCTGCGTTTTCCGCAGCCATTCAATCATGAAGCACAGGCCGATGCAAAACGGACACTTATCACCCCGAGAGTTTCTGCTCTAACTCTTTCAGTCGTGCCTCCAAGGCGGCAATCTTTTGATCACGCGCCTGAATCGCGGGCATGACATCCTCTACTTTTAAAAGCTTGGGGATATGTTTAGGACAATTCGCATCCCAGGCCTTGATCGTAAACACAATCACACGCTCCGCCCTGGCCGGGTAATCCGGCGAAGAGACGCGGGCCGCCAGGTCATGGTCGCCAGTCACAACTTTGGCTTCTCCCCAGATTTTGATGCGTTGCCCATTGGCATAATCCATCAAAAATAGCTGTGCTTTCGGGTTTTCATCCAGATTGCCTGCGGTGATGTATTGCTTGTTACCGGCATAATCCGCAAAGGCCAGTGTTTGTTCGTCGAGCACATGTAAAAAACCACGCGGGCCGCCGCGATGCTGCATATAAGGTTGCCCCTGGGCATTGGCAGTCGCCATATACATGCTGGTTTGCTCAGCAATAAACTCGGCAAGCACAGGCGTCACGCGAGACTCCCAGCCACGTGTGCTCTCGAATTTCGCATAACCTGCTCTTGAGCCATTTTCTTCTTGTCTGGCTTTCACCGCCGGGGTGAACACGATATCGCTGGGTGATACTAAATCTGCAACCAAATGTGTCGTCATGATTTTCTCCTGGCTTTGTTTACGCATGGCCAAATTTTAGTCAATAATGTGAATGAGAGAATCAGGGCTAGCCGCAATACATTATTTCGCCCGGAGAACGTAATGGGAGAAAGACCATCGACCAGTTTCACTTAATGAGGGTGTTTGCGAGTGTTGCCGAAGAGGGTGGGTTTGCGGCTGCTTCACGCAAACTGGATATTTCTCCGGCTGCAGTGACGCGTGCGATTGTGGCGCTGGAAGAACAACTTGGCGCCAGGTTATTACAAAGAACGACGCGTAATGTGCGCTTCACCGATGCGGGCCGCCAGTATTACGACAATGTGCGGGCCATTTTGGCCAGTATTGCAGAGGCCAATGAAGCGGTCGCAGACAGTAACGCCACACCACGCGGTACGCTTTCCATCACCGCGCCGGTGATGTTCGGGCGTCTGTTTGTCATGCCTTGCATGATTGATTACATGCAACGTTATCCGCAGGTAAAAATGATTGCGCATTTAGTCGACCGCGTGACCAATCTGGTCGATGAAGGCATGGATGTGGCCATCCGTATCGGGCACTTGCCTGACTCCGGGTTGCGGGCCATTAAAGTAGGGCAGGTCAGACGCGTGCTATGCGCATCGCCAGCTTATCTCGAAAAATTTGGTACGCCGCAATTGCCCGCTGACCTGGCCAAGCATGCCATTATCGCCTCAAGTGCCGTTTCACCGCATACCGAATGGCGCTTTCAATCCGATGGCGAGCCTTTATTGGTCAGGATGGATCCGCGCCTGACTGTCACCAGCAATGATGCGGCTTTAGCTGCTGCAACAGGTGGGCTAGGCATCGCGCGCCTGCTGTCATATCAAGTATGGAACGAGGTAGATCGTGATGCCTTGCGCCTGATCCTTGAGTCATTTGAAGAAGCGCCATGGCCGGTGCATGTGGTGCACCGGGAAGACAAATTAGGCTCTTCTAAAGTCCGTCGTTTTATAGATGAGATGGTGGAGTATTTACGTCGTCAGCCAACTTTAAATCCCAAATGATATTACGCTCAGCGAAACAATCCATTTCTCGCTGAGTCGTTTTTCCAGTTGCTTTCCACTCCTAAAATTCTGGTGTCAATCACGACATTACCTGATCAAAGGAGAACCACATGAAAGCAGCCATCATTATTTTTTCAGACCCAACACACGGCGGCAAAGAAGCGCTAGGCCGCGCATTTAATGGCCTGGCCGCCGCCTATGACTTCAAGCAGAAAAACATAGAAGTCGCGATTTATTTTCAAGGCACGGGTACGCGTTGGGTCAGCCATGTCACCAAAGTTGGTCATCCGCTATATCAACTTTACGCGGCAGTCTCCGATGTGGTCGTCGGTGTTTCATGCGGATGTGCAGATGTATTTGGTGCGCGTGAGGATGCGGAGCTAAATGGCTTTCATCTGGTCACTGATAACAGTGTTCCTGGCACGTCTGGTTTGCCCAGCATTGCCCATTTATCCAGCAGTGGCTATACCGTGTTCAGTTTTTGATCTGGTACTTCATTGTGGCTAGCCGCTACGGTAGTGTTGCTAGCCACAACGTTGACGAAACTTAATCCATTGCTGTAAGCCCCGTGTAAAGACGCTTTCAATGGGTGTGAGGTGTTATTCAGTTGCCCACAATAAACACGGTGCCGCCGTAAATACCTTGAAATTTGCTAATGGGTTTTCCTGTCCACAGCATGGCTTCGTTATTGAGCGCTGCGTAACCAGCACTATTTTGCTGGTAAGCATACTCCCCGCGTTTAATGACCGTCTTGGTTGCTCCCGCACCAGTGACCTCTGGCAGGTGATGTCCGCTGGCAATGACCGCTACCAAGTTAGCCCCTGGTTCTTTCATTAAATTCCAGCGCACTGGTTCATAAGCACTCAGCATTAATACAATCGGCTGGTCCGATTTTTTGATCATGACATTGACCCCGCTTGACGAGCGATCTTTTGCTTCATAGACGCCGACAGCCTCTACTCTCGCGTTACTCGGAATAGATCCTAACATGCGGGATGTGGTATTGGTGATTGCTTGCTTGCGCAGCTCATTTGCCGCCGCGCTATAGCTTTGTATTGGAGAGTTTTGTATTGGCGCACTTTGTATCAGAGGGCTGGGCATGGGCGCAGGCGCCATGGCAGGAGCCTCTGCTGCCGGTGCTTCTGCCGCAGGTGACATCGCTGGCGACATACGCACGGTATTGGGATAATAGCCTCGTTCTACCTGCCTTCTGATTAATATGTCTTGCGACATGGTTGGGGCGCTGTATGGGTACATAGGACGGGGTGCACGGTTTATGTCTTGCCCCATTTTCAATGCTTCCAGCCTGGCCTTGGATAACCGTTCCTCTTGTTCCAATGCCTGCAATTGTCGTTCAAGTTTGCGTCCGGTAATCATGTCGTCCAGTGACTCAGGCGTGCCCGCTTGTAGCTCGTCACCTACCCAGACCTTTTGGTGAGACCTGCGCATAAATCCAGTCCGTCCGTTTAATTCATAGATAATCCCCTGATTACCCTCTGCCGTTTCAACGGGGGACAGGGTGGCGTCTTTGACATTGAAAATAAACGGTTTGGTGGTGCCGGTATTGGGCTGGCCATAACCATCCACTAAAATAGACTCCTCACTCCATTTTGCATAGTTGTTTCCAATCACTTCATGAGACTCCCATAGCCTTTCTTCCCGGGTTTCCAGGTTAAACAACATGAAATCGCGGCCTGTCACAAAGACAATCGCCTGGCCATTCAGCATAGCCGTTGGCGTGAGTGAGCTGACACTGGCGAATGGCGACTTGATTCTAAACTCTTTGACAACAGAGGCATTGACCCCTTCAGCGGTACGCGTGTTTTCAATGAGTGAAAACTCCTTATAAGAGCCAATCAGCAGTCGAGACGGCGACGCACTTAAGTGTAATGCCCAGGACTGATTTCTCAGGGGAACTGCATAGGGTTTGCTGGTCCCTGTTTTAAAGTCGATCAGCACGACGCCGCCATTGCCGGGGCCACTTTTATTGTCTTGCACCAGGATAGCTTGCATTTCTGGTAGCCAGGCATACAGTTGCCCGACGTCTCTCGCTAACCACAAATCCTGTCCTGTTTCGTTATCAATAAACCGCAGGTCTCTATTGTTAACGGCAATGGCAAGCACTCTGCCGTTAGGCGAAATCGCGTAATTGGTGTGAGAGGCTTCGGGGATAGTGGGTAAACTCGCAATCTTTTTGCCACTTGGAATCTCGACAGAAGTAAACTCACTACGAGTGCCTCGCAGTACGACCACGCCTGCCTGTGAGGCGGATTTTCCCGTGTAAATTTCGGCATTCTCAGTGCCATGAATCACTGTTGGTGGACCGAGTTTTACCAGGGGGCGTAATGGCGGCTGTGCCAGCCGGAGACCGACGATTTTGATCCCAATCAGCGCCAGCAGCTGGTCATCTTGTTCTTTCAGGCAGTCACGGTCGATGGCTTGTTTTTTGATGTCGTTGACAGAGTCAAAGCGGTCGATAGGGGTTGCTTGGGTACAAGTCAGCGCCCTGAGTGTCAGTTTGGATTCATACGCACTTTTGAATGATGCCAGTGATGGGTCATCAGACGGAATCAACGATGTCATGGTTTCGAGCTGAATCCTGACTTCAGGTCTGGGCGGAAAAGCAATATTCACTTTTTCGACGGTACTGAGATGCATGTCGAGCTGCCATCCGATAGCAATACCGATGACGAGCAGCGCTAACCCAATCAGTTTGTTCATATTATTTTTCTTTTTTAAATGTTAAGACATGATAATAACCAATCTGCCAGCAATTGATTGTTTAAATTGACGTGATTTAAGTCGTCGTCAATTTAAATTGGCTGGTACGGTTAATCCACGCTTAATGAGCAGCTTATAAAAGTAAAACGCCCCACATTGAGTGGGGCTTCAGGCGTGGTTTGGTGCGGTAGGCACAGGGTTATTTTCTGCGAATCACAATCCAGCCGATCAAGCCCAAACCTAATAATACCAAGCTGACGCTTTCAGGTTCTGGTACTGCAACCGTGGTCGATGTAGCGTGGGCGCCAAGTGAGGCTACCAGGCCTGTAAGTGGAATCATTTTTTTTAGCATCTATATTATCCCTTCTGTTTTTATGTATGCTTAATCCCGCAAAGGGGCGCGCATCATAGCATTAACGTCACCTTTTCACTAAACCTTTAATTGTTATGCTGTTATTATCGCGACGGGTAAAGGCGAGAGATTAAACACTGATGACTACTAAAACGATGACTTTCCTGCGTTACATTTTTATACTTTCGTCATGGCTATTTGCCACCATTGTGATGGCTGAAGAGTTCAATGCCAAAGAAGCATTCAGGGCGCCTGTGAGTGTGCCTGGGCCTATCATCGCCTATTTGTCGAATGAACTGGGGGGCAATCAGCTAGCTGCCTGTCATGAGATCAAAGCGCTGGATCTATTTGAAGCGCAGTTAGTGAGTTTGAATGCCACAACCAAGGCCTATCTGGTCAAGCCTGCACGCATGTGTCTGTGTGGTGGAGATGAGTGTCCACTCTGGCTGTTTAAAGCAAAAAGTAAAGTGACCAAGCCCATTTGGCATACTAATGGTGCCAGCATGGTAGAAGTGGTGGATAAGAAGCTGAATGGGTATTTAAAGCTTAAAGAGTCTGGCAGTGCCGCTGAACATGGTCATGAGGCCATGTACGGTTGGGACCGTAACAGTTATACAGAAATCTACGCCAATGTGTGGACGTGGGACGCTGAGAAAAACTGTCGTGTGGGCAAAGAAACCACGCAGTTAATGGATGGCACCATGGTGCACCACACCAAAAAATGTATACAGGATGGCGACAAGCCTGCATTAACAACACCGTAGCATGATGTGGTTTTTATTGTAACAATAAAATAATTTTAATGTTACAATAAAAACCATGCAAAACGATGACCCCATAAAATCCGCTAGAAAACCCGGCTCAGGACGCAAGGCTGGCACAGGCACGTATAAAGAAAATACCAGTGTCATCCGCGTGCCAGATAGTCAAAAGCCGGTCATTGCCAGCTTTCTCGAAGCCTATGCCAGAAAGCAAAGGCTGAGCGAGTTAAAAGAGAGTCTGGATAGCGTAGATGAGTTTATAAAGCTATCAGGTGACCTTATCAACCTGAGTTTCCCACTGTTTGAGTCCAAAGTCCCCGCTGGCTTGCCATCACCCGCCGATGACCATATTGGCTCAGCGATGGATCCCAACGAATACCTGATCAACAAGGCCGACAAAACCTTTTTTGTCACCATTCAGGGCGAGTCCATGATTGAAGTGGGCCTGATGCCTGGGGATAAAGCCATTGTAGAAAAAGACAAGGTCGCCGCGGTAGGCGATATTGTGCTCGCCATGATCGATGGCGAATTTACGGTCAAAACCCTGGCCAAACAAAAAGACGGTAAACCCAAACTATTACCCGCCAACTCTTCAGGCAAATACTCGCCCATCCTCATTCAAGGGCAAATGCAGTTTGCCATCTGGGGCGTCGTCACCGGATCTTTCAGAAAGTTTTAATCATGACACGTAAAAACATTATTTCTGCCAACTGGACTGATACGGTGTGCCGCGCAAATGGCATCAACATTCATTATTTAAGAACCGGTGGCAACAAGCCCACCTTGATCGCGCTGCACGGCCTCACTGGCAGTGGCGCCTGCTGGTCGCAGCTGGCACGTGAGCTTGAAGACCACTACGACATCATCATGCCAGATGCACGCGGCCATGGTCAGTCAAGTGCCCCTCTGCATGGATACACCTATCAAGACCACGCCAATGACGTGATCGAACTGATTAGAACGCTAGACATTCAATCGCCTTACCTGCTCGGCCACTCAATGGGCGGCATGACCGCCGCCATGGTTGCCAGCCGCTTAGGCTTTGCGATTGAAGGCATCGTGCTGGCAGACCCGACATTCATCAGCCCTGAGTGGCAGGGCCAATTGGATGAACGTGAGGCAGTGAAACAGCACCGCCAGATCTTGCGCTCCAGTAAATCAGAGTTATTTAAAGAAGCCAAAGCCAAATATCGCTATCGTTCATCTGAGATGCTGGAACATATTGTGCAAGCCAGGTTCCGCACCAATCCGCGTGCTTTCGATGTGCTGATCCCGCCGCACCCGGAGTTTGATGAATTGGTACGCAATATTTACGTCCCTACTTTATTGGTACTGGGCAGCGAAGGCATCGTCTCTGCCGAAACCGCCCGTGAGTTGCATGCACTTAACCCAGACCTGCAATACAAACTCATTCCTGATGTCGGGCATGGGCTGCCATATGATGAGCCTGAACGTTTAGCGGCTGCGATTGATGCGTTCTTAAAGCCGAAATCAATCACGCCACGACATATGGAAACACCAAGCAGATTTTCTGGTCATGCGGCACGCGCGTATTAGGGTTGGATGAGTTGCTGATGGTGCGCCGGAACGGATGAAAGTGAGCAATGGTCATCCCCTAAGTTGACCTCCTTTGATGACAGGATGATCTTCACCGCTAATTCTCGGCGCGTGCTTAACAGTGATGACACTTATTCTTTTGTCCTCACTCGCTGCAGTGTTTCAGTTGGGTACTCTCCAAACAGTTCTTTATAGTACTTTGAGAAAAGGCTCATATGGACGAAGCCCCATCTTGAGGCCGCTTCGCAAATGCTGGCTTTTTCACTGGGGTAAGTGATTAAATCCATGCGTACTTTATGGAGTTTGAGATTCCGCATATAGGTTAATGGTGTAATGCCTAATGCGCGTGCAAATGCTGAGTTCAACGTTCTACGCCGAATGCGCAAATGGTCGCATATCTCGTCAATGCTTAACGGGAAGCCGTCTCTCGATAGGGTGAGATGCCTGACCCGGTTGACGATATATCTTGGAATCTTGTGATCAAAATAGAATGGATGAGCATTTTTGCTCGCCAGCATAAGAGCATGCATAGATGAGGCGAGTAAATCCTCTTCATAGTTTTCCCAGCTTTCATTCCGGTGCGCTTTATTTGAGTCCTCGTAAACAGAGTGAAGCCCGTATGTGAGTGTTTTTAAAAGGCGACCGGAGGCTTCGTTGTGTAGCATTTCTACAGGTTTGATGGTGCTGACGGCCTCTTCAAATCCTGACCATTCAATTTTCTTCGCGAATGCTTGCATCCTGCTGATGGGAATCACCGCTGCAATGATTTCAGAGTTGGCAGAAGTTCTGAAATACAACTCGGTATTTTTCCCTAGTGTGATTAAAGAAAGGGGTTTCACAGGCAGCAGTCCCCAGGTTGAGTCACCCTCAACGATGGTCGGTAACCCGATGACCAGGCAATCTTTAGGCGCGCTGGCAATTTGGTCGACCGCGCGGTTCATCTTCTCGCTAAAAATCTGGATACCGCTGTGATGAATGCTCTTGATGGAGCCTGAAAATCCGCCCTTTCCAAGCTGTGTGTAATCCTGCGACCAAAAGGGTAAAGCTTCTGCTTGCTCAATGACATCGGAAGACTCACGCTTAATCAAATGAAAGTCTGTACTGGCAATGATGTCAGTTCGTTCTAAAAAGTCACAATTCCCCATGTTTTTGCTCCTAATTGACAGCACCCGTCATATGCGTGAGCTTTTGTTCGCTGATTTCTCTCATGAATTCAGCTAGTTAGCTCTTTTTGTTTTTATCAGGACGCTCAGTGTTTTGATATCCGGTGTCTTGATCTATGTAGGAGGGTTAACTTATCTCGAAAAATACACCCCGGCAATACTTCAAAGGTATTAAGACTTAGTGGGAATGGTAAAAACCGGCAGGTGGTAGTAAAAAGTGGCATCACAGTCATCGCGGTAGCTCTAAATGCAACGGCATGCCAGTTCTTTCTATATTTAAAAAAATAACCTCGCTATTGTTGAATTGCATCATTGCACTATTTATTTGCTGATGGCGATCAGGAGTTGTTGAGGATATTCAATAAAAGATGAAGTGAGTACAAGTTCAAAAAATATAAAGTATTCAACGTAGTTCAAATAAGCAATCTTGGCGAATAGCCTCACCTTTTAGGCATCGGTCAGTAATAAGTAATTATTAAAAATATGATATGCGATTTGAAAGGGAGTACATGGAAAAGAGTAAAGGAATCATAGTCTGTAGCTTCTTCCTGGCGTTTGGAGGAAGTTCTGTAGCACTGGCTGAAGAGGCCGTGCAGCGTGATAACGAAGAGCAAAGTGGGGCAAAGAGTTCGCCGCACCACTGGTCGATGACGGCGGGCGCGTATAGCGATTACTTGTTCAGGGGCTTGTCATTCGCAAAACACGGTCAGTTTTATGCGAGCATCGATTATTCGCATGACAGTGGATTTTATGCCGGGTTTGGTTACGGGACTGTGCATAGAGATGCGGTTTACGGCAACACCTATGAAACGGATTATTACGTTGGGTATAGAAAAGCCATTACAGAAGACCTTGCGATTACTGGCGAGATTTTCAATTTTACCTATCCCCAAGGCTATACGTTCACCGGTGAAAATTCCGACGTGGTCGAGATGATTCTAAAGGTCGACTACAAAGGCTTGAATGTGAAGTACTACCAGGCATTGACGGACTGGTTCGGCTATAACACCAACTCTCTTGGTACAACCACCTACCGAGGAAAGCCTGTCGGGCATGGTAGCTCAAGAGGAACAAACTACATTGATGTCAATTACACCGGCAAAGTCCCCACCACGGATACCAACTATAATATTCACATCGGACATCAGGTGGTTGAAAATTACAGCGTTGGCAACTACACGGATATGTCAGTCGGGATTAGTCGCGCATTCGAATTTGCCGGCTCGAAGGGGTGGAATGCCGGTATTAGCTACATCCACTCTATTACCAAAAAAGGCTGGTATGTCGATGCGTCGGGTGACGACCTTGATAAAAGCAGGTTCTATGGCTACATAAAGCATACGTTCTAAGCGCTAACGCAATCTTCATTCATACGATTTTTCCCTGGCCTCCTGCGCTTTTTCTCATCAGCAGGAGGCCTTTTTTCGTCTGGCTGGCTTGGCTCAGGCCATGCCGTCCATCCTTGCTCTCTATTTACGTGCCGGTCAAAGCCATCCTGTTCGATTCAACAGCGCGTGCTTGCTTATGCTTCTTTGAGAGTACCCCTTAGGTGTAATTGTCGGTTCATTTTGAAAGCGATTTAATACAAACACTTTTCAAGTAACCCCAAAGGAGAACTGTAATGAGTAAACCGTTTCAATTTAAAAAACAGGCTATTAAAGATGACCAGCCTTCAATGAATGTGCCGAATGTACCAGCCTTCCTGGGTGATACATTCGTGTCTCAAGATAAAGACAAAACCATCTGTGCTGGTTTCTTCCACCTGCATGCCGGTAATGAATTAAGCTACTCATATGATTATGAAGAAATGAAAATCGTAGTGGCAGGCACTTTCATCATTTCTGATGACACCGGTCAAAAAGTGACTGCAACTGTGGGTGATGTATTGTATTTCCCAGCAGGCAGCAATGTGACTTTCAGCACACCAGATAAAGCCGTTGGTTTCTTCACTGGCCAACGTGCGCCTCTGTAATAACGCTTCAAGTTTCACCTCCTGATCCGCATTCCACGTAATGGCCTATTACGTGGAATGTTTCGTTTTTGCCCTCTCTTTCTATCCTGCCTAATCAATGCTGGCAATCAAGATCTAAGTAATCCTTACGGAGTAATCCTTAATGGCAATTGTCATGCTTGCGCACAAGTTTGAAAATTCAATCTCAAGTTCAGAAACAAGCTGATTTCCCCTCACATCCGAGTTGAACTTGCACTGAGAGGGGAGGCTAATGCCAGTTGGCCTCCCCATTTTTTTGGGGTGTACAGGAATGGATATCAAAGCAATAAAGACCTCGTCACTGACAATCACTTGATTGAGAAAAGAGCATTATCTTGAATTCACCACTGCCATTGCCCATAGAAGATGTTCAAAACCTTGCTGATGGTCGCCAATTGGCCATCAATAAGGTAGGCATTAAGGCGATTCGTCACCCGATCAAGATCAAGGATAAATCTGGTGACACGCAAGGCACGATTGCACTGCTGAATATGTATGTGCAATTGCCGCAGCACCTTAAAGGGACGCACATGTCCAGGTTTGTCGAGATTCTCAATCATCATGAGCACGAAATCTCGCTTGAAAATTTTTACCTGCTGTTACATGAAACAGCGCTCAAGCTTGAAGCGAAGTCCGGCTACATTGAAATGGCGTTTCCCTATTTCGTCAACAAGGCGGCGCCAGTGTCAGGTGTCAAAAGCCTGCTGGACTATGAAGTGACTTTTCTCGGTGAAATTTCGGAAGCCGGGCACGATTTAAAGGTACGCATCGTCATTCCGGTGACCAGCCTGTGTCCATGTTCAAAAAAGATATCTGCCTATGGTGCGCACAATCAACGCTCCCATGTGACGGTGACGGTGTCTTTCAATACATTGATGTGGGTCGAAGATGTCATCCGTTTAGTAGAAATGCAGGCGTCTTCTGAACTGTATGGGTTGTTAAAACGACCTGACGAGAAATATGTGACGGAGTTCGCCTACGACAACCCTAAGTTTGTCGAAGACATGGTGCGGGATATTGCCACGGCCTTTTACAAGGAAGCCCGTATCAAGAGTTTTGTTGTTGAGTGTGAAAACTTTGAGTCTATTCACAATCATTCGGCGTACGCCTGTATTACGAGCCAGGACCTGTAGGAGGGCAATCATGAATATTCCGGTAGAAAGTGCCTTGTTAAACCAGGCTACATCAGTCAAGGCCTCTGTCACTTATAAAAAAACCAGAAAGCTCATTAGTCCCATTACTGAGATTATCGAAGAGATCCGGGCCGGTCGCATGGTTGTCCTGCTGGATGATGAAGATAGGGAAAATGAAGGCGACTTGGTGATGGCGGCTGAGCATGTGACTCCGGCGGCGATTAACTTCATGTCTAAGCATGGGCGTGGTTTGATTTGCTTAACGATTTCACCTGAACGTGGGCGACAACTCAACCTCAGTCCGATGGTGTCCCGTAATGGCACAAAAATGGGCACCAACTTCACGACCTCTATTGAGGCCGCAGCAGGGGTTTCCACGGGTATTTCAGCGGCTGACAGGGCGCACACGATTAAAACCGCTGTACAGGCACATGCAAAACCATTGGATATTGTGAGCCCCGGGCATGTCTTCCCACTCATTGCCGAGAGTGGAGGGGTGTTGGTACGCGCAGGTCATACTGAAGCTGGATGTGACATCGCCAGGCTGGCAAATCTGGACCCCTCTGCCGTGATTTGTGAAATCCTCAAAGATAATGGCGAAATGGCACGTTTACCCGATCTTTTGGAGTTTGCGGCGCAATTTGACCTGAAGGTTGGCACTATCGCAGACTTGATTAGTTACAGAAGCCAAACAGAATGCCTGGTATCGCGTGTCGCCGAGCGGCTCATTGAAACCCCTTATGGACCCTTTCAGCTGATTGCGTATCAAGAGTCATTGGCGAATGAACTGCATTTGGCCTTGGTGAAAGGCACGATGAATAAAGAGAAAAGTATATTAGTCAGAGTGCATGAGCCCTTGTCTGTGCTGGACGTATTGGACGCGAGTAGCAAGCACCATAGCTGGAGCTTGCCTGATGCGATGCGCAAAATCAGTCAGGTCGGCGAAGGGGTGATTGTGATGTTAAGGCGTGAAGAGAAAAATGGAGATGTTATCAATGCAATTCACTCAGCAGCTTATCCATCAAACAACCAGCATACGCTCAAAGATTATGGGATTGGTGCACAAATACTTAGAGATTTGGGAGTTTTGAATATGCGCTTGATGGCTGAACCGCGCAAAATACCAAGCATGTCTGGTTTTGGTTTAAGCGTCACCGATTTCGTGACTAGGGACAGTTGGCAGAAAGCGGTATGATTTGAATTTGTTCATCCGCTAAATTAACCAAAAACGCAGACGGTTCTGAATGCATGGATTACGCCAGCATCGCCTATTGGGCCACCCACAGTGACTTTATCCTCTTCTGATCATTCCGTTGCGGCTGATCTCCCCAGTCAGGCACCTGCAGCCCAAACTGGTTTGCATAGAGGCATTGGCTGGAAGGGCGCCTTTTGGATTGCAAGCGGGGTGCCGGGGCTGGTCTTATTCACCCTAGGCGCTGTCGCGGCAACCGTCGGTAAACCGGCCTGGCTGGTGTGGATGGTCTCGATTAGCTTTGGTTTTATCCAGGCTTTTACTTATGCGGAGATTGCTGGGCTGTTCCCACATAAGTCTGGCGGGTTGTCCATCCATAGTGCGGTTGCCTGGATACGCTACAGCAAGTTTATTGCTACGTTGAATGTATGGTGTAACTGGGCCGCCTGGTCGCCGGTACTGGCGATTGGCTCAGGTTTAGCCGCAGGCTACTCGTTAAGCATTCTGTTTGATGCAAACTCGCTGATCAATACCTGGCAAATCACGTTGCTGGATTTAAGTACGATCAAGGCGGGCCTCAGCCTGAGAATCAATGCAACCTTCATTCTGGGCGCCACCTTTCTATTGCTGGTGTTCGCCGTGCAGCACGGTGGTATTTTACGCTCAGTCAGCACCACCATGGTGTTGGGGTTAGTGGCGCTCATCCCATTGTTGTTGATTGGACTGGTGCCTTTTGTCACTGGCGACCTGGCTAGCGAACATTTCTTTCCGCTCACGCCATTAGCATACGACATGGACGGCAATGTCATTGATGGCGACTGGAATCTGGATGGCTGGAAGCTGATGGCGGGCGGATTATTTGTAGCAGCATGGTCCACTTATGGATTTGAAACGGCGTTGTGCTACACGCGTGAGTTTAAGGATCCCAAGGCGGATACCTTCAAGGCGATTGTTTATTCCGCATTGCTCTGTATGGCCGTGTTTACCTTGGTGCCGCTTGCGTTTCAAAGTCACTTGGGGCTAGGGGAGTTGGTGGTGCCTGCTGTGATCGGGGATGCAGGGGAAGTGAAGTCACCGGCCATGTACGACGGCATGCTCGCTGCCAATATTTATAAGGGGAATGGGGTGGCCAGTGCGCTGGCTTCCATTGTCGGTGGCGGCGCAATCATCGCCAATATCATGGTGGTGATGCTCATCATCACCTTGCTGCTGGCGATTATGACCACCATGTCAGGTTCGGCCAGAACACTTTACCAAGCCTCAGTGGATGGTTTGTTGCCCAAGTATTTATCTGTGGTCAATGAGAATGGTTCGCCGACCAGGGCGATGTGGACAGACCTTTCCTATAACCTCATCCTGCTCATGATGTCGGATTATGTGTTTGTGCTAGCGGCTTCCAATGTGGCGTATATCATCTATCATTTTCTGGTGTTGAATGCCGGCTGGATCCATCGCATGGACAGGCCGCATTGGGAGCGGCCTTATAAAACACCAAATATCTTGATGGGCGCAGGCGTGCTGCTTGGCTACCTCAATTTGGCCATCATGGGAATGGGTACGGAAATTTGGGGCGAGGGCACGTTAAGGACTGGGCTCTTCTTTTCTTCCCTCATCGTGCCCTTATTCATTTACCGCCATTATTTTGAAGATAAAGGCGTATTCCCGACGCAGTTGCTAAGCGACATGCAGGTACAAGTGAATCGGCCAAGATATACAAAATTCTTCGAGCACCTGCCTTACGTCACCATTGCCGTTGCCATTCTTGTGGTCTGGTATACCGACCAACTTTAACCCCTCTGATGCGCAAAGTCTAAAGCAATATTTTCACCAGCATTGCATGCTTAAAAGTCAAGCGCTACTGAGTAACACCTAAGTAGTAAGCCATGAGTGTAATTGTCTCTCCTGGGTATCACTATGAAAATGACACATAGTTTGATCCCATAAATTTCAAGGAGACACTTATAAAATGGCACGCGATCCTAAACATGACATTTTGTTTGAGCCAATACAAATTGGACCCAAAACATTACGCAATCGCTTTTACCAAGTACCGCATTGTATCGGTGCTGGATCCGATAAGCCTGGCTTTCAATCTGCACACCGTTCGGTTAAAGCTGAAGGTGGTTGGGCTGCTCTAAACACTGAATATTGTTCTATTAACCCTGAGTCTGATGATACGCACCGTTTGTCTGCACGTATCTGGGACGAAGGTGACGTACGTAACCTGAAAGCCATGACCGACGAAGTGCATAAGTACGGTGCGTTGGCCGGGGTCGAGTTATGGTACGGCGGTGCACACGCACCTAACATGGAGTCACGTGCTACGCCACGTGGTCCAAGCCAGTACGCTTCAGAGTTCGAAACGCTGTCCTACTGTAAAGAAATGGATTTGAGCGATATCGCTCAGGTACAGCAGTTCTACGTTGATGCAGCTAAGCGCTCACGCGATGCTGGTTTTGACATTGTCTACGTATACGGTGCGCACTCTTATCTGCCACTGCAATTCTTGAATCCTTACTACAACAAACGTACAGACAAATACGGCGGCTCATTGGAGAACCGTGCGCGCTTCTGGCTGGAAACACTGGAAAAAGTGAAGCATGCCGTGGGTTCGGATTGTGCCATTGCGACACGTTTCGGTGTGGATACTGTGTATGGCCCAGGTCAAATCGAAGCTGAAGTGGATGGCCAGAAGTTTGTTGAAATGGCTGACTCATTGGTCGATATGTGGGACATCACGATTGGGGATATTGCTGAGTGGGGTGAAGATGCTGGGCCGTCTCGTTTCTACCAGCAAGGCCATACCATCCCTTGGGTCAAGCTGGTTAAGCAGGTTTCCAAAAAACCAGTATTGGGTGTTGGACGCTATACCGACCCTGAAAAAATGATCGAAATCGTCACCAAAGGCTATGCCGACATTATTGGTTGCGCACGCCCTTCGATTGCTGATCCGTTCTTGCCACAAAAGGTTGAGCAGGGTCGTTATGACGATATCCGTGTGTGTATCGGTTGTAACGTGTGTATTTCCCGCTGGGAAATCGGTGGTCCTCCAATGATTTGTACGCAGAATGCGACAGCAGGTGAAGAATACCGTCGTGGTTGGCATCCAGAGAAATTCCGTCAAACTAAGAACAAGGATTCTGTATTGATCGTGGGTGCTGGTCCATCCGGTTCTGAAGCAGCCCGCGTGTTGATGGAAAGTGGCTATACCGTCCACTTGACCGATACCGCAGAGAAAATCGGTGGTCACCTGAATCAGGTGGCAGCGCTGCCAGGTTTGGGTGAGTGGAGCTATCACCGTGACTATCGTGAGACACAAATCACCAAGTTGCTGAAGAAGAACAAAGAAAGCCAATTGGCATTGGGTCAAAAACCAATGACGGCTGACGACGTGCTGCAATATGGTGCTGACAAAGTCATCATCGCTACCGGTGCGCGCTGGAATACCGATGGTACCAACTGCCTGACGCATGACCCAATTCCCGGGGCAGATGCTTCCTTGCCAGATCAACTGACACCAGAGCAAGTCATGGAAGGCAAGAAGAAAATTGGTAAGCGTGTGGTGATCCTGAATGCGGATACTTATTTCATGGCGCCTAGCCTGGCTGAGAAGCTGGCGACAGCCGGTCACGAAGTAACCATCGTTTCTGGCGTGCACCTGGCTAACTACATGCACTTCACGCTGGAATATCCAAACATGATGCGTCGTTTGCACGAACTGCATGTTGAGGAGCTGGGCGATCACTTCTGCTCACGCATCGAACCGGGCCGTATGGAAATTTACAACATCTGGGGTGATGGTTCTAAGCGTACTTACCGTGGCCCAGGCGTTTCTCCTCGTGATGCCAATACCTCGCATCGTTGGATTGAGTTTGATTCCCTGGTGCTGGTGACAGGCCGTCATTCAGAGTGCACGCTTTGGAATGAGCTAAAAGCCCGTGAATCTGAGTGGGCTGAGAACGACATTAAAGGTATCTACCTGATTGGTGATGCTGAAGCGCCTCGTTTGATTGCTGATGCAACATTTACGGGTCACCGCGTGGCCCGTGAAATTGAAGAAGCAAACCCACAAATTGCCATCCCATACAAGCGTGAAACCATCGCATGGGGCACGCCGCATATGCCAGGTGGTAATTTCAAAATTGAGTACAAAGTTTAACGCCTGATGAGTGTAAGGTCGGCAGCACAAGCTCGCCGACCTTGCTTCAACGCATTAATCCCGACATACAAGTTACAAGTTGCCCATGGGCTAATGGAACTCATTCATTCAGAAACAGGTGATAACAATGACAGATCCTACACAAATCACTCGAATACTCTTCCAGGACTTTGACCCGAAGGCAATCTATCTATTCTATGCATTTGGTTATCTTGCGATTGCGATCTTTATTCACGGCTGTTATGTACAGGTGCGTAAATATCGCCGCGGTAAGCCAGATGAATCTTGGAACCAAATCTTCAAACGCTTTTGGGACATGGTTAAGACCATGGCCTCACATCGTACTTTGGTGCGTCGTGACAAAAAAGCGGGCCGTGCGCATGGCCTGATTTTCTTTGGTTTTGTTTTACTCTTCATCGGTACTGCCACTATCACTTTAGAGTACGACATTCTTGAGCCGTTATTCGGTGTGAGATTCTGGTACGGTAACTTTTACCTACTGTTTTCTTTAGTGCTGGATGTCGCCGGTTTCGGCGTGATCGCGGGTCTGCTTTACATGATGTATCGCCGTAAGTGGATGCATTTGCCCAAGCTTGATTACAAGCGTGTGGACAGGCAAGTCGGCGATCCGGACTATGATCGTAGCGGCTACCGTCGCGAAGACTGGGCTTTCCTGTGGTCATTCATCCTGATTGGTGTCACCGGCTTTATTCTGGAAGCGACACGTCTGGTCTGGCTCAGTGAAACCCCTTCGGTCTGGGATCATCGTTTCTGGTCACCGGTAGGTGCCATCCTTGCGCATCTGATGGCAGGGCTGGGCATGACTGCAGAAGGTGCGGGCGCATTCCGCCCATACCTGTGGTGGTTCCATGGCTTGCTGTCACTAACGTTTATTGCGTGTATTCCCTACACCAAAATCAAGCACATCTTCACCGCCGCTGCCTCTCTGATGTTCAAGAGCCCGCTGGTGGGCAGACGATTGCCCATCATTCCGGTTGAGCAGGCGAATGCCGGTTATAAAACCATTACCGATTTAACCTGGAAAAACCTGTTGCACCTGGATGCTTGTACCAAGTGCGGTCGCTGTCAGGAGGCGTGTCCTGCCAATGCCGTAGGGGCACCACTGTCACCACGTGACGTGATTCTGTCTCTGCGTGAATTCGCGAATAAGACTTTGAATGCCAAGGAGCTGCCGGCTGAGGCTGAACTGGATATCCATGGTAAGTCCCCTGGCCAGGTCATGCAGGAAACACTCTGGTCATGCCGTACATGCCTGGCGTGTGTCGAGATTTGTCCCGTTGCGGTTGAGCATGTGCCTATCATCGTGCAAATGCGTCGCAATCTGGTGGAAGCTGGCGAGATGGAGCCTATCCTCGAGAAAACATTGCAAACCATTCATAAAACAGGCAACTCTTTTGGTGAGTCAAAGCGCAAGCGCGCAGCCTGGGCCAAAGACCTGCCATTTGAAATCAAGGATGCCAGGGCTGAGCCTGTCGATATTCTCTGGTTTGTGGGTGACTATGCGTCCTTTGATCCACGTAACCAGAAAGTCACAAGATCATTTGCAAAACTGTTGAATAAAGCCGGTATCAATTTTGGTTTGTTGTTTGAAGCCGAAATGAATGCAGGCAACGACATCCGCCGTGTGGGTGAAGAAGGTTTGTACGAACACCTGGCGACTTCGAACATCGGCACGCTGCAGTCATGTGATTTCAAGTCGATTGTCACCACTGACCCGCACTCGTTCAACACCATCCGTAACGAGTATCCGGACTTTGGCGGTGAGTTTGAAATCAATCACTACACCACCTTGGTGAAACAGTTGATTGAATCTGGTCAGATCACACTGAAGAAAAAGCTCGATTACCGTGTGACTTTCCACGATCCATGCCACTTAGGCCGCTATAACAAAGGCTATGACGCGCCTCGCGATGTGATCAAGCTGCTGGGCTGCGAACTGGTGGAGATGGGCCGTAACCGCGATAACTCATTCTGTTGTGGTGCTGGCGGTGGCCGTATCTGGATTCCGGATCCGGTAGGTATTGAGAAACCCTCAGCAAACCGTATGCGTGAAGCTGGACAGATTGAGGGCCTGGACGTGTTCATCGTGTCATGTCCGAAAGATCTGACGATGTTCGAGGATGCCCTTAAAACATCAGGCTTTGAAGGTCAGTTTGTAGTGCGAGAGCTGATTGAGCTGATTGATGAGTGTATTGAGTACGACGTTGTCGACATCACCGGTGTGGCCGAGGTTATTTCAACCTCAGAGTGAGATGCATGATGTTTGGGAGTGCTGATGCGCTGGTGCAGTTAGCGATTAAATCGAGAGACCCATATGTTGCCGCTGCTGTGCATGAGCTGGCAACAGGGATCACAAAGCTCGAATTAGAAGCGCTGATTTGCGGCACAAGGCGAACGGCGTTAGCCATTGCCCGCTGGGAGCATACACCGGCATCGGTACTCACCGCATTAGCAGGCGTTCACGATGAGGCGATTGAACTGCGGCTGGATAAAAACCCTGGAACGTCATCCAGCGTGTTATCCGGCCTGTACGAAGAGGCGCGCAGCAAGGACAAGGCCGGACTCACCAAGCTCATCGCGCAACACTTAAACAGTGGGACGGAGGTTTTAAGAAGGATCGCACTCCACGCCAACGATAGTGAATGCTTGTTGGCGTTGAGTAAAAACCCCGCAGCGAATGCCAAGGTGCTGGCGGAGTTGTCGGAGCGTGCCTCTGGGAGTGATATCGCAGTGGCCATCCACAAAAATATTGCCCAGAACGCATCGGCCTCTGCTGAGTTGCTGACAAGGATATTTGATGCATCGGATGTCTATACGCAGGCGGCCATCCTTGGACATGCCAATTGCCCGGCTTGGTTGATTGCGAAAGCTGCGGCAAGCGAAGAAGTGTTGATGATGCGCGTGCTGGCCAGGAACCGCCGGGTGAGCAAGGAGAGCCTGCAGCGTTATGCAGCCTGTGAGGATGCAGGCGTGAGGGCTGGCGTTGCTGCGAATGTTTTAACGCCGGTCGCCCTCTTTCGTCACTTGATTAAGGATAAAAGTGAGTTGGTCAGGCGTGAAGTGGCTTCGCGTATTGATTTGTCGGAAGAGCATATTGAGGCCTTGTCCAGAGATGATGACATCTGGGTCAGGCAGAGAGTTGCGCGCAGTCCGACCACATCACTGGATGTGCTGTACCGGCTTGCAGTGGATGAGACTGCTGATGTCAGGCGGGCCGTAGCACGTAACTCAATGAGTACGGTGCATTTGCTCAATATGCTCGCGGAGGACACAAGTGCTTGGGTGCGGTCCGGGGTGGCCTACCAGGTCAATGCCTCACAAAGAATCCTCAGCAAATTGGCGGATGATAAGGATGTAAATGTATTAAGTGGCGTGGCAAACAACCCCAATACGCCACAAAGTATTTTGAAGGCGTTGGTCGGTTCGAGTGACACGGATGTGAGAAGAGGGGTGATTTTAAATAAGTCAGCAACACGCAATACATTGCTGCCCTTACTTGAGGACCCTTACTACTTGCACCGCGTGTTGCTTGTACACAACCCTCATTTGCAAGCACAGGATAAGTGGAGTCTGCGGGATGATCCAGACTTCCAGGTCAGGTTTTCGGTATATCGGTGGGCAGCAAATATCTGCCTGAAAATGCCCGATACATTTCTAGTAACGAAGTAATGAAGGAGACGAAGGTATGAAGATATTAGTGGCAGTAAAACAGACCGCAGCACTGGAAGAAGACTTTGAAATTCGAGACGACGGTTTGGACGTCGATGAAGATTTCATGATGTATGACCTGAATGAGTGGGATGACTTTTCGCTAGAGGAGGCGATGAAGATCAAAGAGTCTAGCGATACCGAGGTTGAGGTGGTCGTGGTGTCTGTGGGTCCGGATCGTGTAGATGAAAGCCTACGCAAGTGCCTGGCCAAGGGTGCGGACCGCGCGGTCAGAGTCTGGGATGACGCTGCAGAGGGCTCTGACGCCATCGTGGTTGGCCGCATTCTGACCGAAGTGATCAAGAAAGAAGCGCCGGATATGGTGTTTGCCGGTGTGCAGTCTTCTGACCAGGCGTATGCCTCTACCGGTATTTCAGTCGCTTCTTATCTGAATTGGCCACATGCGGCAGTGGTCGCCGACTTGCAATACAAGCCAGGTGACAACAAAGCCGTCATCCGTCGTGAACTTGAAGGCGGCATGCTGCAAGAAGTTGAAATCAACTGCCCGGCCGTGCTGACCATCCAGCTTGGCATTAACAAGCCGCGCTATGCGTCGCTGCGAGGTATCAAGCAAGCCGCGACCAAGCCGATTGAGGAAGTCTCCCTGGCTGACATTGGACTCTCTGCAAATCATGTCGGTGCTGCCCAATCCATGTCACGCGTACGTCGCATGTACATCCCGGAAAAAGGCCGTGCCACCATGATTGAAGGCACTATTTCTGAGCAGGCGGCAAAAATCATTCAAATCATTAATGAATTCAAAGGAGCATAGTCATGAGTAAAATATTGGTGATTGCAGAACATCGCCGTAACGATTTACGTCCCGTCTCATTGGAGTTGATCGGCGCCGCAAATGGCCTGAAGAAAAGTGCCGATGACAAAGTCGTGGTGGCCGTGATTGGTAGCCAGGCAGACGCTTTTGTACCTGCATTATCGGTCAATGGGGTAGATGAGCTTGTGGTTGTCAAAGGACCATCGGCTGATTTCGATCCTGATGTGTTTGAAGCCTCCGTCTCTGCATTAATTGCGGCTCACAATCCGGCTGTCGTATTGCTGCCGCACTCCGTGGATTCACTGGGTTATGCCTCCTCTTTGGCAAGTAAGGCCGGTTATGGATTTGCCACGGATGTGTATATTGTGGAGTATCAAGGGGATGAACTTGTTGCCACCCGTGGTGGCTACAACCAGAAGGTTAACGTTGAAGTTGATTTCCCAGGTAAGTCAACCGTGGTACTGACGATCCGCCCTAGCGTATTCAAGCCATTGGATGGGGCAGGTAGTCCAGCCGTGTCTCATATGGATGCACCGTCAGTGCAATCTCGCAGCCAAAACAAAGACTACGTAGAAGTTGGCGGCGGTAATGATATTGATATCACCACCGTTGATTTCATCATGTCGATTGGCCGCGGGATTGGCGAAGAAACCAATGTGGAGCAATTCCGCGAGTTGGCAGACGAAGCAGGTGCAACCCTTTGCTGCTCACGCCCGATTGCGGATGCTGGCTGGTTACCTAAATCCAGGCAGGTGGGTCAATCAGGCAAGGTGGTTGGGTCATGCAAGCTTTACGTCGCTATGGGCATTTCAGGTTCCATCCAGCATATGGCTGGCATGAAGCATGTCCCTACGATTATTGCGGTGAATACCGACCCGGGTGCTTCAATCTTTACCATCGCCAAATATGGCATTGTGGCTGATATTTTTGACATAGAAGAAGAACTGAAAGCCCAGCTTGCAGCATAGTGAGTTTTTTTGAGTGGTCTGACTTTGGGGCACTTTTTAGTGCCCTTTTTTTATCTGCATCATGAGGAAATACTTCTTTGGAAGTACAACCTCATGATCATTTGCAAGTGGGCACAATGAGCTTACTCTTGACGTGTCACGATGCTTTTTCGTCAGCATTGGTTTGCATTTAGGCTGCATTTCATACGGCAGGGATCGTTCAACCATCCTTCACAGGGGCACATATAAGTGCCCTTCTTTTTTTGCCATCGATCCTTCAAAAATGGCTACCCCTTTGGGAGTACAACTTCAAGATAATTTTCGCCAACACTTGCTTGCTTTAGTCTTGCTGCAAAGGTGCTGCGGATATCTCAGATGCCACATTCACGATGGTTGGCTCTGGCGCGGTGCTCAGCGTATGGTTAATTGAAGAGATAAATATGGAACGTGGGTATTGGATTAAAAGTAAACCTGTCTATACATCTTTAAAGTGGCATGAGAAGGCGACTTCACACCTGGTGCTTGCCACTGGCATAGGTGGTATGGCAGTTCTCAAGTTGTTTCAGCAAATGCACCCGACACAACCGGTCAAAGTACTGTATGGAAAGTATGGGCAGATGGAAGCGGATTATTCAGACACCTTAAAGATGGTTGTGCCCGAAGGTCTGCATATACATAAATTTGACGACGCCCTGTTGACGCAGTTTCAGCTTGAACTGCGCGATGCGCAAATGGGCTTGCGAATCTATGTGGCCGGTTCAGAAGGGTTTATCTGGGATGTGGTCGCGGCGGCTAAACCGTTTGGTATCCAGGAAATGGAAATCATGAAAGAGCAGGCCGATACCCTGGCCCGCAGTGTGTACTGTGTGCACTGCAAAACCATTTCCAAGTATGTCACAACCAATATTACTGCCTGCTGTGGCTGTGAGCGCATGCTGTTTGTGCGTGACCATTTTTCAAGAAATCTGGGCGCGTATATGGGCTTGATGGTTGATGCAGAGTCTCCAGGGGAGTTGCCTGCGATTGAGGAGATTTATCCATGAGTACAATCAATGTAAAAGTCGCTGCCATTGAGGCCGTGACACCGTTAATTAAGCACTTTACCCTGGTGCATGAAGATGGTTCTGAGCTGCCCTCATTCTCAGGTGGCAGCCATATCGTGGTGACGATGGATGCAGAGGGGAGAACATACAGGAATCCCTATTCACTGATGGGGTCACCTACAGATACCCAGGCTTATCATATTTCTGTGCGGCGCCAGGAAAGCTCACGTGGCGGCTCCTTGTTTATGCACGAGCATGTGCATGTCGGCATGCGCCTGAAGATCACACACCCGGTGAACCTTTTTTCACTGTCCAAGCTGGCACATAAGCATATCCTGATCGCAGGTGGCATCGGCATTACCCCCTTCATGTCTCAAATAGAAGACCTCAAAAGGGTAGGTGCAGACTATGAACTGCATTACGCATTTCGCGCTTATGAGCAGGCCGCTTTTGTCAATGAACTGGAAGAAATGTGTGAGGGCCACTTGCATTGCTATGCCGACAGTCAAGGCGAGCGTATTGACCTGAATGCGCTGTTAAGCCAGCAGCCACTGGGCTCTCATGTCTATGTGTGTGGTCCGTCTCCCATGGTGGTTGCTGTGCTGGAGACTGCCAGAAACCTGGGTTGGCCTGAGAACAATATTCATAACGAAGAATTCTCCTCGCCGCCTGTAGGCGAACCGTTCAAGGTGCAACTGGCCAAGTCTGAGATCGAAATTCAGGTGCCCGCGGAAATGAGTATGCTGGAGGCGATTGAAGCGGCGGGTGTCAAAGCGGATTCGCTCTGCCGCGGGGGCGTTTGTGGCCGCTGTGAACTCACTGTCCTCGAAACGGATGGTGGTATCGAGCATCATGATCACTATTTGTCTGACTCGGAAAAAGTGTCCTGTAGAAGCATCATGCCATGCGTTTCGCGTACCAAAGGTAAACGCTTGGTATTGGATTTATAAGCCCTGCACACCATTCATTTCTTATTCGAATTAAGGCGATAAACATGCAATTAAATTTCAATGATGAGTCATTCCGGGATGACTATAGTTACAAAAATTCCCCTGGAGCCATCAAGCGTTTCCCTTTCCCTTTTGCCGAAGATCATTACATGTATTCGGTCAATATCGAGCCACATACCAAAGGTGCGCAGGGATCCGTGTATGAGTTCACATTTGATGTGGATGAGCATTATGTGTCCGAGTGCCTGGACAAGATCATCACACTGGAACAAGACCCTGGCCGTTACAGTGCCTTGCCGCACATGATGGATGCGCAGTGGGACTTTCTCGAACTCGCGATGACCTCCATGGCCAATGATTATCCTGAGTATTTCACGCTCACCAAAAATGGCAACGTCTGGACCTGGGAAAATCGCCCTTTAGACATCATGGATACCTTCACTTTTGGTGATGCCAGCACGCTGCCCTCAGAGCCATTCGAGTACATGGGGCGTCAAATGCAAGGTGATTTTGTCTTGCTGGATCAGCGGGATGGCACCCTGTATTCAGATGCTGGCATTGTAACCAGTCAGGCGGACTGGTCATTGGCATTTAATACCGGCATGTCATGGCAGGAATGGCATGGCCCAGTGCCCAAGGTGACTGAGCTGGGCGTGTTGGATAGAGCCCTGAAATACCTGCTGAATCTGCAAGTGGGGAATCCCGTGCGTAGACTGAACTGGACCATGACCGTGAATCCACGGCTGGATACTTCTCCAGAGAATTACCCGCTATGGGCGATAGACCGCAATAAGGTCAATAACGAGACGGTCGGTGACCTGGTGAACCTGCGCGTTGAGTTGCAGAGCCTGTTCAGGTTGCCGCGTAGCAATGCGATTGTATTTGGCGTGAGGTGTTACCTCATGAGCCTGAAAGATATCACTACCTATCCACGATGGGCTAAGCGTCTGCACCGCGTGCAAAAAGACCTGCATCCAGACTTGATTGAGTACAAGGGGATGACGAGTTATCACCGCTATGTGATTGACTGGCTTGCACAGTTTGATGATGGCGAAGTATTGGCGTACGGGTCACATCCGGAATAAATGACAAGACGGGTGTTCGTCACGCCATATCAACGACATAGGAAAAAAATGATGAAAGTACATGTTTTTATCGCAACATCAATCATGGTTTTGGGTGGGATGCAATCTACAAATGCTGCTGATGCTGTCTATGTGAAATCTGCGATGTATTCCACGCAGATGCAGAACTTGAGTAAGCGGCCTTATCAACAGCCCAAGCGTACAAGCGCTGCAGCAGACACGGCATGGCAAGATGCGACCTTCAGGGGGGACGATCTCCAGTCGCAAAAAGCCCTCAAATTGCACGTACTCGCCAAACGCAGCTTCTAGCGTTGCGCTTGCCAAGACATCAACAGGCTGCTCCCGTGCCGTTGTCATCCGTCAGGTAACTCCAGCATCACAGGCATCCGTCACATGTCGCTGACGGATGTTCTGTAGATTCATCGTCTTTCTAAGCGGTCTTACTTTTAAAAATAGTCAGGCTCATCTTGCGTTCTGCATGTAAATACTCCTAAGGGAGTAATCCTAAATGGGAATTGTCCCCCGCCTGCTTAAGCCTGAAAATAAAAGCACAAGTTCACTGTACTTTACCTCTCTCAAGTGACAGTACAAACGAGAATGGGCTTGCCAGGGAGGCAATATTCATTGCCTCCCAAATCCCTCCGGCACGTTTAGCTTTAATGGTTACACGAACGCGAGCATGACTTAAGCTAAGGGCTAGTGTGCTAGTGATTAGCTTAAATTAGGTTGGCTGCCACGTTGTGGTGGGTTTACAAGGGAGATCGTGCGGGTTTAGCTGGCCGCAGATCCAGCAGGCAGGTCTTCGTATCGATCAGGCCTGGTCTCTGTATAAGGACGTTCTATGGTCAGGATAGTGTGGAAACGTGGTGTTGTTTGTCAGGCACCGCGGTGATGAATCCTTCCAGTGCCAACAGCTCGCCGGTGCTCGAAAATACGCCACGCCCAACTTCTTGCACCAGTTTTGTTTCGCCCTTGCGGGTAATGATCCTGTAGACAATATTGAAGGTTTCATCTTCGGCAATTTGCTGATTAATCAACTTCCAAACCGCCGCTCTATCCGTCGGGTGGATAATCAGGTTATAGGTAAGACTAGGGTCGTGCAGTAAATCCAGTGAATCGTAGCCTGTGATGTCAATACAGCCCTCGCTGACATATTCGAAGGTCCATGATCTGTCATGTCTGCAACGATAAATCATCCCCGGGATATGGCTGAGCAGGGCATTAGCGGCACGACGGTTTGCCGAGTGTTGTGCTTCAGCATCCTTGATGTCTTGAATATTGGTAATGGTGCCGACAACGCTGGTTCTTTCGCCGGAAATATTTGAGGAGGATCTGGCTCTCAAACGGAACCAGTTGGACTCTCCCTGAAGGGAGATTAAACGCAAGTCGATGGTGAAACTTGGCTTTCTGCCGTAGGCAACGGATTCAAGTCTGGACTCCACCATGAGCTTGTCTTCAGGGTGCGCAAAGTCAGAAATGGTTTTATTGAGGCTATCCTTGATCGCGTACTCAAGAAAGCTTTCCCAGGCGGGATTTAAAAAGACAATTTTGCCTTCAAAGTTGAGCTGGAAAACAATCTGCTCGAGTTTGTCGATGATGAAATGATAGTTAAATTGAGGGTCAAAGTGGCTGCTGAGTGTATGTTCTGCAGAAAGCGGTGTAAATTGGAATAAAGTGAGGTTTGCATCCCTGTCTTCACGCATCTTGGTGAGGCTGACATTGGAAGGAATAGCCGAGCCATCGAGTGAAATCAGGCGAATATTGGTAGATTCATTTTTGGTCTTTCCGGTGGCTGCTTCCGCATTGAGTTCAGCAAAGATCTGGTGGTCGGCGGGATGAATGATGTTGGTGAACGGCATGCCCTTGATCTGGTCTTCGAGGCCGACCAAACCGAGTGTGCGCAGGAAGGGCGTATTGGCAAATTTCACAATCAGGCCATCCAGCAGCACAGCGGGGGAAGACAAGGCGTTGGAGGTTTCTCTTAACCAGGAAAGTTGTTGTGTAGACTCACTTTTTTTATTGGTGCTGGCTTTGGTAAACAGGGGTTGAACAATAAAAACCAGCGCTGCTGAAAAGATCGCGATGGCAATTGTCACCAGAATAGCCAAGTGTGCTAAAAAAGGACCTTCAATGCTGTGCCATGCACCCAGGACGATCAGGTAAATAATACTGATAATCATCGTTGAAAATATAAAGATGCTCATATGCTGCTGCCTAGTTACATCAAAATATCAGTATAAGAAAATCTGCTTCTGATATGCGAAATATTTTAGTGTTTTTTAGAAAATTAAAGAGGTACGTCAATAGCCACAAGTTATATGCCAGCATGCATGTGCTCGTTGCTTCATTGATGATTGTCGTCGTGCTGATGCAGGCGACCTCGTTATTTTTATTTGATTATGTCCCCAATCATTTGGCAACGATCACCCAAGCCTATAACGAGCAAATGTTATGGAAGCAAGAGCTCTATAAGTTGGAGACTTCTGCCACTCAAGTTGGCGCAGAACCCTACAAAATTTCCCTGAGTATCAGTAATTTTGATGATGCAACGTATGCCTGGAGTAGAAAGCAGAGTGATACCCGCTTGGCCGCTGCCTATGAAAAGCTCAGCCACTTGCACCAAGCGTTTGTTAAGTGTTGCTTGTATGGCGCTTCTAAAGAGCAAACGCTGCTGAAAGGCAAACTGATTGTTGAGGCTTATGATGAGTTTATTGAGGCGTCAAAAGACGATGTAGAAGCCAAGCAGGCAGTCGTTCAAATCATGCAATTGGCTTGCGTCTTTCTGGCTATTTGTATTGGTGCATGCATCATGCTCACTGCCTGGCGCATCCTGATAACCCGTTTGGGACGCATTTATGAGCTGATCCCGAGTGATCTAATCAATGAGGGCAAAGATTTTCATTATGGCGATGAGTTGGAAAAGTTGGAGAAACTCACCGCAGAAATGTCGGCCCGCATTGAGGGCTATCAGGCGGAGAGCAACTGGACCAATAAGATCAGTACTGAGAAAGCGCGAAAAACACTGTTATCTCAAGACTTCCTGCTTAAGTTGGCGAGGTTGATCGCAAATTCTGACTTGAATGAAATCACCCTGAAAAAGGTGCTTTATTCGATGGAAAAAACATTGGATGCGAAGAACGTCGCCTTAATGTTCAGTGATATCGGCTCACGCTTTTCTTCACATCGGGCCCTTTTTTCGGGGTATACGCCGCTATCTTTCGATAAAAGTATGTTTGATCAAGATCTGCAAATGTTTGAAGTGACGCATGAGACCAAGCTTATCCAGGGGGAGTGCATTCAATACACGACAGTGCCATTGCCAAGCTCCAATGGCTGGCTAGGTATTCTGCTCATCGAGACCGATGCCAACCACTATTTTGAGGACATGGAAATCCAGCTGATTGAAGTCACTTCGCAGATGGTGGCGATGGCCATGGGGTTTCAGGCCCGTGAGCAGGAGGGAAGGCGTGTGGCTTTGCTTGAGGAGCGCGCAGTGATTGCGCGGGAGTTACATGATTCCCTCGCCCAGTCGTTGTCCTATATGAAGTTTCAGCTTGCACGGTTGCAGAACATCTTCAATCAGGAGGGGGTGAGTTCAGACGCCGCGGAAATTGCAAATGATATCCGTGAAGGGTTGGATAATGCCTACAAAGAATTGCGGGAGTTATTAACGACATTCCGGGTGCAAATGGATGTGCGAGGTCTGGATCATGTATTGGAGGAAACCATTAGCGAGTTTTCCAGCCGTTCTAATCTCTCGATTGCGCTGGATAACCGATTGCAAGATTGCCGGTTGACTGTGAATGAAGAGTTTCATTTGCTGCACGTTATCCGGGAGGCATTGTCGAACATTGTGCGGCACTCAGGCGCTGAAAAAGTCAAAGTGTCGTTAGTACTGCAGTCCACGGGCGAAGTGATTGTCATGGTGGATGATGACGGGATTGGTCCCGCGTTTGATGAGTCTAAGCCACACCATTATGGGCTGGCGATTATGACCGAACGCGCCCATTGTCTGGGTGGTGAAATTGAGGTGATCCCTCGCCGATTAGGCGGAACACGGGTGAGATTAGTGTTCCGACCAAAAAATGAGGGTATAAAACAATAAAGATGGGGTTAGAAAATGGCAACGACAGTCGTAATTATTGATGATCACGCATTATTCCGTAAAGGCGTCATGCAGATGATTTCCTCGGATCCTGAGTTCGATGTGATTGGGGAGGCTGCCTCCGGGTTACAGGGGCTTTCTCTGGTTGAGCAGCTAAAACCGGGGCTGGCTTTAATTGACCTGAATATGAAGGTCATGAATGGCATAGAAACACTGACGCGGATCAAAGAAGCCAAACTTGATACGAAATGTATTGTGTTGACGGTTTCTGATGCTGAGGATGACCTGCTGGAAGCTTTACGTGCTGGCGCCGATGGCTATTTATTGAAAGATATGGAGCCTGAGGACTTGTGTGCAAGCTTGAAAAAAGCCATGTCCGGCATCACGGTGTTGCATGAAAGCCTGACAGATATTCTGAAGAATGCGTTGGTGAATCCGACCTTGAACAAGCAAGACGATGATGTTTCCCTCACCGAGCGTGAGCGGGAGATTCTGGAGTGCCTGGCAAAGGGCCTCAATAACAAAACCATCGCAAGGCATTTGGGCATCAGCGACACCACTGTCAAAGTGCATATCAAGCATCTGCTCAGTAAGCTTAAATTAACCAGCCGCCTGGAAGCCGCCGTGTGGGCGCACACTAAAAAGGTGGTTTAACGAAAGAGCGTTGACTCGTCAGGATAGGTTCATCTCTGACGAGTCAACGCTCTTGGCGGATGAATCGCGAATGCTGCCTGTCTGCGCGATGGCTAAGACACGATGGACTTGGACATGGTATTCATGATAACCACGCCAAAAATGATCAGCCCCATGCCCAAGATGGCCGGCTTGTCCAAGGCTTGGCCATAAACAAAGTAACCTATGATTGCAACCAGCACGATGCCCACCGCTGACCAGATGGCATAAGCGATGCCAATAGGAATCTCATCTAGCGATAAGGATAAAAAGTAAAACGCTACCGCATATCCAAACAGGGTCAGCACGCTAGGCCCCAGCTTGGTAAATCCCACAGTACTTTTCAGGGATGAAGTGCCCAGTAATTCAAAACAAATCGCAAGCGCAAGATATACCCATTTCATAACGATCCCTTTCAGATTCACTCGGTTGCTAAAATTAACTAAGTGTTTTGTATCTTCTTGACCAGGTGATGCATTTCTATGGCCACTTCGGCGGCTTCTGCCCCTTTGATGTGCATTCGAGCCAGGGCTTGGTCATCATCTTCTGTGGTGAGGATGGCATTTGCCACCGGCACACCGGTATTCCGTTGCACGTCTGAAATGCCACGCGCGGACTCATTTGAAACCACTTCAAAGTGGTAAGTCTCTCCACGGACAATAGCCCCCAGGGCAATCAGCACATCGTATTGCTCGCTCAGCGCCATGTGTTGCAACACCAGGGGCGTTTCCAATGCGCCCGGCACAGACGCAATGGTGATATCTTCGATGTTGACTCCTAACGCCCATAATTTCTCTGTGCAGGCTGCCAGCAGACCATCGCCAATCCCGCTATTAAACCTTGATAACACAATGCCAATTTTCAGCCCGGCACCGGATAAGTTCTTTGCTATGACATTCACTCTGAAAACCTCTTCAATAGATTGAAACTGCATCTCTGTTTAGGGCGTAGCAGATCCATTCCAGAACGCCGATTCGCAGTGTATCTGATGTTTGTGCGCTTGCAGCTACCACTTATGAGGTAAGCCTAAGTGGTAATAGAAAGTCACTTTTCACGTCGCTATGATTGACGACGATGCGATAAGCGGGAGTTGTGTATTCCGATCAATCAGTATCGTGAAGCGATGTTTATTAATTTTTAAATGATGGGTCGCCTATAAAAACTTATGAAGTAATAGCGATGGTTGAGTGGGGTTAGGCAGATTCAATTCAAGGGAGGTTTGTGTGCAAAAAACGGTAGAAGTGACAGATGCAATCACCGCAGATGTCAGCAACGATGTAGTGGCTGGAAATGCCTCGCTACATCGCACAATTAGCTGGACTGGTGCATTTTGGGTTGCCAGCGGGGTGCCCGCTTTAGTGTTGTTTTCAATGGGGGCCATTGCGGCCACGGTGGGTAAACCAGCTTGGCTGGTCTGGATGATTTCCATTGGTTTTGGCTTTATTCAGGCATTTACCTATGCAGAAATTGCCGGCTTGTTTCCACATAAAACGGGTGGTGCATCCGTGTATGGCGCCGTGGCCTGGATTCGTTACAGCAAGTTTGTCGCACCACTTTCAATTTGGTGTAACTGGGTCGCCTGGACGCCTGTACTTTCCATTGGTTCAGGGTTGGCGGCAGGGTATATTCTCACGGCAATGTTTGCCCCCGATGCCGCCATCAATACCTGGCAGCTGACACTCCTGGATTTGGGCATGTTGAAAGAGGGACTGACGCTACGTATCAATGCCACTTTTGTCATTGGCTCCGCCTTACTTTTACTGGTTTACTTCATCCAGAATGGCGGCATTCTGCGTTCAGCCAGAACTACCATGATTTTGGGCGTTGCAGCTTTGATCCCGCTGATTATGATCGGGCTTGTGCCACTGATCACAGGGGATATGCCTTCTGAGCACTTTTTCCCGTTATCGCCATTGGCTTACGATAGTGTAGGCAACGTCATTGACGGGCTGTGGAATCTTGATGGTTGGGTGTTGATGGCAGGTGGTTTGTTTATCGCCGCCTGGTCAACCTATGGTTTTGAAACAGCCGTTTGTTACACCCGCGAATTTAAAAATCCTGAAACTGATACTTTCAAGGCCATTTTCTATTCTGGCTTGCTTTGTGTGGGCGTGTTCACATTGGTGCCATTGGCATTCCAGGGCCATTTGGGCTTAGGGCAACTGATTACCCCAGCAGTGACTGACGCCGCAGGTAATGTCACCAGTGCCGCTGTGTATGACGGTATGCTGGCGCCTGATATTTATAGTGGTATGGGCGTTGCAAAAGCCCTGTCTGGTATTCTGGGTAATACCGCGTTTATTGCCAATCTGGTTGTGGTGATGCTGATCCTGGCATTGCTGCTTTCAATCATGACCACCATGTCTGGTGCTTCACGCACCTTGTATCAAGGTTCCGCAGATGGCTTGCTGCCAAAGTTCCTGTCCAAAGTGAACGAGCATGGCGCACCAACAAGCGCGATGTGGGCCAACATGATCTTCAACTTCATCTTGCTGATGATGTCTGATTATATGTTCTTGCTTGCCGCCGCGAATGTCAGTTACGTCATTTTCAACTTCCTGAACCTGAACGCAGGCTGGATTCACCGTATGGATAGACCAAATTGGGAACGCCCTTACAAAGCGCCGACCATTTTGATCGTATTAGGTACTTTCCTGGCTTTTGTTAACGTCACCCTCATGGGGCTGGGCGCCAACATCTGGGGTGCCGGTACATTAATGAGCGGTTTGGTGATGGCAGGACTGGTATTCCCGATCTTTATCTGGAGACATTACATCGTGGATAAAGGGGTGTTACCTAAGGAAATGCAAGAAGACATGCTTTTGGACGGTGATCAGAAAACGACCGCAGGTGTACTTCCATATGTCGCACTGATTGCTGCGGGTGTGATTGTGTACTTTACGAGTCATTTAGCCTCATAAGGGCGAAATAATAAGCTCTGCGATCCACTACCATGGATTGTTTGTAAGAGCTAAAGGGGGCACCAGCCCCCTTTCTTATTTACTCCCCTTCATGGGGGTAACTCACTTTGGGTTGAATGAGAGGTAAAGTAATTGAGTATCCAATTAAATGATTCGAGCACAGGCCAGACGATTGAGCTGGTCAAAAATCTCGTCAAAGGCCTAGAGGTCAGTTCAAATGAAATCGGCAAAGTCGCTGACATTATTAAGCAGGTTGCTAAACAAACAACACTCATTTCAATGAATGCAACCATCGAGTCTGCAAGGGCAGGCGAGGCCGGTCTTGGATTTGCCGTTGTTGCAGGCGAAGTGCGCGTGATGGCTGAGCAATCATCCAAAGCAGCGACTGAAATCAGTCGCATTGTTTCCTCGATTAAAAATGACTCGGTGAAAGCCAGCCTTGAAGTGTTGCGTGCAGAGAAAGACTCACTGTTAAAAAGCGCCTCTTTTGTTGTGGCGGCGCAAGCAATGCAGATTGAAATGCGTTTTATGCAGCTGGAAACCAGCCTGTCAGGCATTAAAAATCTGATTGAAGGAATGAGAGCGTCCCGCATTAGGCCAAAGCGTGATGTAGTGAATGCGCTCTTGATGGCGAATCTAAAAGCCGATGTTGATGTGCTAGGTTACGCCTGTTGTTTTGAGCCAAATGCCTTCGATGGATTGGATAACGAATATATCAACAAAGAAGGGCATGATGAGACAGGCCGCTTTATTCCTTATTGGAATCGCGCTAGTGGCGCAATGGTAGGTGACAAATTAGAAGCCTATGAAGCGTCCGGGATGAATCATTGGTATGACCAACCAAGGCGACTGGGCAAGAATTTAATGACAGAGCCTTTTGAGTATGTGTTAAGTAACGGCCAGGCCGTACAAGTGGCTACGATGGTCGTGGTGATTATGTCTGCAGGCAAGTTTATCGGGGTATCGGCGATTGATTTCGCGCTTAATAAATTTCAGGAAGATTTAAGTCAGCTTAAACCTTACGGGATTGGCTCATATGCCCTGATTTCAAATGCGGGGTCTTATATTACACATCCAGACATAGAGCGTGTGGGCAAGCCTGCTCATGATCTTACGCCGGAGGCTAAAAAAGCCATTAGCGAAGGAAGACCATTTGTTGAAGCGCACAATAGATCCGATATTCTGTTTTTTCATCCCATAAAAACGGGGGCCAAAACCTCACCATGGTCATTAATGCTAAGACTTGATTTTGAAGCAATGCTGGCTAAATTGGTTTAGGTCTAACGCCATAAACGGCGATGATTGGATAGCTGTGATAGCTATGCAAAGGAAAACCTACCGACTGACTTAACTTTCCGTTCTGGACACAAAAAAGCCAAGCTAGTAATCACTATCTTGGCTTTGCTTTTCTGTCTGGTGCGCCCGGCGGGAGTCGAACCCACGACCCTTGGCTTCGGAAACCAATACTCTATCCAGCTGAGCTACGGGCGCAATCCTGCCATTATAGCAAATAAGTCGCGCTGGCTTGGCGCGCGTGCGGGCTATTTTCTCTTCTTGCCCACCTGGCAACTACGCTGCTGAAATAATGTTGTCATAGTGCGTGGCTATGCTTAGCCAGTAAACGTTAAGTTATTTAAGGGTGTTGCACTATGAAAGCCATGATTTTGGCCGCGGGTAAGGGCACGCGTGTTCGGCCGCTGACTTATGAATTGCCTAAGCCGATGATCCCGGTGTTGGGTAAGCCAGTGATGGCGTATTTGATTGAGCATCTGGCCATGCATGGCGTGGCCGATATCATGGTGAATGTGAGTTACCTGCACCAGAAAATTCAGGATTACTTTGAAGATGGTCATCGCTTTGGCGTGAATATTGGCTACTCGTTTGAGGGCGATATTGTTGATGGCAAGATTGTGCCGCATGCGGTCGGCTCCGCAGGTGGCATGCGCAAGATTCAGGACTTTAGCGGCTTTTTTGACGACACGACGATTGTGTTGTGCGGTGATGCGATTATTGACCTCGACATTACGCGTGCGGTGAAAGAGCACAAGGAGAAGGGCGCATTGGCGAGCCTGGTGACCATGCAGGTGCCTATGGATAAGGTGTCTGGCTATGGCGTGGTGGTGACTAATAATGAAGGCCGTATCATTTCTTTTCAGGAGAAGCCCAGCCAGTTAGAGGCGCGCTCCAACTGGGCGAGTACCGGGATTTATATTTTCGAACCTGAAGTATTAGACCTGATTCCTTCCGGCAGCGAATTTGATATTGGCTCGGATTTGTTTCCTTTGTTGGTGCAGCGCGGCCTGCCGTTTTACGCGATCCAGCATCCGTTTAACTGGATTGATATTGGCGTGGTGAGCGATTATTGGCTGGTGATGCAGCAAATGATGCAGGGTTTTTTCCCATCTATGCCGATTCCGGGCAAGCAGGTCAAACCCGGTGTGTGGGTGGGGCTGAATGTGCATATTGATTGGGAGCACACGCAGATTGAGGGGCCGGTGTATATCGGCTCAGGCTCACGCATTGATAAAAATACCCGGATTGTCGGCCCCACCTGGATTAACTCTGGTTGCCATATCCAGCGCGACAGCACGGTGATTCGCTCGATTTTGTTTGATTACACGCGCATTGCCCAGGGTTATGCGATTGAAGACCGCATTGTGTGCGGCGAGTATTGTGTCGACCGCAATGGCCGCATGGTGCATATGGATGATGACAATTGCGACATTATCTGGACCGATGCGCGCGAGAAAGTGGTTTATCCGCAAAATTACGCTTATGCCAGACTGTAATACGTAGTCCGCTGCCATGTTTTTGACATGCCAGCGTCAAGGATTTGTCATGTTGGGTGACTATGCTCTCTGGAGTTTTGAGGAGAGGGTAAACACATGAAAAAAATGACTTTAATGATGGGCTTGCTGTTCGGTAGCATGAGCATGGCACAAGCGGCAACAACGTACCAGATTAGCAAAGAGTGGACATTTGCCCACAGCGGTAGTGGCTATTTGTCTGAAATTCCGGCCTTTGATGCGACCACCAACACTTTGTGGGTGGCGGGCGTAAAAGGGGTGGACGTATTAGATGCGAACACCGGTAGCTTGCTGCAACGTATTGATACCAGTGCTTATGGCAGTATCAACAGCGTGAGCATTAGCAATGGCATGGCTGCATTTGCCATTGAAAACAATACACGTACCAATGCAGGTATCGTGCAGTTGTATGACACTTCCAGCAGAAGCCTGGCCGCAGGCACCAACACATTTACCGTGGGTGCATTGCCAGACATGCTGACATTCACCCCAGATGGCAGCAAAATTCTGGTCGCCAACGAAGGCACGCCAAATGTCTATGGTTCACGTATCGGCAACAGCGTACCACGTGTGTATGGCGCATCTGCCAATGACCCGGTCGGTAGCGTCACGATTATTGATGTGACCAGCCGCACTGTGGCTGCGACGGCCACTTTGGCTGGTGTACCAACTTCTGGCAGCCATATCCGCACCAATACCGGCATGGACTTCGAGCCAGAGTACATCGCCGTGAGTGCCGACGGCAGTAAAGCCTATGTCACGCTGCAAGAGGCCAATGCGATTGGTATTCTGGACCTGAACACGCATTCATTCACCCAAGTGGTGGGCTTGGGCGCGAAAGACTTCAGTCAGCCGGGTAACAGTATCGATCCGCTCAATAATGGCAGCGTTAATTTTATCAGCGCTAACGTAAAGGGCTTGTACATGCCTGACGGTATCGCGACCTACGACGTGGCTGGCACGACTTACCTGGTGACAGCTAACGAAGGTGATTTCCGTGAAGATGACGGTGACCGCTCTGCCGCCAGCTCACTGGGCGCGACTGGCGACTTGGCCAATATCCGTGTGTCGAATACGGATTCATCTCCAGGCGATCTGTACGCAGCAGGCGCACGCTCTTTCAGCATCCGTGATGCCGATGGCAACCTGGTGTACGACAGTGGCGATATCCTTGATAAAGAAGCATTTGCACGTGGCATTTACGATGATGGCCGTAGCCGTGACAAAGGTGTGGAGCCAGAAGGCGTAGATTTGTTCACGCTGGGTGGCCGTACCATTGCGGCGGTGGGTCTGGAAAGAACCCTGAAAGGTGCGATTGCGCTGTTTGATATTACCGACCCGACCAAGGTCAGTTTTATCGACATGATCGTGTCTGATGGCGATCTGGCGCCAGAAGGCCTGGTCGCCTTTGAAAAAGACGGCGCTATCTTCTTGGCATTTGCCAACGAAGGTTCCAACACAACTTCCTTGTTCCGTATCAGTGCCGTGCCTGAGCCAGGCTCTGCTGCGATGCTGGGCTTGGGCCTGGTCGCGATGGCTGCCATGCGTCGCCGTCAGAAGTAATCTGTCATTCTGACTACATTCAGCCGGGCATGGCACATGCCCGGCTGTTTGCTTTTAGGCACATGGAAAAGCCTGCACGCGCGTTTCCTGTCCTGTCGTTCTGCGTTATAATCGCGGGGATATTTTTTCTAACGCAACGGGATACGGATATGTCGGATTACAAACAAGGTTCAAGCATTAAAGAGTTAATTATTGCGATTCCAGGTGCCATTGTTGGTTTCACTTTGCTGGTTTCGTTACTGGCTTACCTGTTTGGCGTGTTTGGCAGTGAAAAAGCAGCACCTTCCAAAGAAGAAACAGACGCAGTCGAGCAAAAAGTCGTGGCAAACATCAAACCGGTGGCGACCATTGAAGTGGCTGAAGCCGCGGGTGCCCACGTTGAGAAAAGTGGTGAGGAGATTGTGAAAGGCACTTGCGTGGCCTGTCATGGCGTAGGTGCATTGGGTGCGCCAAAAATCGGTAACGCTGGTGACTGGGGCCCGCGTATTGCACAAGGCTATGAAACACTGGTTAAACATGCGACAGAAGGTATCCGCAGCATGCCACCACGCGGCGGTGCGGCTGACCTGAGCGACCATGAAGTGGCTGATGCCGTGGCTTATATGGCAAATCAGGCTGGTGCAAAGTTTGATCCTGCCAGCTTGAAGAAGTAATTGCTGTGAATGTGAGAAGCCGCTTGAATCAAGCGGCTTTTTTATTGGTAAATTCGTTTTTCTGGCAAAGTAGAATCCATGGCGAGATACGCAATTGGTGATATCCAGGGCTGCTACCATTCCCTGATGCATTTACTGGCGCAGGTGGACTTTCAGCCTGGCCGTGACAGCCTGTGGCTGGTAGGTGATTTGATTAATCGCGGTACCGGCTCTCTGGAAGTGCTGCGTTGGGTATATGCACAGCGTGACCATGTGCGGCTGGTGCTGGGTAACCATGACCTGCACGCGATTGCCGTAGCACATCATATCCGGCCACCGCATCGCTTTGATACGTTGACGGAATTGTTCTCTGCCGACGATGGTGCAGCGTTGCTCGGCTGGTTACGCCAACAGCCGCTGATGGTGCTGGAAGACGATTTTGCCATGCTGCACGCCGGGCTCTATCCGCAATGGACCTTGCCAGAGGCCAGGGCGCTGGCGGCCGAGGTTGAGGCTGTGTTGCAGTCAGCAGATTATTTAAACTTTTTGCAGCAGATGTATGGCAACCACCCTGCCGCCTGGGATGATCGCTTAACCGGTATTGATCGCTTGCGCGCGATCACCAATGCCCTGACGCGCATGCGTTTGCTCGATGACACTGGGGCAATGGAGTTTGCCTTCAAAGGTGAGGTGCAGGATATTCCGGCTGGCTATCAGCCCTGGTTCAAAGTGGCTGCACGGCAATCGGCGCAAGCCAGCCAAACCATTCTGTTCGGTCATTGGTCTGCCCTGGGCTTATATCAAGGCGAGGGCGTCGTTGCCCTGGATACCGGTTGCTTGTGGGGGCGGCAGTTGACGGCTTATACGCTGGAAACCGGGGCGTTTACCCAAGTGCCCTTAGATCCGCGCGACCGGCCAGCAGGCACGGTTGGCGAGTAGTCGGCTCGTCTGTCATGGAAGTGTGGTTAGTAGTGGTGGCAGCATTCGTGGCTGGGGTCATGGATGCGATGGTCGGCGGCGGTGGCCTGCTGTCGGTGCCCGCACTGTTATCGACTTATCCTGCCTCGTCGCCATCATTATTACTGGGCACGAATAAATGTTCCAGCGTGTTTGGTACCACGGTCGCCGCCTGGCGTTATGGTCGTCGTGTACAGTTGGAGTGGGGCTGGCTGGCCCCAGCGGCGCTGCTCGCGTTTGCCGGGTCTGGCCTGGGGGCGTGGACGCTGACCTGGATGGATCCGCAGTTCTTGCGCAAGCTGTTGCCCTGGGTATTGCTGCTGGTGTTGGTTTATACGTTCAAATATCCCCAATTTGGCCTGCAACATGGCAGGACACAACACAGCGCCAAAACACGTTTGTGGCTGGCACTGGTAATTGGCGCATTGATTGGCTGGTATGACGGTTTTTTTGGACCGGGTACGGGTAGTTTTTTTATTTTCTTGCTGGTGCGCTGCTTGGGGCAGGATTTTTTACAAGCTTCTGCCTCGGCCAAAGTATTGAACGCGACCACGAATTTTGCCGCACTGCTGATGCTGGCGGCGACGGGCCATGTATGGTGGCAGGTGGGGCTGGTGATGGCCGCAGCGAATATTGCGGGCAGCGTGCTGGGAACGTCTCTGGCGCTCAAACATGGTGCCGGATTGGTGCGCCGGGTCTTTATGCTAGTGGTCTCACTACTCATTTTAAAAACAGGTGTGGATGCCTATGTGCGCTGACAGGCCTTATGACTGCGTCGGCTGTGGGTGCGGTATATATGCTATGATGCGCACTGGGGATCCGGCAGCCTCCCCGCTTCAAGACGCCTTGCGTCCAAGGACTGCTCAAATCTTGGGTCATGCTTAGTCGTGAGCATTCCCCTATGAAATGAGGCCTTATGCACGCACATTCTTCTTCTGATATGACATCTCCCACCGATACACACACGCCGCCTGCGCCAGTGTCGCTCAGGCAAGCTTTCTGGTATTGGCTTAAACTCGGGTTGATTAGCTTTGGCGGCCCGGCCGGGCAAATTGCCATCATGCATCACGACCTGGTGGAGCAAAAACGCTGGATCTCGGAAAAACGTTTTTTACATGCGCTCAATTATTGCATGGTATTGCCTGGCCCGGAGGCGCAGCAACTGGCCACCTATATTGGCTGGCTCATGCATCGTACCTGGGGCGGCGTGATCGCCGGAGTGTTGTTTGTCTTGCCTTCGTTTTTTATGCTGGTGTTGCTGGCCTGGGTCTATATGGCTTATGGTCACGTGCCGACTGTGGCGGGCGCTTTATACGGCATCAAACCGGCGGTGGTAGCGATTGTGCTGTTTGCGGCTTATCGCATTGGCACGCGCGCGCTAAAAAATCGCGTCATGTGGGCGATTTCTGCCTTGGCATTCGTGGCGATTTTCCTGTTCAAATTGCCGTTTCCTCTGATCGTATTGACTGCTGCAGGCCTGGGCTTGATCGGTGCACGCCTGGCGCCAACGCTCTTTACCGTGGGCGGGCATGGTGCGGCCACGCAGCATTTCGGCCGTGCCCTGATTGATGATGACACGCCTACACCGGCACATGCGCGTTTTAGCTGGCTGGGCATGGTGCGCATTGCAGTCACGGGGGGGATTCTCTGGCTATTGGTGATGGCTGGCTTGTGGTGGCACTTCGGCTGGCAAGGGGCGTTGACGCAAATGGGCTGGTTTTTCAGCAAAGCGGCCTTGCTGACTTTTGGCGGTGCCTATGCCGTCTTGCCTTATGTCTATCAGGGTGCGGTCGATCATTACCATTGGCTCAGTCCTGCGCAGATGATGGATGGCCTGGCGCTGGGTGAGACCACGCCTGGCCCATTGATCATGGTGGTGACCTTTGTCGGTTTTGTTGGCGGTTGGCTCAACCAGGCGCTGGCAGCAGATGGGCCATTGCTGGCGGGCTTTTTAGCGGCGACGGTGGTGACTTTTTTCACCTTTTTGCCCAGTTTTGTATTTATTTTTAGCGGTGCGCCGCTGATTGAAAATACACGTGACAATGTACGCCTCACAGCCCCATTGAGCGCGATTACTGCTGCCGTGGTCGGTGTGATTTTAAATCTGGCCCTGTTTTTTGCTTACCATGTGTTTTTGCAGAGCACATGGTTCCCTGGCATAGACTGGCTAGCCATCGGCCTGGCCGTTGTGGCGTGGTTGGCGTTAGCGCGCTTTAAACTGAATGTGATTGCCGTGATCGCGGCGTATGCAGTGGTGGGGATGCTGGTGCAATGGCTGCGCTAGGGAGCCGGCCATTTAACCAAATAATGTTGCGGTAATCTGCGCATGGGCTTGCTGAGCCAGCTGTTGTCGTGATTGCCCGCTGGCAGCAATCGGCGTACCAAAATGCAAGTTCACCGCCGGTTGCTGCATCTTCAGGTAGGCGTTCATCGATTCGATGATTGAGGTGTCGCCAGCGTAAGCTGCGTCCAGGTTTGGTTGGCCATCAGGCAGCGGATAGTGAATCGCCACCGGGATGATTTTAGTGTTGGCCTCGATAGCCGCCTGAATCAGGCTGCTTTTAAACGGCAGCACACTCAGGCCCTCGGTGGTAGTGCCTTCCGGGAACACGCACAGATTGTCATTCAATTTGAGCGCATGACTGCAAATATTCACTACACGCGCTGCATCGCGGTTACGCGTACGGTTGATGAAAATGGTGCCTGACTTTCTGACCAGGTAACCAAAGACCGGCCAGTTTCTGATCTCCAGCTTGGCGACAAAGCGCACCGGGATGATGCTGTTGATGGCATGGATGTCTGACCAGGAAATATGGTTGGCCACAAACAACACGCCGTGGGTGCGGATATCGGGTAATTCGCCGCTGGTGGTCACGCGCAGGTTAAAACATTGCAGCAGGCGTTTGCACCACCATTGAATCAGGCCGAGCCGCATCCAGCGGTTGCATACTGGTAGCACAATGGCGGCTAAGGTAACACCTGTCAGGACATGCAGTGTGATGCGGGTGATGCGCCACCCGCGAACGATCATTGAAGTTTGTGGCAAGTTATTTCAAGAAATGCGCAGCATATCTGGGATTCATTCGAGACAGGGGTAACAATACCAGCATATCTGCCGTATTAAAAGCAGGGTCCCAGGCCGGTTCGCCGCAAATATAAGCCCCTAGTCGCAAGTAGCCTTTGACCAGTGGCGGGCAAGTGACGGTCAGGGATTGATCCAGGGCGTCAATTGGCAAAGGGTTATGCGGGAACACGCGGTATTCAGCAGGCGATAAATAGTCGTCACGCAGGTTGTTAAACAGGGACGCCGCGGTATGGCCACCGTCGTGCATGGAGATGCTGGCGCAACCGATCATATACTCATACTGGCGCGCCATCATGTATTTTGCCAGGCCTGCCCAGAGCATGGTGATGGTGCCGCCGCTACGGTAGTCTGCGTGTACGCAAGCGCGACCGACTTCTACCGTGCGGTCCGCCAGGGGTGCCAAACGACTTAAATCAAACTCGCCAGCGGAGTAGTAACCACCTGCCAGCATTGCTTGCATCGGGTTCAATATGCGGTAAGTGCCGACAACTTGCTGGGTCGCATCGTCGCGTACTAGTAAATGATCACAAAAGGCATCAAAGCCATCGACATCCAGCCCTTGCTGGCCTTTGATTTGTGCGCCCATTTCTTCGGCAAACACTTGGTAGCGCAGGCGTTGTGCTTCCATAATCTCTTCTGCGCTGGTGGCCAGTGCCACGCTCAGTGTTGAAGCTGGCTTACGGGCGCTGGCTGGCGATTGAATCTCGGTCTGGTATGTGCCGTGTTCTTGCAGATGGCGTTCTAACATCACGCAACTCCTTGGTTGAGGTTTAGCGAGATATTAGGAGTGTCACATGAACGATTGGTGACGTTGGTGTGACAGTTGTGTGACGCCGCCAGTGACTAAACTGCACGCACTAAATAAAAAAGAGCGACCCATGGCCGCTCTTTTAAATGAAACTATTTACGTGCTTAGTGCGATACGCGTGAAGTGCCGCCGTTTTCAACAATACGCACACGGTCACCCGCGTTAAATTGCTCGTCAGCCTCTTGCACAATGGCGACTAAACCGCCGCCATCCAGCTTGACTGTGATTTCGTAAGCGTTTTTACGTGTCGCCACTTCTTCTGCGGCAGAGCCTGCCAGGCCACCGGCCACTGCGCCAATCACCGCTGCAATCGCACTGCCTTTGCCGCCGCCGACCGAGCTACCCGCGATACCGCCAATGGCGCCACCGGCAATGGTCCCGACAGGTGACTTGGTGCCTTCCAGTTTCACAGAGCGCACGCTTTCCACCACGCCGGTTTTGACTGTTTGTGCTTTACGCGCTTCGTCTCGTGAATACACATTGCCGGAGTTTGAACTAGCGCACGCCGCCAATACCCCGGTGATTACTGCGACAGCCATCCATTTTAATACGCGTGTTGTCATTTTTCTCTCCTAGTATTTACACACATCACTTAACTATTTAACGTCAATCACTTATATCTATGTATTGTTTAGCTGGCACTCTGGCGCAGGGATGGGTCTTCTTTGAGCGCATCCTGCACCAGTGCATGGCTATAAATGTTTTCAATTTCTGCCCGGCTTGGCTGGTGGTTCTGGCCGCCGCGGCTGGCAATCTTGATCGCCCCCATGGTCGATGCCAGGCGGCCACAGGCTTTCCAGTCCCAACCACGTACAATGCCATATAACAAGCCAGCACGGTAAGCATCACCACAGCCGGTCGGGTCTACCAAGGCCTCTGCTTTAACGCACGGAATATCATGGCGTTGACCATCGGCATAAATATGTGAACCTTCGCTACCCAGCGTCACGATCAGCGCTTTGACTTTAGCCGCCAGTTGCTCTAATGATAGTCCTGTTTTGTCTTGGATGACTTGTGACTCGTAATCGTTCACCGCCAGGTAGTCGGCCATTTCAATAAAGTGCAGCAGTTCTTCGCCATTAAACATCGGCAAGCCCTGGCCAGGGTCAAACATAAACGGAATGCCCGCATCATGGCACTCTTTGGCGTGCTGGAACATGGCATCGCGGCCGTCGGGCGCAATGATCGCCAGTTTGATATCCCGCGCATCATTCACGCTGTTGGCGTGCGCATGCTGCATGGCGCCTGGGTGAAAGGCGGTGATCTGGTTGTCGTCCATATCAGTAGTGATAAACGCCTGTGCGGTGTAAGTGCCTGCCACGGTGGTGATATGCCGTGGATCAATATTATTTTGCTCCAACCAGGCCTGATAAGGGGCAAAGTCATCCCCTACGGTGGCCATGATGTGTGGCTGGCCTTCCAGTAATTGCAGGTTGTAGCCGATGTTGCCTGCGGTGCCGCCAAATTCACGGCGCATCTCCGGCACCAAAAAGGCCACGCTAAGTTTATGGATTTTGTCTGCCAGAATATGGTTTTTAAATTGGTCAGGAAACACCATGATGGTGTCGTAGGCCAGTGAGCCGCAAATTAGAATGTTCATGAACGCTTAAAGTCTTTAATTGAAAGTGAGGCTATTATTGCCGCCAGGCTGGCTGCTGGCAAGTGCTGAAAGCCTGATGAGGCTCAGGATTGCTTGATGGCAATGTCGATTAAGGTTTTGGCGGCTTTTTTAGCCGATTTGATGGCGCCTGAGCCACGTTTGATTTGCTCGGCCTGCACCGCACCTTCAAACAGGATGGACAGTTGCAGCGCCAAGCCTTCGGCATCTTTAATATTGGCATCTTGCGCCAGCTTGGTAATAAATTGGCGGAACTCGCGCGATTGCTGTGAAGACAGTTGGTGAATACGGTTTTCTTCGTTGGGGAATTCTGCTGAGGCCTTAATGAAGGCGATGCCGGTGAAGGAGGGCGAGGTCACCCATTCTTCAATGAATTCAAACAGTTTCTGGATTTTTTCATTCGGGCTGCCACCCAGGCCACCCAGTTTTTCATTCATCCAGTTTTGAAAGTCCTGATGGCTTTGCTGCAACACGGCCAGGATCAGCTCTTCCTTGGTTTCAAAATACTTGTAAAGCGTCATTTTGGTAGTGCCGGCTACGGCCACAATCGTGTCCACGCCGGTGGAATTAATGCCACGCGTCTGAAACAGGTCAGTGGAAACCTGAAGAATCTTTTGCTTTAAAGTATTCATGTTTTGATTATAGCACTCTATACCGCCTTGTATAGAGGTAAGCCAAGGTGCAAGGAATAAATCCTATTGATTTAGTTTTTGTTATCATGTTAAATATACTATACCGTATAGTATAGTTTTATGGTCAGTCAATCACAAAAGGAGAACATCATGCGTCAACTACAATCATTGGTATTAGCAACATTATTGGCAACTGCTGGCAGCGTATTTGCGGCGGAGCCGTTATTTGTGGTCAAGTCGGTTGAGTTGAATCAGCCGGTGGATGTGGTCTGGAAAAAAGTCGCTGATTTTGGCGATCTGGGTGCCTGGCATCCGGCAGTGGCCAAAACCGAGATTGTCTCTGGTAAAAACAACAATGCGGGTGCCAAGCGCGTATTAACCTTGCAAGATGGCGGTAAAATTAACGAAACATTGACGGCCTATAACGCCAAAGCCAAAAGCTATTCATACAAAATCACTGATGGCGTGTTGCCGGTGAATGAGTACGCCTCTACTGTGAGCGTGCATAGCAATGGCGATGGCAAGTCTGTGGTGGTGTGGGAAAGCCATTTCTTGCCTAAAGCACCGGCCGATGAAAAGGCTGCCTCTGATGCCATCAAGGGCGTTTATGATGGTGGTTTGAATCAGCTGAAAACATTGTTCCAGTAATTAAGTAGTGCTCATCAAGCCGTCGTGATTGCGACGGCTTTTTTATTTGGAGTTCACCATCAGCTTGGGCGTGTAATTGCATTTCACCTGGTCGAGCAATTGGTTGACGAGTACTTGTTCGTCGCGATTGGTGGTGACATGGCCGTTGATGATGTTTTCGATATAGATACTTTTCAGTCGTTCTGGTAGTTGAATGGCTTCCAGCAGGCGGCAATCGCCGTGTTTCATGGTTTCCAGGCGGCTGTAAATGGCGGCAGTTTCGGATGGGCTGGCTTCGTGAGATAGCGGATGTGCAGTCGGTGGGTATTCCGGTGACTTTGCCTGTAATACAGGCGTAGGGGTGACCTGCATATGCCAGTAATATCCACCCATGAGACCAAAAAACAATGTCGCCATCACCACGCCATAATTGCGGATAGCTAGCCAGTTGATCTCGCGTCTGGTTTGTACGTCCACCAGTGCCTGCGCGGCTTGCCTGGCGTGCTGCAGTGCGCTGGATTGTGGATGTAGCAGCTTTTCCTGGCAGGCGCTGAGTGCCATGAAATACAACTGATTGGCCAGCATGTCCGGCAGCCTTGCTCCTGCCAGTTGTGCCTGGGTGCTCAGGTAATGTTGTAGTCTGTCTGGCGGATTGAGGGTTGCTGTCGTGTCAGGTAGCGGTTGCACTATCGGGCTGGACAGCAGGTCGTCGAGAATGCTGAATACTGCCAGTAACCTGTGTGCGGCCCGCTTGCCGGATTTGTCCAGCATGCGGATCAGCCATTCGGATTGCAACAATGCGTCCAGCATGTGCTTAGAACGGTTTGGTTACAACCAGGATGACGATGGCAATCAGGATCAGTACTGGGACTTCGTTAAACCAGCGGAACCAGACATGGCCGCGGCGGTTTTGCTGGGCGCTGAATTTTTTCAACAGGCTGCCACAGGCATGGTGGTAGCCTATCAGTAACGCCACTAGGGTCAGCTTTGCATGCAGCCAGCCGCCCTTGAAACCGTAACCTAACCATAACCAAATCCCAAATGCCAAGGCTAGCAACATCAGTGGCTGCATAAACCGGTAGAGTTTGTGTGCCATTAGCAGCAGGCGTGCCTGAGCTTGCGGATCTTGCTCCATCGCCAGGTTGACGTAAATGCGCGGCAGGTAAAACAGCCCGGCAAACCAACTGGTGACAAAAATGAGATGAAACGCTTTCACCCACAACATTTAGCTGGCTTTCTGGTCGAGTAGTTTACGCAGCTCGGGGAAGTTGAGTTCGCCTATGGTTTTTTGTACGCGGTTGCCCTTGGCATCAAAAATAAAGGTCGTTGGGGTGAGGTTGACATCGCCAAAGGCCTTCACCATTTCGCCGTAACCATCGTGCATGACGTTAAAAGGCAGGGCTTTTTCTTTAGTGTAATTGGCAACCTGGGCGGGTGGATCGTAAGGCATGGCGACGGCAATTACGACCAGGTTTTTGTCTTTGTATTGCTGGTAAGTGTCGATCAACTCTGGCATTTCCTTGATGCAGCCAGGGCAGTCCGTGGCCCAGAAGTTGACCAGTACGGTTTTGCCACGTAGTGACTGCATGCTGATTTTTTCACCAGTTAACGTGGTGAATGTGACTTCCGGGGCTTGTGGCTTTTGCATCACCGCAACTGCCAGGCCCGCAAACAAGGCTAATGCGACCAGTGGTACTACCCATTTTTTACATTTGGATTTGAATGTAGACATCTTAAAACCTGATTACTCAAAAACCCTAGCCGTTGTACCGTGTTTGTGCCGAATGTGGCGTGGTATAATTAGCTTTTGTTTTTGATAAATTATCAATGAACGCACCTGTTAACGCAGATTTGTTAAAGCACAATTCTACTCCTCTCACGCGTTTACGCGAAATTCCGTACAACTATACTTCCTTCTCAGACCGCGAAATTGTCATTCGGTTTCTGGGTGAAGAAATTTGGGGCATTTTGAATGCCTTGCGCGCTGAGCGTAAAACGGGACGTAGTGCACGCATGCTGTTTGAGGTGCTGGGCGATCTGTGGGTGGTTTCCCGCAACCCCTACCTGCAAGATGACTTGCTGGAGAATCCCAAGCGCCGCAAAGCCCTGATCGAGGCCTTGTATCACCGAATTTCTGCGATTGATGAACGCAGTAGCGGTAATGACAAAGTGCAGAAGCTGGTGACTGCAGCTACCAAAGCGGTAGAAAAATTTGCGGATGACTTCAAGCAAACCGCCGATTTGCGCAAAAAAGCCATGGCCAAACTGACCAAGTTTACGCGCAAAGATAATGTGCAGTTTGATGGTCTGGCACGCGTCTCACATGTGACCGACGCGACCGACTGGCGTGTCGAGTATCCCTTTGTGGTGATTAACCCGGATACCGAAGCCGAGATTTCCTACCTGGTACGTGCGTGTATCGAATTAGGGTTAACCATTATCCCGCGCGGCGGCGGTACTGGTTATACCGGTGGTGCCGTGCCGTTGACACCTTTGTCTGCCGTCATCAATACCGAAAAACTGGATCAGCACACCGGCGTGCAAATGCGCACCTTGCCGGGTGTCTCACGCCAGGTAGCCACCATTGAGTGTGGTGCCGGGGTCGTGACACGCCGTGCCATGGACGCAGCCACTGCGGCCGGCTTGGAATTTGCCTGCGACCCAACCTCTGCGGATGCCTGCTGTATTGGCGGTAACGTTGCCATGAACGCCGGTGGTAAAAAAGCCGTGCTGTGGGGCACCGCGCTGGATAACCTCGCCTCATGGCGCATGGTGACGCCTGACGCCACCTGGTTGGAAGTGGAGCGCCTGGACCATAACCTGGGCAAGATTCACGATATCGACATGGCGCGCTTTAAAATCAGCCGCTACGACATCGACTTCAAGAACCTGCTGTCCGAGCCAGAGATTCTCGAAATTCCTGGCCCTAGCTTCCGGAAGGTTGGCCTGGGTAAAGACGTGACCGACAAGTTTTTGTCTGGTTTGCCTGGCGTGCAAAAAGAAGGTTGTGATGGCCTGATTACGTCTGCGACCTTTATTCTGCACCGCATGCCCAAGCACGTGCGTACCATTGCACTGGAATTTTTTGGCAATGTGTCGCACGCGGTGCCTGCCATTGTTGAAATCAAAGACTACCTGGATGCGACCGCCAAACAAGACCCAGCTGTGATCATGGCTGGCCTAGAGCACATGGACGAGCGCTATGTGAAGGCTGTGGGTTACGCGACCAAGGCTGCGCGTCAGCAACGCCCTAAAATGGTGTTGTTGTGCGATATCGCTTCTGATGACGAAAACGCTGTTGGTGAAGTGGCGTCTGCCGTGGTGCGTATGTGCAATGCGCGTAACGGTGAAGGCTTTATTGCCGTTTCGGCCGAGGCGCGTAAAAAGTTCTGGCTTGATCGTTCACGCACAGCGGCCATTGCGCGTCACACCAACGCCTTTAAAATTAACGAAGACGTGGTGATTCCATTGCCACGCCTGGGCGAATACTCTGATGGTATTGAGCGCATCAATATTGAGTTGTCGATTCAGAATAAATTGCGACTGGTTGACGAGCTCGAAGCCTTTGTCTCCGGCGATCTGCCATTGCAGCCGGACGAAGACGGCAATGCTGACCCCGAAGGCGTGAAATCCAAGCAGAATATTGCGCTGCAATTATTGCGCGACGTGCGTGCCAAATGGCGTTTGTTACTCAATACGCTGGATGAGCCTGTAGCTGTGTTGGGCGAGTTGGGCAAAGCGTTTACGCAATATGACAATGTGTTCCGCGCCGTGCAATCATATGATTTGCGTGTGTCCTGGAAGCGTGAGCTCAAGCGCCCGATGGCGGATATTTTTGCTGGCCGCGAATACCAGAAAATTCTCGACAAGCTGGACGAAATCCAGAAAACCGTATTGAAAAGCCGCGTGTTTATTGCGCTGCATATGCACGCTGGTGACGGTAACGTGCACACCAATATCCCGGTCAACTCCGATGACTACGGCATGATGCAGGACGCACACGCCGCCGTGGCACGTGTGATGGATCTGGCACGAGGCCTTAATGGTGTGATTTCCGGTGAGCACGGTATTGGTATCACCAAGATGGAGTTCCTGGACCAGGCCACCATTGATACCTTTGCCGCTTACAAAAACAAGGTAGACCCGAAAGGCCACTTTAACAAAGGCAAATTGTTGATGGGTTCCGGGCTGGAAAACGCCTATACGCCTAGCTTTGGTTTGCTGGAGCAAGAGTCCATCATCATGGAGCAGTCTGCCATTGGCGAGATTGCCGATGATATTTCTGACTGCTTGCGTTGCGGCAAGTGTAAGCCAGTATGCTCTACGCATGTGCCACGCGCCAACTTGCTGTACTCGCCACGTAACAAGATTCTGGGTACTTCTCTGTTGATTGAAGCCTTCTTGTATGAAGAGCAGACGCGTCGCGGTATTTCACTCAAGCATTTTGATGAGTTTAACGACGTGGCTGACCATTGTACGGTCTGCCACCGTTGCGAAAAGCCGTGCCCGGTCAATATCGACTTCGGTGACGTGTCAGTCAAGATGCGTAACTTCCTGCGCGAGCAAGGTAAAAAGAAATTCAATCCAGGCACGGCAGCAGGCATGCTGTACCTGAATGCCAAGGATCCGGCGACTATTAAGTTGCTGCGCGGTACCATGATAGGCATGGGCTATAAGGCGATTAATGTGGCCAATAGCCTGGCCAAGAAATTTGGCCTGCTCAAGGATAAAAAAGCGCCGCCAGCGACCGTAGGCAAGCCTGAAATCAAGGCGCAGGTGATTCACTTTATTAATCGCCCAATGCCGAAGAAAATGCAGTCCAAGACCTCGCGTGCGATGCTGGGCGTGGAAGACGACAGCATGATTCCGGTCATCCGCAATCCGCAAAAAGTGACCGAGGATTCGGAAGCCGTGTTCTATTTCCCAGGCTGCGGTTCCGAACGCTTGTTCTCTAACGTCGGCCTGGCCACGCAAGCCATGCTGTACGAAGTAGGCGCGATCACCGTATTGCCACCAGGCTACCTGTGCTGCGGTTACCCGCAAACAGCCTCTGGCAATCACGACAAAGGCCAGGAGATTACGGCGGATAACCGCGTGCTGTTTCATCGTGTCGCCAATACGCTGAACTACCTGGATATCAAGACGGTGATTGTGTCTTGCGGGACTTGTATGGATCAGTTGCAGAAATACGAGTTCGAGAAGATTTTCCCGGGCTGCCGCTTGCTCGATATCCACGAATACCTGATGGAAAAAGACATGCGCCTGCAAGGCGTGACGGGTACACGGTATATGTATCATGACCCTTGCCATTCGCCGATGAAGACCTACAAGCCGATGGAAGTCACTAACAAGCTCATGGGCACTGATGTGGCGCTGAATGACCGTTGCTGCGGTGAGTCTGGCACCTTCGCAGCGGCACGTCCTGATATTGCGACCCAGGTCAAATTCCGCAAGCAGGAAGAGCTGGAAAAAGGCATGGAAAAAATGGGCTTGACCGTGGGTGCTCCTGAGCAGCCAGTCAAAATCCTGACTTCTTGCCCAAGCTGCCTGCAAGGCTTGTCACGCTACGGTGATGACACTGGTATTGAAGCCGACTACATTGTGGTGGAAATGGCCAAGCATGTGCTGGGTGAAAACTGGATGGAAAATTATATCCAGAAAGCCAATAACGGCGGCATTGAAAAAGTGCTGCTGTAAACAACACAAACCCCGCGCAAGCGGGGTTTGTGTTAGTGGTCGAGCCGTGTCAGCTACTTATTGCTGGCGTGCCTTGAGGTAGACATAAATGCCTGCCCAGGTCATGACCACAAAGATAATGGCAATCACGATAAAACTCATCAAACCATAGTCAGTAGATAACAAATCAATCAAAATTTTCATGGGGTTTCCTCCTGTAAGCTAGTTATCTGGCAAGCAATGCATCTGAGGAATATTTTGAACCCTATGATCAACATGGTTTTTGATGTAACGCAAAAGTGATGCAGGCAACAAGCGCTGAAATAAGCGACCATTGCCACGCATTAAAAAAAGATTCAGGAAAAGTGACGTATGAATATTTACCCGCTGCTTAAACCGCTGCTATTTCAATTGGATGCAGAACAGGCACATGACCTTACCTTGCAATCGCTCAAGCGCGCTGAAAAACTCGGGTTGTTAACACTGGCTGCAGGCCGTTTACCCGATCAGCCTACTCAAGTGATGGGACTGACTTTTCCTAACCCGGTAGGCCTGGCCGCAGGCCTGGACAAAAATGCCGCCGTGATTGATGGTATGGCAGCGCTAGGCTTCGGGTTTATTGAGGTCGGCACGGTCACGCCGCGCGCGCAACCCGGCAACCCCAAGCCGCGCTTGTTCCGTTTGCCTGAGGCTCAGGCCATTATTAACCGCTTTGGCTTTAATAACCTGGGTGTGGATCAGCTCATCCAGAACGTAAAAGCCAGCAAGTTTAAAGGCATCCTTGGTATCAATATTGGTAAGAACTTTGACACGCCTAACGACAGGGCGGCTGAGGATTACCTGACCTGCATGCGCAAAGTGTATAGCCATGCCAGCTATATCACCGTGAATATCTCTTCACCCAACACCAAGAACCTGCGCGCGCTGCAAGAAAAAGATGCGCTAGGCCAATTGCTGGCCACACTCAAATCCGAGCAAAAAATCCTCTCGCAAGTGCATGGCAAATATGTGCCTGTCGCCCTCAAAATTGCACCAGATTTGACCACAGAGCAAGTACAGGAAATTGCTGAGCTACTCATGCAACACCGCCTGGATGGCGTCATCGCCACCAACACCACGCTGGCACGTGATGCTGTGGCAGGTTTAAAAAATGCAGAAGAGACGGGTGGCTTATCTGGTGCGCCAGTGAAAGCAGGCTCTACACGCGTGATTCAAACCCTGGCGGCGGCACTGCAAGGCAGTTTGCCTATTATTGGTGTAGGTGGCATTTTAAATGGCGACGATGCCAAAGAAAAAATAGCCGCAGGTGCCAGCCTGGTGCAGCTCTACAGTGGCCTGATTTATAAAGGCCCACAACTCATCAAGGATTGCCGCAAAGCACTGCTCTAATGGCATTGCCTATTCTTTACTCCTACCGCCGTTGCCCATATGCCATGCGTGCCCGTATGGCCTTATGGGCAGCGCAAATTCAGCTTGAAGTGCGTGAAGTGTCATTGCGCGACAAGCCTGCACATTTATTGCAAATCTCCCCCAAAGGCACGGTGCCAGTCTTGCAACTGCCAGATGGCACGGTGTTAGAGCAAAGTCTGGATATTATGCAGTGGGCATTAGCGCAGCATGATCCGCAAGGCTGGTTACATGCTGACCGTGAAGCCGTTAATCACTTCATTAGTATCAATGATGGTGATTTTAAAAAGGCCCTCGACCGCTATAAATATCCAGAGCGTTATCCGGAACAACAGCAATTGTTTTACCGTCAGCAAGGCGAGCAGTTCTTGCAAGCGCTGGAAACAGTCTTGCAGCAACATCGTTTTTTGTTGAGTGATTCTGCCAGTGTAGCGGATGTGGCGATTTTCCCGTTTATCCGCCAGTTTGCGGCAGTGGATGCTGAGTGGTTTGCGGGGAGTGTTTATCCACGATTGCGGTCGTGGTTGGAGGGGTGGTTGGAAAGCACTTTGTTTGCAGAGATTATGCAGAAGTTTCCAACTTATACTGAGGTCGCTTTGTAAGCTGAACGTTAGGCGTGGTGTGATTGCGGTAAAAGGTTGTTCTTTGGAGGGAGGTTGCTTTTCGCCTTTTCGGCGAGTTACTTTTCTTTGTTTGCACAAAGAATAAGTAACCAAAAGAAATGCACCCCAGCTTCCGCTTGTATCCTGTGCTACTCGGCTTGCCGGGCGTCAATCAAAAGCTCGTCCTGACAAGCCACACACAACGTGGCCTGTTGCGGGACTCAAACAGTTGATTGCCGACTGCCCCCGCCAATCCTGCGTTGCTCGGCGCGGCAGATGGGGACCCCGAACACCAGGCGAATGCCACCATTAGTGATCATCACAAATGAATCTGTTTTTTTAACCGTTCAAACTTCTACGCTGGTGTTTTGGCGAGATAAACCCCATTCCATCGCGCTGAGTAGCGGAGACAGAGTGGGAGTAGTCGGCCATCGGCTGTTCGAGTTCCGCGGTGGCTTGCGTTTTGTGCAAGCCGCTAGGGCGAGTTTCGATGGGCGCCCACTTTGTCGAGCAACGCAAGGGAGCCGCAGGCCGTGATGGCTGGGTGTCTTCCTCTTTGGTTACTTTCTGGGGGACAAGCACCAGAAAGTGACTCGCCGAGAGGCGAAAAAGGCGAGGATATGTTTAGCGTTTATTAGTCACTTTTCTGAGCACTCTGCTCAAACTTCTCATACGCATTAATAATCTTCTGCACTAACGGATGCCTCACTACGTCTTGCGACATAAACTGAGTAAAGGCAATGCCCTTCACATCCTTGAGGATTTTCTGCGCTTCTACCAAGCCGCTTTTCTGATGACGCTGCAAGTCAATCTGCGTGACGTCACCTGTAATGACGGCTTTGGTACCAAAGCCAATGCGGGTGAGGAACATCTTCATCTGCTCTGGCGTGGTGTTCTGCGCTTCATCCAGAATAATAAAGCTTTGGTTCAAGGTGCGGCCACGCATATAAGCGAGCGGGGCGACTTCAATGGCGCCACGTTCAAACATCTTATTCACGGTGTCATAACCGGCCAAGTCATACAGCGCATCGTATAGTGGACGCAGGTAAGGGTCGACTTTCTGGTTCAAGTCACCTGGCAGAAAGCCCAGGCGTTCGCCCGCTTCTACGGCAGGACGAACCAACACGATTCTTTTCACACGGTCGCGCGTCATTGCGTCTACCGCGCTGGCCACGGCCAGATAGGTTTTACCGGTACCGGCAGGACCAATGCCAAACGTGATGTCGTGATCCTGTATCTGTTGCAAATAGCTGACCTGGCGCGGGGTGCGGCCATGCAGGTCGCCACGGCGGGTCATCAGCGTGGGCATGGCACTGGAGCTGACTTCTTCTGGTTTGAGCTTGTCGATTTCTACCAGGCCCAGTTGAATGTCTTCCAGGTCTATCGGTTTTTTGGAGCGTGCGTAAAAGTTTTCCAGCATTTGCGCGGCCAAGCGCATATTGGTTTGTGTGCCGCTCAGGTAAAACGTGCTGCCACGACGGTTGATGTCAATGTCCAGGCCGTTCGCTAACTGGCGGATGTTCTCGTCCAGCGGGCCACATAAGTTGGCCAGCATCAGGTTGTCTTCAGGGCTTAACGTAATTTCCATGCTTAATTCACAATTTCGCCAACTAGGCGTTTGGGGTTGTAGACGTCGGTGATTTTGACTTGCACCATCTGGTGGATAAAGCGCGCATCGGCGGCGATATCTACAACACGGCCATTGTCAGTTTTACCTGCCAGCAGGTTAGGATCTTTCCATGACGGGCCATCAATGAGCACGCGTTGCACCGTGCCTAACATGGCACGGCTGATGGCGTCACCGTTGTTTTCGTTTTCGGTTTGCAGTTGCTTGAGCCAGGCGGCTTTGTCGGCTTGCGGCGTTTCGTCAGGCAGGTAACTGGCTGGCGTTCCCGGGCGCGGGCTATACAAAAAGCTAAAGCTATAATCAAAGCCCACGTCGCGCATTAGCTTGAGCGTCGCCTGGAAGTCTTTTTCTGTTTCGCCAGGGAAGCCGACGATGATGTCGCTAGTAATCGTCAGTTGCGGGTTGGCCGCTTTGAGCTTGCGGATCAGGCCTTTGTATTGCAGCGCCGTATAGTTGCGTTTCATCGCCATCAAAATGCGGTCGCTACCAGCTTGCACTGGTAAATGTAATTGATTAGCCAGTTTGGGCACATTGGCATGGCAGGCAATCAGGCGTTCGTTCATCTCGTTGGGGTGGCTGGTGGTGTAGCGGATACGCTCGATTTGCGGAATCTCAGCCACGGTTTCAATCAGCATGGCGAGGTCGGCCTCTATGCCTTGATACTGTACGCGGTAAGCGTTGACGTTTTGTCCCAGCAGTGTGATTTCCTTGACGCCTTGTTCGGCCAGTTGGATGGCTTCGGTCAGGATGTCTTCAAACGGGCGCGAGAACTCCTCGCCGCGGGTGTAAGGCACCACACAAAAGCTGCAATACTTGCTGCAGCCTTCCATAATGCTCAAGAATGCAGTCGCGCCTTCGATGCGTGGTGGCGGCAAGTGGTCAAATTTTTCAATCTCGGGGAAGGTGATGTCGACTTGCGGCTTGTTTTCGGTCTGTTTGGCTTTAATCAGGTCTGGCAGGCGGTGCAGGGTTTGTGGGCCGAATACCACGTCCACATAAGGCGCGCGTTTGATAATGGCGTCGCCTTCCTGGCTGGCGACGCAACCGCCAACGCCAATCACCAGGTTGGGGTTTTTCTCTTTGAGCGGAATCATGCGGCCGAGGTGGCTGAATACTTTTTCTTCGGCTTTTTCGCGTACCGAGCAGGTGTTGAGCAGGATGACATCGGCTTCTTCCATGTTGTCGGTCTGGGTCATGCCGTCGTGCTCACGCATCAAGTCCACCATGCGTGAGGCATCGTATTCGTTCATCTGGCAACCAAACGACTTGATGAATATTTTTTTACCGCTGTCCTGCTTCATTGCACGCTAAATTTCTCACAAAAACAGTATTTTAGCGTATTTGTAGATGAAACCCCAGCGCGCTTGGCGACTACGGTAAAATAGGCATCTTTCATTTGAGCGTTGTTTCATGCAAGCCTTACCGATTTTTTTCAATATTGCGCAACGCCTGTGTATCGTCATTGGCGGCGGTGATGTGGCGACACGCAAGGTGCTGATGCTGCGCAAAGCGCAAGGTCAGGTCACGGTGATTTCACCTGTTTTGTGTGATGAATTGCGCGTGTTGTTTGAGCAGGGCGAGATTGATTATGTGCAGACTGAGTTTCAGCCTGAGCAACTGACTAGTGCCTGTTTGGTGATTGCGGCGACTGATGATGAATCCGTCAATGAAGCGGTGTCTGTTGCCGCCAAACGCTTGAATATCCCGGTGAATGTGGTCGATGCACCGGCATTATGCACGTTTACCATGGGTTCTATCATAGACCGCAGCCCGGTGGTGATTGCGGTTTCTAGTGAAGGGAATGCGCCGGTATTGGCGCGGCATATCCGCAGCAAGATTGAAACCATGTTGCCTGCGGCCTACGGCCGGATTGCGGCGATTGCGGGTGAGTTTCGAGAGCAGGTGAAAGCCAAATTCAGCAATATGCCTGCGCGCCGCCGTTTTTGGGAGGATGTGTTGAATGGCCCTCTGGTCGAGCGCGTCTTGTCCGGCCAGGAGCAGGCTGCACGGGATTTGCTGGGCGAGTTGCTCAGCCAGGGCGACGATGCGCCTGCGCTCGGTGAAGTGTATCTGGTGGGTGGTGGCCCGGGCGATCCTGACTTGTTAACATTCAGGGCGTTGCGCCTGATGCAGCAATGTGATGTCTGCGTGTATGACAAGTTGGTCAGCAAAGAGGTGATGGAGTTGGTGCGCCGTGATGCGGAGCTGATTTATGTGGGTAAATCACGCGACCAGCATACCTTGCCGCAAGAGGAAATTAACCAGTTGCTGGCCAGGCTGGCACTGGAAGGCAAGCGCGTCTTGCGCCTCAAGGGCGGTGACCCGTTTATTTTTGGCCGCGGCGGCGAAGAGATTGAAACCCTGATGCAGCATGGCGTCCCCTTCCAGGTGGTGCCTGGCATCACGGCGGCAAACGGAGTTTCAAGTTATGCGGGCATTCCGCTGACGCACCGCGATTATGCGCAGGCCTGTTTGTTTATTACTGGCCATCTCAAAGACGGCACCATAGACCTGGATTGGCAGGCCATGGCGCGCCCGAGGCAAACAGTAGTGATTTACATGGGCTTGGTGGGGCTGGAGCAGATTTGTGCCAAATTGATAGCACAAGGCGTGTCACCTGAGATGCCTGCAGCGGTGATTCAACAGGGCACCACGCAAAAGCAACGTGTGGTGGAGTCTACCTTGAAAAACCTGGCAGCCGATGTGGCCGCGGCCGGGTTGAAGCCACCCAGTCTGACCATTATTGGTGAAGTCGTGCAGCTACGCTCACGCCTGAACTGGTTTACGCCAGACGGCGAATAAATCAGGCGTTAGGTAGGATAGGGAGTGATAATCTGGCTTCCAGGCCGCCTTCGCTACGGTTAAGTAGCGCCAGCTGGCCGCCATGCAGGGTAGCAATGCGGTTGCAAATGGCGAGCCCCAAGCCGCTGCCACCTTCATATTTGTTGCGCGCGCTATCCATGCGTTCAAACGGGCGCAGCAAACGTTCTGCATGTTCTGGTGGAATGCCGGGGCCGTTGTCGAGTACGCTGATCACGATCTTGTCTGCCATGACCTGGCTGCGCACTTCCACCTTGCCTTTGCCATAGTTGTAAGCGTTGCCGACCAGGTTGTCGAGCAGGCGCTGCATGGCCAGCGGCCGGATAGGAATAAAATATTTAGGCCCCAGTGATACTTTTAACTCACGTCCTGCGCGGCGTTGACGCTCAGCCAGCGCATGTAACAAGTCGTTGATGTCCATCATGCGGGTGGGTTCACCTTCCACGCCTCGCACAAAATCCAGGAACTGGTGAATGATATTGTCCATGTCGGAAATATCTTCAATCATGCCGTGTTTCATATAGTCAGCATCAGGCGGCAACATTTCTACCGCCAGCCGCAAGCGTGCCAAAGGCGTACGGATATCATGCGACACCCCTGCCAATAATAAGGTGCGCTCTGCATCCAGTCGCGCCAGTGATTCGGCCATTTCGTTAAAAGTATGCGTCACTTCACGCAACTCTTCCACGCTGTCTTCCGGCAGTTTTGGCGCTGGTTCGCCATTGCGCAAACGCTCGGCTGCATGCACCAGCATGGTCAGTGGGCGGTTAATACGCGCAGTCAGCAGATAGGCGCCGACCAGTGACAGTAAGCCTACCACGGCAGCCCAACCCAGCCAGTGCCAAGGGAAAGGGCGGTCAACCTGGATTTTGGGAATCACTACCCAGAAGTCATCCTGGCCAACATTAAAGCTGATCCAGAGGCCGGGAATGTCGTAATGATTGACGGTGATAATGGTTTCTTCACCCAGGCGTTCGCGGATTTTTTGCGCGACCAGGTTGATAAACGGGTCTAGCGGCAGCGGCTCAATGTCTTCGAGGAAGTCGGCCGCATAGACGCGTACGCCTTCGCGTCCGGACAGTTCTGATAGTAAGGCCAGGCGGCGATTTTCATGGGAGGCAATCAGCGAGGCGCGGGTGTAGTTGACGATGGTGACTGCCTGTAAGGCGGCCGCTGTTGCGCGTGGTTCGCGGTCAAAATAATCAAAGATTTTGAGCGAGGCATAGATACTGACGGCCAACAAAATGGCAATCAGTAACATGATGCGGGACAATAGTCGGCGAGGCAGTAAGCGCACGTGAATGAGGCTTAGGCAGGTCGCTTATTGCGGCGCTTCGCCATCTGGAATAAACACATAACCAAAGCCCCACATGGTTTGCAGGTAGCGTGGATGTGCCGGATCTGGCTCGATAATGCGGCGCAAGCGCGATACTTGCACATCAATACTGCGGTCGAATACATCCAGTTCGCGGCCGCGTGCCAATTGCATCAGACGGTCACGCGACAGTGGCTGGCGCGGATGCTCGGTAAATACTTTTAATAACGTGAATTCGCCACTGGTAATGGTGATCGGCGCGCCGTTTTTGGTCAGGCTACGTGTGTTGATGTCAAACACAAATTCACCAAACTGAAACGCAGCACTTTTTTCTTCAACCGCCTGTTTAGGGGTGATTTCATGGCGACGCAATACGGCATTGATCCTGGCCAGTAATTCGCGTGGATTAAATGGTTTGGGCAGGTAGTCGTCAGCCCCCATTTCCAGGCCAACAATGCGGTCCACTTCATCGCCACGTGCGGTCAGCATGATAATCGGCGTCATGTGGTTGGCGCCGCGCAGGCGGCGGCAAATGGCCAGGCCATCTTCGCCAGGCAACATCAGGTCTAGAATCAGCAGGTCAAAGCTTTCGGCAGACATGGCTTTATCCAGCTCTTTGCCATCGGACACGGATTTGATATTGAATCCCTGTTCAGTCAGGTAGCGCTGTAAAAGTTCGCGCATACGCAAATCATCATCAACCATCAATATTTTTTTTAACTGTTCTGCCATACGTACCTTTTTACACAGAAGCGTGCGTTTTGTTAACGCGTCTGGCCGTGATCAGGATGACCTGACATCAAATGCTAAAACGGCTCAGCCATAAAACTTATCTTCATCATTATACTCCAAGCCGTATCTTGCATGAAGTGGGGTAGTTACAACTTGGTTACAAATAGCGCGGGGGATGAAATATTGCATTTACAATCCTGTTGCAAGATGACTGCCTGAAATTGACAGTCATGGCGATGAAAGAATCGCTATTTTTTGTTAAATCAGTTGATGCCGCGACCAGAGTTGCGTTATGTTAGGCAGCCTGATTTTAAAGTCAGGCAATATCTGTCATGTTAATCGTGCTTGGTTCTACTTGAAAAAAAGTGTTTTTCAAAAGCTTGTGTTTCAAAAAGCTTTAAGTGAAGCAAGAATTAGTGAAACAAGAATGAAGGTATTACGTTTGGATGTGGATGTGTAAAGCGAACAAACATTTGAAAGAGGTTTTTTTGCTAACAACGACCATGTTGCTGGCATCGCCTGTGTCTGCCGACCTTAAGTTACCTATTCGGCTGACGGATAATCGCATGATCGATAATGATGATGCGGGCCTCTCCAAAACCCTGGAACATAATTTCAGTCCTGAAGACCGTGCGCGTTTACGCAAGGCACTGTCTGATTATGCCCGTAACACCGACCCTGATCACCAACTCATGCTGCAAAAGCGCAAGGTGATGCACGACAGTATTTCCCAGCGATTTAATGAGTGTAACCGCGACAACGATGACTCGCTGGATCGCGAAGAAGCCACCCTCTGTTTGCCGCAGGTCGCGCGACATTTCTCTTATGTTGATCTTGATGGCAATGGTGTCATCACCCTGGATGAGCTGGAGAATGCTTATGCGCAGATGGTGGAGCGGCAACGCGAAGCTGAGGCGAAAACTCAGGCACAGCAAGCTATTGTGTCGGATTCAGACACTGATAAATCCAAAAATAAATCTAAATCCCCTTCTGCAGTGATTCCTGCCAACAGTACGGTGAACTCCACCGGCAAAGACGTTTCGGTCATACGCAAACGCCCTAGCTAACAATAGCTAAGCCGCTGTTCTATGTCTATCTACATGCCAACCTCAGCCCCGGCGTGTCTTTTTTCTCATCTGCGTCTCATCGGTGCTTAACACCATATGGATATCAGCCAATTATCGTTTGTCTGGTATCGCGGCTTAAAGGATATCCCCGCCGTGGCCTGGCAGGCATTGGCCGGATCTCACCCTATGCTGGATTACCGGTTTTTGCGGGCATTCGAGTTGTCGGCAGCCGTGGATCATCAAACGGGCTGGATTCCCTATCATTTAGCAGTGTTTAATGGCGAGCAACTGCTTGCTGTAGCGCCTTGTTATATTAAAACCCACTCCTATGGCGAATATGTGTTTGACTGGTCGTGGGCCGATGCTTATGAACAAGCGGGCGGCCAGTACTACCCCAAACTGATTTCAGCGATTCCTTTTTCGCCGGTCACCGGGCCCCGGCTGTTAATTCACCCTGATTGCGCTGAGCCGCAGGTTTTGGCAGCGGCGATGTTGTCGCAAATGCGTGACGTCTGTCAGACGCAGGCCTGGTCCGGGCTGCATGTGTTGTTCCCGGATGCCACTTCGGCGCGTGCATGCGCCGAAGCAGATGGCTTGCGTCGGCATGGCGTGCAGTTTCGCTGGGAGAATCCTGGTTACGCCGATTGGGAGGCGTTTTTAGCCGTGCTTAGCCGCGACAAGCGTAAAAAAATACGTCAGGAGCGCAACAAGGTCGCCCAGCAAGGAGTGCATTGCCGCGTACTGAGCGGGCATGACGTCAGCCCGGCAGAACTAGCGTTGTTTTATCAATGCTATTGCAATACCTATCACCGGCATGGCAGCAGCCCTTATTTATCATTGGCATTTTTTGAGCAAATCAGCCGTGACATGCCTGAACAGTTCAGGCTGTTTATTGCCGCACAAGATGGTGAAGATGTCGCTGCTAGTGTCTGTATTTGGGGTGAAGACACCTTGTATGGCCGTTACTGGGGCAGCCTGCGTGATATTTCGTGCCTGCATTTCGAGTTGTGTTACTACCAGCCGCAACAGTTCTGTATCAGCCACGGCATCCGCTATTTTGAAGGTGGTGCGCAAGGCGTACACAAACTGGCACGCGGTTTCACCCCTTATACGACTTGCTCCTATCACTGGCTAAGTCACCCCGATTTTCACCAGAGCGTGGCACACTTTTTGGTTCGCGAAGCCAGCACCATGCAGGATTATGTCGATGAACTTGAAGAGCGTAGTCCTTACAAGGCTAGTTGACCGCCGATAAGATTAAGTATCCAGATGCCACTTAAGCGCTCTAACGGTGCCTCTGCTTCGAGCCCCATCTGCCGCGCCGAGTAGCGCAGGCAAAATAAGGTGAAGGGAGCGGCTGTTCGAATCCCGCGGTGGCCTGCGTTTTGTGCAGGCCGCTAGGATGAGTTTCGCGACCGCTTATTTTGACGAGCAACGCAGGAATCAAGCGGAAGCTGGGGTGCATTTCTTTTGGTTACTTATTCTTTGTGCAAGCAAAGAAAAGTAACTCGCCTATAGGCGAAAGGCAATCCTACGAGTTGCCACTCACCACCAATCACCAAGGAATCTTTTTCCCATCATAAGCAATAAACTGCCCCGATTGCGCACTGTTTAAGCCTTCAATCACCTGCCGTAACCCACGCACACTGGTTTCCGCATCAATCAATCCATTCGGCCCACCCATATCCGTACGCACCCAGCCCGGGTGCAAAGCTGCTACCTGAATATTGAATTCGCGCAGGTCTAGCGCCAGGCTTTTCACCACCATATTCAAAGCAGTTTTGCTGCTACGGTAAATATATTCCCCTCCGCTGCCATTGTCTTCTATGCTGCCCATTTTGCTGGTCATGGCGATTAATTTCGCCTGGCTGGCACGGCGTAGTTGCGGTAAAAAGGCTTCTGCAAGATAGTAAGTGGTCAGCGTATTGACCTGGAACGCGTGCAGCCAGGCTTGTGGGTTGGTTTTACCGAAGGCACTATCAGGGTAGGTGCCAGCGTTACTGATTAAAATATCGATGGTGACTGCCGATAATTGCCCAGCCAGATCACGAATGGCACTCACATCGCTTACGTCCAGCGCCAATACCTGGATGTTCGTGTGTTTGGTCGCCAATTGCTGCAACGCGGTCGCCTTGGCCGGGTCGCGCACGGTGGCATATACCTGTTGACCGCTTTCAGCATATTGTTTGACGTATTCCAGCCCAATGCCACGGTTGGCACCTGTGATTAAAATCGTTTGTGTCGTCATTATTTGCCTCGTTTTCTTGAATCCATTGAATCTGGGATATGATTGAATTTTACGCTGGTTTGTTTGCCAGGGTGGTATTTTTGCAATTGCAACGGAGTGTTGAGTGGATGGGTGTGAGTCATCGTTTGAGTCAGGTGCGAGTCTGGATTGGGTTGTGTTGCATGTTGCTGGTCACACAGGCGATGGCGGGCGCTGTTGATGTCAGTAAAAGAATTCCGCTCAGGCCTTCTTTATTAAAGCCAGAAGATGTCGCAGTGGTTTACAACGTCAATGATGCGCAGAGTGAAGAAATTGCCCGGTATTATTTACAAGCGAGGCAAGTGCCTGCAGAAAACCTGATTGGCGTGGAGCTGCCTAGGCATGCCAAGGATGCGTTGACCGTGCCGGAGTTTGAGTCGTTAAAAGCGCAGCTAGATGCCAAGCTGGGCAATCAGCAAGTATTGTTGCTGGTGTGGCGCACGCCGTTTGCCGTTCAGTGCAACAGCATCACCAGTGCGCTGACCTTGGGGCTGGATTTAAATCAGTGCCGCAAAACCTGTGACCCCGGCCGTGATAGCCCTTACTTTAATAGCCTGTCATTGCGGCCATGGGCAGATCATCATATCCGCTTGTCCATGTTGCTGCCGATTAGCAGCGTAGATGCCGCCAAGGCCTTGATTGACCGTGGTGTGCTGAGTGAGTTTAGCTTAAATGACGCCGATGGCTACTTCCTCAAAACGCGCGATGTTGCGCGCTCCAAACCGCGTGAGCCATTTTTCCCACAAGATGGCATGACCATTAAATCCAAGAAACTCACCCTGCATACCTTGCCCCAGGAGTCGATTGAAAACCAGGGCTCGGTGATGTTTTATTTTACCGGGCAGAAGCAGGTGGATTTCATGCTGACCAATACCTATTTGCCGGGTGCGATTGCTGATCACCTGACTTCCTCTGGAGGCGTATTAGCAAGCTATAACGGCCAGATGCCAGCGTCACGCTGGCTGGATGCTGGCGTCACCGGCAGTTATGGCACGGTTTCCGAGCCCTGTAATTACTGGCAAAAATTTCCTAATCCGCAAATTGTGATGGCGCATTACCTGTCGGGTGAAACCTTGATTGAGGCCTACTGGAAGAGCGTGAAATGGCCGATGCAAGGTGTATTTGTCGGCGAGCCGCTGGCCAAGCCCTATGCCAGAAGTGCCCCGGTCATGGCTGAGTAACTGGTTTGCGGGCCTCTGGGCTGCTGTCATCATCCTGTCATTGCCTGCGCGCAGATGTGTCGTATAATCGCCGACATTGATGTGTTGAGAATGGCTTGTGCAAGATATTCGTTGGAAAGCGTTCTGGAGCCTGCTGTTTTGGGCATTTTGCTGCCTGATGGTTGGCTGGTTCTGCGGTGCGGAAACAGCATGGCTATTATTTACAGTCGGTGCATTGGCCTATCTGGCTGCGCATATTTACTGGATACACCGCCTGTATCAGTGGGCACTTAAACCCAGCCTTAATTTTATGCCGAACGGCAAAGGCATCTGGGAAGACATCTTTGCCAATCTCTATCATGAAATGCGCCGTCATTCGCGCAGCCAAAGCCAACTGAGCAGTACGCTGGAGCGGCTGCGTCATGCCACTAGTGCATTGCCGGATGGCGTGGTGGTGCTCAATAACCGTAACGAAATTGAATGGTTTAACGAACCCGCGATTCAACGCTTAGGCTTAAAGCGGCATCATGATGAAAATCAGCCGATTTATTACTTGCTGCGGCAAGCCGAGTTTGTCACGTATTTGCAGGCAGAGGATTACAGCGAGCCGCTAAAACTCAAGTCCTGGCGTAGCCCGGACGTGACGCTGGAATTACAGATTATTCCGTTTGCCAGCAAACAGCGTTTGCTGATCTGCCGCGATGTGTCGGCCATTGAAAAAACCGAGGTCATGCGCCGCGACTTTATTGCCAATGTGTCGCATGAGTTGCGTACGCCGCTGACGGTCATTGGCGGCTTCCTCGAAACCATTAGCGACATGCAAGGTGAGGTCTCACCGGATATCCAGCCTTATTTTGACATGATGCAGTCACAAACGACGCGTATGCGCCGCATTATTGAAGACTTGTTGACCTTGTCGCGCCTGGAAAATAACGTCACGCTTAAAGATGAAACCGATATTGCCATGCCTGCCATGCTGCAGCAGTTGCAGAAAGATGCGCAGGCGCTGAGCCAAGGCCAGCATACAGTGACGCTGCATATGGAAACCGAGGTCAATATTCGTGGCAGCTACAATGAACTATTGAGTGCCCTGAGTAACCTGACCAGCAACGCGGTACGCTATACCCCGGCGCAAGGCCGTATTGATATTTACTGGCAAATGCGCGGTGAAGATGCTGTATTCAGCGTGCAAGATACCGGCATTGGTATCGAGTCACATCATTTGCCGCGGTTAACTGAGCGCTTTTACCGTGTCGACAGCGGCCGCAGTCGTGATACTGGCGGCACCGGTTTGGGTTTGTCCATCGTCAAGCATATTTTGCATCATCATCAGGCCAGCTTGCAGGTTGAAAGTGAGCCAGGGCACGGTAGTCGCTTCCAGATTGTGTTTCCGGCCCAGCGGGTATTGCCTGCATGAGGTGTTCCGGCTGGTGGGTGATCATTTTACTGCTGGCCGGATGCAGCACGACGCCGGATGGCGGTTATGTAGATTCACCTAACGGGCGGCCGGTGCCAGTGCGGCAAGACCGCAATACCTTGCATCAACTGGCCAAGACTGACCTCGATCGCCTGGCCGATATTGAATATAGTGAAAATGTCAGTACTTTACGTTTGCTCATGCTCAAAATGTACAAGCGCAACCCGGCCGAAGCACAAAAATCAGGGCTGGGGTCGCCAGAGCAAATTGCCAGCTATGTGTTTGAGCAAACAGGTGTGCATCACTGGCAGTTTGATGCGCTGGGTGGCGCGCAAGATACCGCGGCGATTAAACTTGCACTCAATGCGCAATATAGTGGAGACCGCGTGTTGGCGCTGGTGGTTGGCATCCAGTCCATGCTGTTCCGCGCCCATGGTAATAAATCAGCTTTTTTCCTGACCGACAGCATAGAGCCGCAAAGTTTGTATAATGCGGCCAGGAATATTGAAATTGCAGTATGGAAGCTGACCAATGCCAGAAATGCGCAAGGTGACTTATTACTGCTCACCAACAGCCAGCCCGGTGAGGTGCAAAATCTCAGTTTTGAGCGCGAGTTTAGCAAGTTGATTGCCCGCACCGATTTGCTGGCGCTGACCCTGGCTGAAAAATCGCAACGCTTTATTTCGCGCCTGACACAAAGTATTACCACGGCGCCTTTTCTCCCTTTTAGATAAATTGACTCATGCAACAAGCACTGACCTTACTTAATGGCTTAACCCCTGCCGAGTTTATGGCGGAATACTGGCAAAAAAAACCATTGTTGATTCGTGGCGCAATGCCGGGCTTCCAGGGCCTGCTTGATCCTGCAGAATTAGCCGGGATTGCCTGTGATAGCGACGTGCCTGCCAGGTTGATACAGTTTGATCCTGATCGGGCACAGCACGGGGATGGCTGGAAAGTCAGACAAGGACCGTTTGAAGACGATGATTTTACGGCATTGCCAGCGCAGCATTGGACGCTGCTGGTGCAGGGCATGAACCATCTCCTGCCGGAAGCACAAGCCTTGCTGTCCCAGTTTAACTTTATCCCGACGGCCAGGCTGGATGACGTCATGGTTAGTTACGCGCCTACCGGCGGTGGCGTCGGGCCGCATATTGATAGTTATGATGTGTTCTTGCTGCAAGGCGCGGGCAAGCGTCGCTGGCGCATCAGCCAGCAAACCGACTTGCGCTTGATTCCTGATGCACCCTTGCGCATCCTGTCGCATTTTGTGAGTGAGCAGGAGTGGGTGCTGGAGCCCGGTGACATGCTTTACCTGCCGCCCAATGTAGCGCACTGGGGTGTCGCCGAAGATGATGATTGCATGACGTATTCGATAGGCTTCCGCGCGCCAGCTGCCCGGGAACTGGCGGTAGAGTTTCTCGAGGCATGCCGCCAGGATAGCCTGCCGGACGAGTTGTATCGCGACCCTCAATTGCAGCCAGTGGCAGATGCCGCCGCGGTAGATGCTGACATGGTTGGCAATGTGGCCGCCATGTTGCGCCGTTTACCGTGGCAAACTGAACAATTAGGGCCTTTTTTGGCCAAGTATTTTTCTGAGCCCAAGGCATATGTGGTTTTTTCGCCTAATCGTAAACTTAGCCTGGACAAGTTTACGCAGCGAGTGGCACAGCATGGGGTAGTGATGGACCTGCAAACACAGATGCTGCATTGGCAAGGGCAATATTTTATCAATGGTGAGGCGGTTGCTGCGCCTGTCGAGGGCGCGTCCTTGCTCAATGTATTGGCCAATCAGCGTCAGTTGGCCGCCACTTTGTGCCAGGCACCGACGGTCACTTGCCTGTTGCCGTGGCTGCATGACATGTACCTGTCAGGTTATGTACATTTGGCAGAAAATGCGGCTTAATTGCATTGGTAACAAATGATTTAGGCTGGATTTTTGTGAAAAAAACACAGGGATGTTGTTCTTGCACAAAAAAATCCTTTGTTTTTCACTGGATTTACGTTCTTTTTTTAATAAATTACTGATACAATTTTTTCACTCGGCTGGTTCTGCGTTTAGGGGATTGACCGTACATAATTTTTTGCTCATACATACTAAGGAAATAAAGATGACACGTTCTGCATTGTTGGCTGCATTGTTGGCTTTGGCTTTGACTGCTTGTGGTGAAAAACCAGCTGAAGAAGCGCCTGCTGCTGAGGCACCTGCTGCTGAAGCTCCAGCTGCTGAAGCTCCAGCTGAGGCACCTGCTGCTGAAGCCGCTCCTGCTGAAGCTGCTCCAGCTGAAGCTGCACCTGCTGAAGCTGCTCCAGCTGAAGAAGCTAAGTAATTCAGACTTGAGTAATCTGGTTTTAATTAGATCTGGTTTACTTAAAAGATTCACTTAAAATCCAAGCTTGCTTAGATGTAGAAAAGCCGACGAAAGTCGGCTTTTTTATTTGTGCTGCAATCACAGCTAAAAATGGTGGCCTGTCAGGCAGCGCTTTTGAGTGGGGTTAACTCATTTGCAATCTGGCAAATACGGATAAAGTCTTCTGCGACCAATGCCGCTCCGCCAATCAATCCGCCATCGACATCTGGCATGCTGAGTAATTGCGCAGCATTACCAGGGTTCATGCTGCCGCCATATAACAAGGAAATCTCTTCCGCTGCCTGTGCATCCAGCAATTCAATATGGCCGCGAATAAAAGACAGAATAGCCTGTGCATGTTGCGGTGTGGCGGCCTTGCCAGTACCGATGGCCCATACCGGTTCATAGGCAATCACCCCTTTTGATAAGGCATGGATACCCACATGTGCAATCACCGGGTTTAGTTGCCGTACCACTACCAGGTCAGTTTCGCCCTGTTCGTATTCATCCAGTGTTTCACCTATGCACAAAATAGGCGTTAGCCCGGCTTTTAAGGCAGCCTCAAAGCGTTCACCACAGGTTTCATCGCTATCATGACCGCGCTGTCTACGCTCAGAATGGCCAATAATCACATAGGTGCAGCCAAACTCCTTCAGCATCAGGGGTGATACTGAGCCTGTGTAAGCCCCTTTTTCATAGCGGCTCATGTTTTGTCCGCCCCAGCTAATATGGCTGTTTTGCAGCACTTGCTGGGCCTGATATAGGTAAGGGTGTGGCGGGCATACCGCATAACGGGCGCGGTGATGCCGAGTCTGTTGCAACAGGCTTTGCATGAATTGCTGGTTGTCTGGCAAGTTGCCGTGCATTTTGCGGTTGGCAACCACCAGCTTGGGGCGATTTGTCATCACACCGTTTCCTTTGAGGGTTTTCTTTCTATAATGACGGATATTCTACAGAAAACTTGACCTTATGCCCGCATTAGATTTTTCCTTACAACTGGCCTCGGACGCAGCTGATATTCCTGCGGCTGCACAATTTAAGCACTGGGTGCGTACCGCACTGCGGGTAGATACCAGCCTGACTATCCGTATTGTTGATGAGGCAGAAGGGCGGCAGTTAAACGCGGCATATCGCGGACGGGATTATGCCACTAATGTGCTGACTTTCCCGCTCACTGAAGAGCCTGTGCTCATGGGCGATATTGTGATTTGTGCGCCTGTGGTTGCTAAAGAGGCTGTTGAGCAGGGCAAGCCGCTGCTTGCCCATTATGCCCACATGACCGTGCATGGCGTACTGCATCTGCACGGTTATGACCATGAAGTGGATGCGCAGGCCGAGTTGATGGAGGCAATGGAAGTCGCCGTCATGCAAAAGTTGGGTTTTGTGAATCCTTATGCAGAATAACCTTTAACCCCAGGCGGCAAATCGTTACAATCCTTGCATGGAGTTTACCACTCACAGTCCTGTCAAAATCAAAGGCGAGCCGCTGTCGGCGCTCCCGCAGGACTTGTACATTCCGCCGGATGCGCTGGAGGTCTATCTGGAGACCTTTGAAGGGCCGCTGGATTTGTTGCTATACCTGATCCGAAAGCACAATCTGGATATCCTGGATATTCCCATGGCTGACCTGACGGTGCAATACATGGCGTATGTCGATAAGATGAAGGCGGTCAACCTAGAGCTGGCAGCCGAGTATTTATTAATGTCTGCCATGCTGATTGAGATCAAGTCGCGCATGTTGCTGCCCAAACCAACTGAGGTGGAGGAAGAAGAGGATCCGCGTGCGGAACTGGTCAGGCGCTTGATGGAGTATGAAGCAATCAAACTGGCTGCACAGCGGCTGGATGCGATGCCCAAAGTGGGTGAAGAGATTGATGTGGCCGCGGCGTATTACCAGCAGATCAGCCTGGTGAAGCCGCCGGAAGTGAGCCTGGATGACCTGGTGGAAGCCTGGCGCAATGTGCTTAAACGCGCCAAGTTGAATCAGCACCACAAACTGGGGCGTGCCGAGTTGTCTGTGCGCGAGCATATGAGTTTGTTACTGCGCAGGCTGAGTGCCGTGCAGGTGCTGCGGTTTGATGAGTTGTTCGACATTGAAACCGAAGGCGTGCCCAAGCTGGTAGTCAATTTCCTGGCCATGCTGGAGCTGGCCAAAGAGGGCCTGGTGCGTATCACGCAGCAAGAAGCGTTCGGTACCATTTATGTGCAAGCCAATAGTGCGGGTTAGAAGGCGATTGCATGCGTGAACCTGACAGCATAGAAGACATGAAGCGTATTCTGGAGGCTGCGTTGTTGACATCGCCGCAACCATTGGCGCTAGATGACTTGCTCAAGTTATTTGCCGGGCGCATGGAGCGCGCGACACTGCGTATGTTGCTGGATGAGTTAAAAGCGGATTGGGTGGAAAAAACATTGGACCTGGTGCAGGTGGCCAGCGGTTACCGCTTTCAGGCCAAAGCTGAGTATAGTGAGTATTTGTCACGCTTGAACCCCGAGCGGCAGCCAAAATATTCGCGGGCGGTGATGGAAACGCTGGCGATTATTGCCTACAGGCAACCCGTCACACGCGGTGATATTGAGCAGATTCGTGGCGTGGCCGTGAATCCCAATGTGATCCGCCAACTGCAGGAACGTGACTGGATAGATGTGGTCGGGCAACGTGAAGTGCCGGGCAGGCCTTCGTTGTATGCAACCACCAAACATTTTTTGGATGACTTGAACTTGCGTTCGCTGGCGGAATTGCCGCCTTTTGAAGCGTTTGCGCAAACAGAAATCCCGCTGGAGTAAGATAGATCATGCAAGCGTCACTACTTAAAATCAGAATCAACCACGAAGGCAACACTGCACTCGGGCCAGGCAAGATCGAGCTTTTGCAACATATTGCGCAGCATGGCTCAATTTCTGCGGCCGCCAAACAGATGCGCATGTCTTATCGCCGTGCCTGGGAGTTGGTAGACATGATGAACCGCTGTTTTGACCAGGCGGTGGTGGTGAGTTCAGCGGGTGGTTCTCATGGCGGTGGCGCGCAAGTGACCGAGTTTGGCCAGGCGCTGATAGGGGCTTATCAGCAGATTCTGCAAAAGTCAGCGCAAGCCGCCGCGGATGAATTGCATCTGATTACGCAGCATTTGAAGAAAGACTGATTTTTTTAATTATCGTAATGCATATATGGGTATAACGATGGTAGCATCGCATATGTATGATTAATTGATAACTGGGTGGACGTAATGAAAAAGTGGGTGTGGCTGGGGTTGTGCCTGATCAGCGTATTGGCACAGGCAGAAGATAAGAAAATCAAGGTATTTGCTGCGGCCAGTTTGACCGATGTCATGAACGTGCTGGTCAAGCAATATGGTCAGCAAACCGGTGTGCAGGTCGTGCCTGTCTATGGCGGTTCTGGCACCCTGGCTAAACAACTGGAACAAGGCGCGCCAGGCGACCTGTTTATTTCCGCAGACGAAAAATGGATGCAATACCTGAAGGATAAGCAATTGGTGCAGCTTGCCACAATCAAGCCATGGCTGGGTAACCGCTTGGTGATGATTACGCCGCAAAACAAACCGTTAACGATTAAAGCAGATGCCAGTACAGATATCAGCCAGCAAGCACCAGGCTATTGGTGCACGGGCGATACCTTATCGGTGCCGGTAGGGATTTATGCCAAGCAGTCGCTGACCAATCTGGGTTGGTGGGATAAGCTGAAAACGCGACTGGTCAGCACGCAGGATGTGCGGGCAACCCTGAGCCTGGTTGAGCGTGATGAATGCGATGTGGGCATTGTCTATGCCAGCGATGCGCAATCGTCCAGCAAGGTTAAAGTGGCTGGGGAGTTTGCTGAAAGCAGTCATGTGCCGATTATTTACCCGATGGCATTGTTGCCACAGGCGACAGCAGAAACCAATGCTTTTTACCACTACCTGCAATCTGCCGAAGCTAAAAAACTGTTACTCTCTTACGGTTTTAAACCCTTGTTCAACGATTAATCTGCAAGCTGTTTGTGACTGTTATGTGGTCGTTGTCTCCTGTTGAAATCGACATCGTGCTGTTGTCACTGAAAGTGGCTGCCTGCTGTGTGCTGTTGTTGTTGTTGCCAGCCATTGCCATGGCCTGGCTGCTGGCCAGAAAGCAGTTCTGGGGACATGCTGTTGTGGATGCGCTGGTGCATTTGCCCATGGTGTTGCCGCCGGTGGTGCTGGGCTATATGTTACTGGTATTGCTGGGGCGGCGTGGCTGGATTGGTAGCTGGCTGTATGAGCAGTTTCACATACAGCTGACCTTCCACTGGTGGGGGGCGGTAATTGCCTCTGCCGTGATGGCATTTCCGCTGATGGTGCGTGCTATTCGCCAGGCGCTGATGCAGGTAAATCCTTTATTGGAGCAGGCCGCGCAGACGCTGGGTGCCACCCCCATCAAGACATTCTTTTCAATTACCCTGCCGCTTTCTTATCACGGTGTACTCACTGGCGGTATTCTGGCATTTAGCCGTAGCCTGGGTGAGTTTGGCGCCACCATTACTTTTGCGGGTAACCTCGAAGGTGAAACCCGCACTTTGCCATTGGCGATTTATAGCCTTACCCAGTCGCCCGAAGGGGATGCTGCCGCCCTGCGACTGGTGATATTGAGTGTGCTGGTCTCTGTATTCGCTTTGCTGGCAAGCCAGTGGTTGGAGCGCCGTCTGCTCAGGAGTCAGCGCTGATGTTCACGGTTGATATCCAGATACAGCAGCCTTATGCGGCAAGCACTGCATTTAACCTGCAGGCAAGCTTCGCGCTGGCGCCAGGTCAATGCCTGGGAATCATGGGCGCATCAGGTTCAGGAAAAACCACTTTACTGCATAGTATTGCCGGGTTGTTGATGCCGTCTTCCGGCGTGATCCGCAGTGGTGATCATCTCTGGTTCGATCATAAACAGGCGATTCAGTTGCCGCCATGGCAGCGCCCGGTCGGTTTGGTGTTCCAGGATGGCCGCTTGTTTCCGCATATGAGCGTAGAGCAGAATTTACGCTATGGCATGCCCGCAGGCATGGCCAGGATCGTGTTACCCGAGGTGGTGGAGGTACTCGCTATCCAGCCCTTGCTTAAACGCAAGCCCAGCCAGTTGTCTGGGGGTGAAAAGCAGCGGGTGGCCATCGGGCGTGCTTTGTTGCGTCAGCCGTCGGTACTGTTGATGGACGAGCCATTGAGTGGCCTGGATGATCAACTCAAGCAACAAGTCTTACCTTATATCAAGCAGGTGATTGCAACGTTTGGTTTGCCAACGCTGTACGTCAGCCATGTGGGGGATGAGGTGGCGGAGGTCGCCGATGAGGTGTTAACGCTGGCGCAAGGAGTCTTGCGCCAGGCCAAATAAGCTGCTTATGAGGGTAAGCAGCTTGCTACTTAGTGGTGATGACCACCGGCACCATGCACGTGCTGGTGAGAAATTTCTTCCTGGTTCGCTGAGCGTACGCTGGCGATAGTTGCAGTAAACAGCAGGCGTTGACCAGCCCATGGATGGTTGCCGTCAACCACGACTTTGCCGTCTGCAATGTCAGTGATGGTGTACAAAATCACGTCGCCGGTTTCGTCTTCACCTTCAAACTGCATGCCCACTTTCAGGTCTTTGCTTGGGAATGCGCTGGCGGGTTCGATTTGCACCAAGGCGTCATCGTATTCGCCAAAAGCATCTTCCGGATCCAGGCTCACTTCCACCACGTCACCCACGTTTTTACCGTGCATGGCTTCTTCCACTTTCGGGAAAATATTGTCATAACCGCCATGCAGATAGGCAACCGGATCCTTGCTTTCTTCCAAGGTGTCGCCATCGCTATTTTGCAGTTTATAGGTCATGGTGACCACGGTGTTCATCGCTACTTGCATGTCTAAGATCCTAAAGTTCTTTGGTAAAACAGTATTCTAAAGGATATTGTCGGCATGTGTCATTCTTGACGGCGATAATATTGCCCGTAAATTTTTCGCCATTGCCAGGGTGGCATAGGCTGGGCATCTTGCCATAGGCCTAAGCCCTGTTGCTGCGCCTGGTGTTGTAGCGCATCTAGCTCAAAACGTTTTGAATAACGTGCGTTAAACCAGGCCATGCCCAGCGCAATTTGTGCTTGGCTGGCATCGGTGTTGTTGCAATGCAAATGCCCCAGTGTCCTGCCATACATATCACGGCCTTGCAGGTGGACGGCGATATTTGCGTGTTCGCAGAGTTGTTTCAGGCTACGCCTGGACTGTATGCCGAAGGCCTGTTGCCGCTCGGGAGCGTCTATATCCAGCAGGCGTAAGTGGTAGGTGAGGCTGTTGTCACGAATAATAACTGTGTCACCATCAATGACGTTGACCAGCGCAGGCGCTGCATGGGCATAAACGCTTGCCAGCAGCAGGCCAACTAGCAGCCAGGTTTTTATCATGGCACACTAATCCAGCAAGCTGGTGTAGTTGTCTGGCGTCAGTACGCTGGGAATCGCCTCTGGCAACAAGTCAGGGTAGTCTTTGCTGAAATGCAAACCACGACTTTCATGGCGGTCAATGGCACATCGTACAATCAGCTCGGCCACTTGTAGCAAGTTACGCAGTTCGATGAGGTCGTGGCTGACTTTAAAATTGCTGTAAAACTCACCCACTTCGTCCCTGAGCATGTGAATGCGATGCAGGGCGCGGCTCAGGCGCTTGGTGGTGCGCACAATGCCAACGTAGTTCCACATAAAGCGGCGTAGCTCATCCCAGGTGTGGGTAATCAACACCTCTTCGTCGGCATCGGTGACGCGGCTTTCATCCCAGTCAGGCAATGAAATGGTTGGCTGCAAGCCTTGTGCTTCTATGTCCAGTGCGCAGCTTTGACTAAAGGCCAAGCATTCCAGTAATGAGTTGCTCGCCAGGCGGTTCGCCCCGTGCAGGCCGGTGCAAGCAGTTTCGCCAATTGCATACAGGCAATCAATGTCGGTGCGGCCATGCATGTCAGTCATCACGCCGCCACAGGTGTAGTGCGCGGCAGGGACCACGGGAATTGGTTGCTTGGTGATATCAATGCCCAATTGCAGGCAACGTTGATAAATGTTGGGGAAATGCGATTGAATAAATTCGGCTGGCTTGTGGCTGATATCCAGGTAAACGCAATCCAGGCCGCGCTTTTTCATTTCAAAGTCAATCGCGCGCGCGACGACATCACGTGGCGCCAGTTCAGCGCGTTCGTCATGCCACGGCATAAAGCGCGTGCCATCAGGCAACAGCAATAAGCCACCTTCACCACGCAATACTTCTGAAATCAAAAAGGATTTTGCATGCGGGTGATAAAGGCAGGTTGGGTGAAATTGCACGAACTCCATATTCGCCACACGGCAACCTGCGCGCCAGGCCATGGCGATGCCGTCACCGGTGCTGATGTCCGGGTTGGTGGTATACAAGTAAACTTTGCCCGCGCCGCCTGTCGCTGTGACGGTATATTGTGCAGACAGTGTGATCACTTTGCCGGTCTGGTTGTTGAGCACGTAGGCGCCCAGGCAGCGGTTGGGGCCATCGCTGGCGGTTTGCTTGAACAGTTTGTGCGTGGTGATGAGGTCAACCGCGATATGGTGTTCAAGGATGGTGATGTTTGGATGTTCGCGCACGCGATCTGTCAGCGTGGTTTGTACTGCCTGACCCGTCGCATCGGCCACATGCACCACGCGCCTGTGGCTATGGCCACCTTCGCGCGTCAGGTGCAAGCGGTCATCGTCGGCTTCGCGGGTGAAATTTACGCCTTGCTCTAGTAACCACTCAATACTGGCGCGGCCATTAGTCACCACCATGCGCGTCACTTCACTGTCACACAGTCCGGCACCTGCATCCAGGGTATCTTTAATGTGTGCTTCTATGGAGTCTTCGCTGTTGTGTACGGCGGCAATGCCACCTTGTGCCCAGTTGCTGGCACTCAGGGTGAGTTCGCGCTTGCTTAAGATGCATACCCGGTGTTGATCGGCCAAACGTAACGCCAGCGATTGACCCGCCAGCCCGCTGCCAATAATCAGGACATCAAACACTTTATTCATATTGTTTTGAGATCAATGGAACTTTGAAGGGAATGCAGGGTCACATAATTGTCTGTATTGCGTGTTGCAGTGGCAGGCAAAAATAAGGGATGAGGCGATGTTACACACAGCAAATTTAGAGGCGTTAACGCGCACCGGGTTCGTCGAAAATAACACAAAAGCGTATACTACTCCCAATCATAAAATTACCCAAGGGAGTCATCGCGATATGACTGTTCAGGCGGCGAACGCCAAACAGCAAGAGAATAAAGAGTTTGACCAAATGCTGGTTGAGCGCGCTCAGCAAGGCGATAAACGCGCCTTTGGATTGTTGGTAGAAAAATACCACCGTAAACTTGGACGCCTGTTGTCGCGCATGATTCGTGACCAGGCCGAAGTTGAAGATGTGGTGCAGGAGTCTTTTATCAAGGCTTATCGTGCATTGCACAGTTTTAGGGGCGATAGCGCGTTCTATACCTGGTTATACCGCATTGGTATTAACACGGCCAAAAATTACCTGGTGTCTTTGGGGCGCAAGCCACAGGTGATGCAGGATGTGGAAATTGAAGATGTAGAAAACTTCGATGAAGGCGATGACATGCGTACGATGGAAACGCCTGAGACCTCGCTGATGACAAAAGAAATTGCGCAAACGGTGAACGATGCGATTGCCGCATTGCCTGAAGAGTTACGCACCGCCATTACTTTGCGCGAGTTGGAAGGCTTGAGTTATGAAGACATTGCAAACGTGATGCAGTGTCCGATTGGTACCGTACGTTCACGTATTTTCAGGGCGCGCGAAACGATCGCAGCAAAGCTGAGACCATTGCTGGATACGCCTCAGCATAAACGTTGGTAATCGCGCGATATTTGCTATAAAACGGTAGGCTACTAAACGGTAGCGGGTGTGTAGGTGTTATGACAAATTTTTTGTTAAATGCTAACATAAAAACATTGATTGACTTGGGGTTATTATGAAGCAGCAATTATCTGCATTGGTCGACGGTGAAGTCGATGTTGAACGCTGTGAACATATTTTTCTCGCAGCCAAATCTACGGGCGAGGTTGCCCAGGCCTGGCGTGACTATCATGTGATTCGTGATGTGCTTCGTGAAGAGTGCTGGGTGCAATCTGATATGACCAGCCGTATTATGGCGCAGCTGGATGACGAGCCAACCATGCTGGTGCCGCAAGCCGTGACTGTTTCTGACAAAGTCACCCATATCCGCCCGCGTTTCAGTAAATATAGCTGGTCAATTGCCGCTTCTGTGGCTGCCGCTTTCTTTGTCGGCATGTTCGTGCTCAATCAGCCTGAGGTTGGTGCACCAACACAAATTGCGGATAACGACACCGACCAGTATGTCGTCGCGCATCATAACTATGCGCCCAATAGTGCCACTTATTACATGCACAATGTAGCTTACAACGCTGGCGAATAACCTTACTGTCGTTACTGTATGTCACCTAAGAATGATTTCCTGCGGGCATTTCTGCCTGTCTTGTGTCTGGCTGCGATCAGCCTGCCAGCATTTGCCGAAGAGGACCTCTGGGCAACCATGCAGAAAACCGCTTCTGCTGCCCGTGAGTTGAATTATCAGGGCCTGTTTGTGTATCACAATGGGGCGATGATACGCTCGGTGCAGATTACCCATATTTATGAGGGTGGGCGCGAGTTTACCCGCAATGTGGTGCTGGATGGCAGGCCGCGCGAGGTCTTCAGTGAAGGTGATGATATCGTCATCTTCAATGCCAAAAATGACAAAGTCGTGATCGAGAAACGGCGTGGCCAGAATCTGTTTCCGGCCATGTTGCCCACACAGTTATATCCCCTCAAGCAAAATTACAAGCTGAAATTTGTCGGCCAGGAGCGCATTGCCGGGCGGCTGGCGCAAGTCATAGACATGGTGCCGAATGATAATCTGCGTTATCAGTATCGCATCTGGTCGGATGCCGAATATGGATTGTTGCTCAAAATGAGCATGCTTGATATGCAAGGCCATACGCTGGAGCAGATAGGTTTTAACCAGGTGGCCATGCTGCACACCAAAGACCTGGACTGGTTTCAGCCCAAGATCGATGCGACCAAACCATATGTCATGGATGACACCACTGATTTGACGCATACCGTGGATAATCTAGTGGTGGCAAACTTGCCCACGGGCTACAAAAAAGTCGATCAAATCCAGTTGAGAGTACCCGGCAGGACTGCGCCGGTGCAACAGTTGATTTTCTCTGATGGCCTGGCGTCCGTATCGCTGTTTGTGGAGCCCATGGCGAAGGGCATGCAGCCCCGCGTTGGTAAGAAAACCATGGGGTCAACCAATGTCTATGCGCATGTGTTGAATGGTTACCAGTTGGTCGTGGTGGGCGAAGTGCCTGCGCAAACGGTTGAACAAATCGCACAGCAGGTGACATTTAAAAAATAATTTTCATGCCTGGTGAACAATCATTCAACCAGTTCAATGACATGGTGCGCATCCAATCTCTCCGCAACTTGTATTTCTCTACAGCGTCGCCATGTAATGATGGTGACGCTTTCAAGTATCAATATTCCCGTGCTGCATTTAGCAGGATGGCGTAAACGATTTTTTAATCATTAAATGGTAGGATAATCATGATGAAACAATGGATTTCTGGCGTGATGTTGGCATGTGCAATCACCATCGCTATGCCAGTGGTGGCCGTAGAGGCCAAAGATTTGCCGGACTTCACTGAGCTGGCAGAAAAGCAAGGGCCTGCGGTGGTCAATATCAGCATTACTTCTGTGGTGCATGGTGGCAATATTGGCTTTCCTGGCATGCCAAATGACGAAAATCTGCAAGAGTTTCTGCGTCGCTTTGGTATCCCCGGCATGCCTGGTGGGCAAGGCCAGGACGGTGGTCAGGACTATAAAACGCAGTCATTGGGTTCTGGTTTTATTATCAGTGCCGATGGTTACATTCTCACTAACGCACATGTGGTGAATGAGGCAGATGAAGTGTTGGTCAAGCTGTATGACAAGCGTGAATTCAAGGCAAAAATCATTGGTGCAGATAAGCGTACTGACGTTGCTTTGATCAAGATTGAAGCGACTGGCTTGCCTAAGGTGACTGTTGGCGATCCGAACGCATTGAAGGTTGGTGAGTGGGTGGCAGCGATTGGCTCGCCTTTTGGCCTTGAAAACACCATGACCGCCGGTATTGTCAGTGCCAAGGGTCGTGCGCTGCCGCAAGAAAACTATGTACCATTTATTCAAACCGATGTGGCGATTAACCCGGGTAACTCAGGTGGCCCGTTGTTTAACCTGCGTGGCGAAGTGGTGGGCGTGAACTCGCAGATTTACAGCAAGAGTGGCGGCTCCATGGGCTTGTCTTTCAGTATCCCAATTGATGTCGCCATTGATATTTCCAATCAGCTCAAGGCGACTGGCCGCATTGCGCGTGGCTGGTTAGGTATCGGTATCCAGGAAGTGACCAAAGACCTGGCTGATTCGTTTGGTCTCAAGCAAACCAGCGGTGCTTTGATCGCAGGCATTGAGAAAAACAGCCCGGCGGATAAGGGCGGCTTGGAAGCTGGCGATATTATTCTCAAGTTTGATGGCAAGCCAATTACGACTTCAAGTGATTTGCCACGTGTGGTGGCGACCACCAAGCCGGGTAAAGTGGTGCCCGTGGAGATTGTGCGTAAAGGTGCTAATAAAACCTTGCAATTGGGGGTGGGCGAAATGCCTAGCGAGCAACCAGAAGTGGTTGCATCCAGTAAAGAGCCGGTCAAGCCTGAGGCGAATAAGATTGGCCTGACGTTGCGCGAGCTGACTGCGTTGCAGAAGAAGAAGCTAAATGGCAAAAATGGCCTGCTGGTGATTGAAAGTAGCGGTGCGGCGGCACAAGCCGGTATTCGCCGTGGTGATGTCATTCTTGGTTTGAATAACAATGAAAGCCAAAGCGTGGATGCATTTAACAAACAGATCAATGCCGTGGCTGCAGGTAAAACCGTGGCCGTGCTGGTACAACGAGGTGAAAATACCTTGTACGTGCCGATTAAAATCAAGTAAGGGCTGTTTTGATGTTACAAAAAGACAGGTCAGCCTGTCTTTTTGTTTTTTTAAAGGTCGAGATTAACGTTGCCTGCCTGGGCCTGGACGGAAAATAAATCACTGATATTCATGCATTTGTTGTAAAATGCACCCCATTTGAAAGGCGCTTCAAGCGCCTTTCTTGCTTGTAAATAACGCATAACTGAACATGAAAAATATTCGTAATTTTTCGATTATTGCTCACATTGACCACGGCAAATCGACACTGGCAGACCGCATTATTCAATTGTGCGGTGGTTTGGCCGACCGTGAAATGGAAGCACAAGTGCTCGATAGCATGGATATCGAGCGTGAGCGCGGCATCACCATCAAGGCACAAACGGCGGCCCTGCAATACAAGGCCAATAACGGTGAAATTTATCAGCTCAACCTGATTGATACCCCCGGTCACGTCGACTTTAGCTACGAAGTGAGCCGCTCGCTGTCTGCTTGTGAAGGGGCTTTGCTGGTAGTGGATGCCTCGCAAGGGGTGGAAGCGCAAAGTGTGGCCAACTGCTACACCGCGATTGACCTGGGTGTCGAAGTGACGCCTGTCCTCAACAAGATTGATTTGCCCTCTGCAGACCCAGCGCGTGTCTCGCAAGAGATTGAAGATGTCATCGGTGTGGATGCGACTGACGCAGTACGTTGTTCCGCCAAAACTGGTGAAGGCGTGCGCGATGTGCTGGAAGAGGTGGTTGCCAAGGTACCACCGCCAGTCGGTGATATTGATGCGCCTCTGAAAGCCCTGGTGATTGACGCCTGGTTTGATAACTATGTGGGCGTAGTGATGCTAGTGCGTGTGGTGGATGGTGCGCTGAAGGCCAAAGAAAAAATCCGCTTGATGGCGACGGGTGCTGAATACTTGTGTGAACAAGTCGGTGTGTTTACACCTAAATCACTACAGCGCACGCAATTAAGCGCTGGTGAAGTGGGTTTTGTGATTGCCGGTATTAAAGAGCTGGCAGCGGCTAAAGTGGGTGACACGGTAACGCTGGCAGGTAAACCTGCTGCTGAGCCACTGCCTGGCTTTAAAGAGGTGAAGCCACAGGTGTTTGCGGGTTTGTATCCGGTGGAGTCCAACCAGTTCGAATCCTTGCGTACTGCACTGGAAAAGCTGAGGTTGAATGACTCCAGCTTGCAGTTTGAGCCGGAAAATTCGACTGCGCTGGGTTTTGGCTTCCGCTGCGGCTTTTTGGGTTTGCTGCATATGGAGATCGTACAGGAGCGCCTGGAGCGCGAGTACGACATGGATTTGATCACCACTGCGCCTACAGTGATTTATGAGCTGTTACTTAGAAGTGGTGAAGTAGTACAAATCGAGAACCCGTCACGTTTGCCTGAGCCTTCACGGGTGGAAGAAATTCGTGAGCCCATGATTGTGGTGAACTTGCTGATGCCACAAGACTATGTGGGACCGGTGATGACCTTGTGTAATAACAAGCGTGGTATCCAGCGCAATATGCAATACATGGGCCGCCAGGTCATGTTGAGCTACGAGATGCCGTTGAATGAGGTGGTGCTGGATTTCTTTGATAAGCTGAAGTCAGTCTCACGTGGCTATGCCTCCATGGACTACGAATTTCTTGAGTTCCGTGCTGCGGACCTGGTCAAGCTGGATATTATGGTCAACGGCGAGCGTGTCGATGCATTGAGCCTGATTGTGCACCGCGCCAATAGCCTGTATCGCGGCCGTGAACTGGTGTCTAAAATGCGCGAATTGATTCCACGCCAGATGTTTGATATCGCGATTCAGGCATCGATAGGTGCCAACATTATTGCGCGTGAAACAGTGAAGGCCATGCGTAAAAACGTGATTGCCAAATGTTATGGCGGTGATATTACGCGTAAGCGCAAGTTGCTGGAAAAACAAAAAGAAGGTAAAAAGCGTATGAAGCAGGTGGGTAACGTGGAAATTCCACAAGAGGCCTTCCTTGCTATCTTGCGTGTAGAAGATAAATAGTCACTTTTAGTGCAATAGCTTACTCAGGAAACAAGCATGTATTTTGCAATCTTTATGTTGGTGATTTTGCTGGTCTCAGGCGTGATCTGGCTGCTCGATATTCTAGTCTTGCGCAAACAACGCCAGGCAGGTGCCTTGGGCGATGTTGCCGACCCGTGGTATGTGGAATACAGTAAAAGCTTTTTCCCTGTTATTTTGCTGGTATTCATGGTGCGTTCTTTTGTGGTCGAGCCATTCAAGATTCCTTCCGGCTCCATGATGCCAACCCTGCTGGCAGGCGATTACATCCTGGTGAATAAATTCACTTATGGTTTGCGCGTGCCTATCCTCAATAATGTGTTTTACCCGGTGAGCCTGCCTAAGCGTGGCGATGTATTCGTGTTTCATTATCCGCCCGACACCTCGATTGACTATATCAAGCGCGTCATTGGCCTGCCAGGCGACAAAATTCAGTATAAAGACAAGCAGTTAACCATTAATGGCAAAGTCATCAACCTGGATTTTGTGCAACCGTATCAATATGCACTGAATGTGAATGACGAAAGCGGTAATGCGCGCGCAGTGGATGTGACTGCATCCCGCTTGAGCGAGCAATTGGGCGACGTGAAACACGATGTATTGATTCATGACATCATGAACCAGTATAGCCCTGGCAGCGCGGGTGACCGCCTGATGCAAGGGGAAACCATCACCGTGCCAGAAGGTGAGTACTTTGCCATGGGCGACAACCGTGATAACAGTTCAGACAGCCGTGTCTGGGGCTTTGTCGCAGAAAAGCACCTGGTCGGCCGGGCATTCTTTATCTGGTTTAACTTTGACCAATGGCGCCGTATCGGGCAAAGTATTGGTTAAGTGCACGGTGAACCGTGTGGAAACAGACATCTTCTTGAGGGATCGTATAATGAATGACTCAAAGAGCGCTCACCAACACGGTATCGGCTTGATCGGCTTTTTGCTGGTATTAACGGCGTTTGGCATCCTGGGCACCGTCGCCTTGAAGGCATTGCCATCTTATATGGAGTACTATTCCATCCAGGCGACCGTGAATCGTATTGCACATGATCCCTTGTTGCAAAGCGACAGTGATATGCGCACTGCGTTTGATCATCAGATGCAAGTCGACAGCATCCGTGAGGTGACTGGCCGTGATTTGGACATCAGTGGAGGTACGGTGGCCATGCGCTACCAGAAAAAAATCCCACTGACAGACACCATGACGTTGTTGATCGACTTTGATGCCGCCAGCAAACCTTAATGGCTGGCTTGATCGTATTTAAATGAACGCACTCCCGGTACTACAAACCAGAATTAGTTACAGCTTTACGCAGCCTGCCTTGCTGCAACAAGCGCTCACCCACCGCAGCTTTTCTGCCACTAATAATGAGCGTCTGGAGTTTTTAGGTGATAGTGTGCTCAACTTTATTATTGCGCACCAGCTGTTTAATTTGTTTCCGCATCTGCCAGAAGGCGATTTAAGCCGTTTGCGCGCCAAGCTGGTACGTGAAGCCAGTCTGGCTGAAATTGCGACCGACCTCAATCTGGGCGATGCGCTCAAACTGGGTGAAGGCGAACTCAAAAGCGCTGGTTGGCGCCGTCCTTCTATTCTGGCTGATGCGCTGGAAGCGATTGTCGGCGCGGTCTACCTGGATGGCGGCTTTGACGCTGCCCAACAAGTGGTTGCATTGTTGTATCGCGACAAGCTGCAAACCATAGACCCCAAGGCGATCGATAAAGACGCCAAATCACAATTACAAGAATATCTGCAAAGCAAGAAAATGGATCTGCCGGAGTATCAGGTCGTTTCTATTGAAGGTGAGGCGCATGCGCAAACCTTCACCGTGCAGTGTTTTATTAAAAAGCTCAAGCTGACCACCACTGGCGTGGGCACCAGTCGCCGTGTGGCGGAGCAACAAGCGGCCAAATTGGCCATGGACGAGATTCAATCATGACAGAAGAAATTACCCCCGCTACAGACGATTTTCGTTGTGGTACCGTTGCCATTGTGGGTCGCCCCAATGTCGGTAAATCCACACTGCTAAATCATATTTTAGGCATGAAGCTGGCGATCACCTCACGCAAGGCGCAGACCACACGCCATCGCCTGCTGGGTATTCATACCACAGACGATACGCAGTTTCTGTTTGTGGATACGCCTGGTTTCCAGCAAAAACATATCAACGCGCTGAATAAAACACTCAACAAAACCGTCACCCAGGTGCTTACAGAGGTCGATGTCGTATTGTTTGTGATTGAGCCGATGAAATTGGGCGAAGCCGATGAAATCGTGCTCAAGCTGCTGCCTAAAAATAAACCGGTATTGCTGGTCGTGAATAAGGCGGACCTGATGGGTGACAAAGGTAATTTGCTGCCTTTAATTCAGGACTTTGACCTGCTGTTTGACTTTGCCGGCATTGTCCCGGTCAGCGCCAAAAAGAGTTTATACCTTGATGAGTTGCTGTCAGCCGTGCGCGAGCACTTGCCGCAACAGCCTGCCATCTATGCTGAAGATGAATTGACCGACAAGAATGAACGCTTCCTGGCCGCCGAGCTGGTGCGTGAAAAAATCTTCCGTCTGCTGGGTGACGAAGTGCCATACTCTGTGACGGTAGAGATCGAGAAGTTTGAAACGGTTAAAAACCTGCGCCGTATTTTTGCCGCCATTATTGTCGACAAAGATAGCCAGAAGCCGATGATCATTGGCAAAGGCGGCGAAAAGCTCAAGCAAATTTCCACCGAAGCCCGCCAGGATATGGAAAAGCTGTTCGGCTCCAAAGTCTACCTGGAAACATGGGTCAAGGTAAAAGGCGGCTGGGCAGACGATGCGCGAGCACTGAAAAGTCTGGGCTTCTAATAGCAGATTCACTACTGGCATTTTATGGCAGTAAAATCCCCCGATTCCGGTAGCCACAAGCAATCGCAGCAACCGGTTTTCATTCTCCACACCTATCCTTTTAAAGAAACCAGTCTCGTGGTTGAAATGTTCAGCCGCGACCTCGGGCGTATTGCGGCCGTGGCTAAAGGCGCGCGGCGGCCACTTTCTGCCATGCGAGGCATGCTGCAATCTTTTCAGCAACTGGCTGGCACCTGGTCGGGCAAAAACGAACTCAAAACCCTGCATGAGTTAGAATGGATGACCGGCCTTACGCTGCTGCGCGGTGATGCGCTTATGTGCGGCTTTTACATGAACGAGTTACTGCTGCGCTTGCTGCCACGCGATGACGCTCATGCGCAACTATTCGAATATTACGCACAAACCATACAATTACTCTCGACCTTGCAACAGGATGTAGGGAGTGGTCAGCTCGCCGAAATTCTGCGTCGGTTTGAACTCAAAATGTTGCAAGAGCTAGGCTATGCCGTCCCCCTCACGCATGACGAAAATGGTGAGATTATCCATGCGGATGAAACCTATCGTTTTGAAGCGGATTATGGCGCCTGCTCGCCATCGGCAACCCGCAATGGTTTGTTGATACAAGGTGCAACGCTGCTGGAAATGGCGCGGGGTAACTACTCGAATGTGACGACGCAGTCGCAAAGCAAGCAATTGATGCGCTATTTGTTGCAGCATTACTTGGGTGAGAAGCCGTTGCATACCAGGCAGTTGTTGGTGGATTTACAGGGGTTTTAAAGGCGTTTAATTGTCTGAGCGTTTCTTTTCGCCTTTAGGCGAGTTACTTTTCTTTGCTTGCACAAAGAATAAGTAACCAAAAGAAATGCACCCCAGCTTCCGCTTGTATCCTGTGCTACTCGGTTTGCCGGGCGTCCATCGAAACTCGCCCTGACAAGCCACACACTTCGTGGCTTGTTGCGGAACTCGGACAGCCGATGGCCGAGAACCCCCACCAACCCTGCGTTGCTCGGCGCGGTAGATGGGGACCCCGAACACCAAGTGAGCGCAACGGTTGATAATTTAAATAAACGAATCTGTTTTTTAAACCGTTAGAACTTCAACTATATGAGTTTGGCGAGATAAATCCCATTCCATCACGCTGAGTAGCGGAGACAAAATAAGAGTAGAGGGAGCGACTGTTTGAATCCCGCAGTAGCTCACGTTTTGTGTGAGCTGCCAGGTTGAGTTTCGTGACCGGCTTATTTTGTTGAGCAACGCAAGGGAGCCTTTAGGCCGTGATGGCTGGGTGCCCTCTTCTTTGGTTACTTTCTGAGGGGCAAGCATCAGAAAGTGACTCGCCAAGAGGCGAAAGAATATCCATATTTAAACGCGAAGATACGTTCAAGCAACTGGTAAACAACTTGGATTTGGGAAGGGCATGTCTGTTTGCCTGGAAACCTTTAAGTCTAAACAGGAATATCTTTCTATTTTTCGCATGATTAATTTGGTTTACCATCATCAACAGTTAAAATGTTGTCATTCACCCAATTACAAAGAGAGCTATGTTAAAACTAGGCGTTAATATTGATCACGTCGCAACCATTCGTCAGGCGCGTGGCACCAAATATCCAAGCGTGGTGCAGGCCGCATTGCGTGCTGAGCAGTCAGGTGCAGACAGCATTACCTTGCATTTGCGCGAAGACCGTCGCCATATGCAGGATGCAGATATTTTTGCTTTACGGCCCTTGCTGCAAACTAAAATGAACCTCGAGTGCGCTGTCACCAGTGAGATGATTGATATTGCGATTCAGGTGAACCCGCAGGACGTCTGCCTGGTGCCTGAGCGCCGCGAAGAGCGTACGACTGAGGGTGGTTTGGATGTGCTCACACACTACGCCAAAGTAGAGCATGCGGTGAAGAAATTGTCTGATCAAGGCATACGCGTGTCACTGTTTATTGCACCAGATTTGGCGCAGATTGATGCAGCGGCAAAAATGGGGGCGCCGGTGATTGAACTGCATACGGGGACTTTTGCCGATGCTGAAACAGAAAAAGACCAGTTGGATGAACTGGAAAAAATTGACGCCGCGCTCAAACATGCAAAATCGGCCGGCCTGGTCGTGAATGCTGGTCACGGCCTGCATTATCATAATGTGCACCATATTGCGCGCTTGCCAGGTTTTGAAGAGCTGAATATTGGTCACGCCATTGTAGCGCATGCTTTGTTTGTAGGCTGGGATAGCGCCGTGCGTGAGATGAAGGCGCTGATGAAAGAGTTTTCACCTAAATGATGCAATTACACAATCATTGTGGAGAACATCAATGATTTACGGCATAGGCACAGATATTGTCGAAGTTGAACGGATCGAGGCGTCACTGGATCAGTTCGGTGATAGCTTTGCCAAACGGATTCTGGCACCCAGTGAATGGGCAGATTATGAAGCCAGCAAACTCAAAGCCCGTTTTCTGGCCAAACGCTTTGCCGCTAAAGAAGCGTTTGCCAAGGCTATTGGTACCGGCATCCGCGGTGATGTCAGCTTTCAGAATATTGCTGTCACCCATGATGCGCTAGGGCGTCCTTTGTTACAGCTGTCATCGACACTGCAAGCCTTTCTCAAACAGCATCATATTTACCAATCGCATATCAGCATCAGTGATGAAAAAAATCTGGCACTGGCCTATGTCGTGCTGGAAACGACCCAAACAGCATGACCGCAGATCAGTTAGTGGATATTCAGCGCCGCTTTAGTGGCGTACGCCGTTTGTATGGCGAACAAGGCTTGGCCCGTTTGCAAAAAACGCATGTGCTGGTGATTGGTATTGGTGGTGTCGGCTCGTGGGCGGTTGAAGCGCTGGCGCGCAATGCGGTTGGCAAGTTAACCCTGGTCGATTTAGATAATATTGCCGAGTCGAATATGAATCGCCAGATTCATGCGCTGGAAGAGACGTTGGGCAAGGCCAAGGTGACTGCCATGCGCGAGCGGATTGCTGCGATTAATCCGCTTTGTGAGGTGGTTGAGATTGAGGATTTTGTAACCCCCGAAAATCTTGCCTCGATGTTGGCCGAACAGCCGGATGTGGTGGTGGATTGCATGGATGACACCAAGGCCAAAATTGCCTTGGCGGCTTATTGCAAACAGCAGCAATTGGCGTTGATTATGGTAGGCAGTGCAGGCGGCAAGCTGGATGCGACGCGCATACGCCTGGCTGACCTGGCACATGTACAGGGAGATCGCATGCTGGCCAAGGTGCGCAACCAGTTGCGACGAGACCATGGATTCCCTAAAGCATCGGATCATAAAAAATCAGCCAAATTTGGCATTGTGGCCGTGTATTCGGATGAGCCGGTAGAGCGGCCTGAAGAGGCTTGTGAAACGTCGTCGGCAGGGCTGACTGGCCTCAACTGTGCGGGCTATGGCTCCAGTATCTGCGTGACGGCCAGTGCCGGGTTTGTCGCGGCACAACAAGCGATTCAGCAATTGATTGCGCTTTAACGCACTTAAGTCTATTCAGTGCTCGCGGCACGCCATCGGCCAATCAGGTTGAACAATGTGGGCATGGTGGCGTCTATTTTAAAAAGCCAGGCATAAACATTGCATGTTTTCGTGCATTAACCGCGCGGAAACCATCCAGACTTAACTTTTAAATGCGCTGGTTTTCAGCTTGTCATCATGACTTCAAGCGACGGTGCTATCCGTTACAGTGTCATATGGCCCAAGTACGCTTAATCCATTAAAGGTGATTGCCATGCAATTGGATGTGTTTTTAAAGAAGGTTTCTATCAACCATGCCTTGAATGTGCTGGTCTGGCATATTGCCGAGGCGGGGATTGAAATTGCTGCCCTGATCAAGCAGGGTGCATTGGAAGGCGTCACTGAAAAAATGACCAGTACCAATGTCCAGGGCGAAACGCAGATGCAACTGGACATTCGCAGTCACGAGGTGGCTGTGGCTCACTTGCGGGCTTCGGCAGTGGTGGCTGGCGTGTTGTCAGAAGAAGTGGATGCGCCAGTCTTGTTTGAGACGCTGGATGCACCATTCCTGGTCAGCATGGATCCTTTGGATGGGTCTTCCAACTTGGCGATTAATGGTGTCGTCGGTAGTATTTTCTCGGTGATTCCTAATCTCGGCGTGGCTACGCTGGGGGATCAGGCCTTTTTGCAACCGGGGCAGGACCAGCGTGCCGCGGCTTATATCATGTATGGTCCTGCTACCTTGCTGGTGCTCAGCATTGGCCAGGGCACGCATGTATTTACGCTGGACCAAACGACTCAATCATTTGTATTAACGCAACAAACCGTGCAGATGAGCGAGGAAACGTCTGAGTTTGCCATTAATGCGAGTAATCAGCGCTATTGGCAACCTGCCGTTCAGCGCTATATTGCTGAATGCCTGCAAGGCAGCGAAGGCCCGCGTGGGCGCGATTTTAATATGCGCTGGTGCGCCAGTATGGTGATGGATGTGCACCGTATTTTGACGCGTGGCGGCGTGTTTCTGTATCCGCGCGATAGCAAGCAGCCAGTCAAGGCAGGTCGCTTGAGATTATTATATGAGGCTAACCCCATGAGTTTGCTGGTGACGCAGGCCGGTGGGGCAAGTATAGACGGGCTGGAGGATGTGCTGGCCCTTCAGCCGACGGCATGTCATCAGCGTGTGCCGGTCTTGTTAGGCGCTAAGCAGGAAATCCAGCGCTTGCGTGATTATCATCAGCAAGTTTCAAAATAATAAAGGAGTATGACATGGCATTGATTTCGCTCAGGCAATTACTCGACCACGCCGCAGAACACAGCTATGGCCTGCCTGCGTTTAATATCAACAATATGGAGCAGATTCTCTCCATTATGAAGGCGGCCGACGAAGTCGACAGTCCGGTGATTTTGCAAGCCTCAGCAGGCGCACGTGGTTATGCCGGGGAGTCTTTTTTGCGCAAAATGGTTGAAGCGGCGATTGAACAATATCCGCATATTCCCATTTGCATGCACCAGGATCATGGCGCGTCACCCAAGGTCTGCCAGATGGCGATTCGCAGTGGGTTCTCCAGCGTGATGATGGATGGCTCGCTGCGGGAAGATGGAAAAACGCCTGCGAGTTATGAATATAACGTTGAAGTGACACGCCGTGTCGTCGAGTTCGCGCATGCCGTTGGCGTGTCGGTTGAGGGTGAACTGGGCGTGCTGGGCTCGCTGGAAACCGGTATGGCAGGTGAAGAGGATGGGGTGGGTGCAGAAGGTAAACTGGACGAATCGCAGTTGCTGACCGACCCGGATGAAGCGGCTGCGTTTGTCGAGGCCACCAAGGTCGATGCACTGGCCATTGCCATTGGGACCAGTCATGGCGCGTATAAATTCACGCGGCCACCTTCAGACGATACGCTTTCGATTGAACGTATTCGTGAAATCCATGCCAAAATCCCTAACACGCATCTGGTCATGCACGGTTCGTCCAGTGTGCCGCAATCTCTGCTGGAGCAAATTCGGCATTATGGCGGCAATATCAAGGAAACCTATGGCGTGCCGGTGTCACAGATTGTAGAAGGCATTAAAAATGGCGTGCGTAAGGTTAATATTGATACTGATATTCGCCTGGCGATGACGGCGGCGATTCGTGCCTATATGGTCGAGCATCCTGAGGAGTTCGATCCACGCAAATATTTCAAAGAAGCGACCACGGCAGCACAGCATTTGTGTAAAGAACGCTTTGAGGCCTTTGGTAGTGCCGGACAAGCGAGTAAGATAAAAGTAATTTCGCTGGAAAAAATGGCAGCTATCTATTAGCAACATGAGATAAACAGCCTAAAAAAGCAATTATAAATCGAGGGGGCATGAGCAAAGGAATCCCATCATGCGAGAAAAATTAGTCATTGGTAACTGGAAGCTGCACGGCGGCTTGCTTGAAAATCAAGGCTTGCTGAACAGGCTCAAGCAGGAGTTGCACGACCTGGACGGCGTAGCGACAGCCGTGTGTCTACCTTATGTATACCTGTATCAGGCGCAAGACTTGTTGCAAGACTCTTCGATTGCCTGGGGCGCGCAAAACGTCAGCCAGTTTACCGAAGGCGCGTTTACCTCCTGCATTTCAGCCAAAATGGTGGCCGAGTTTGGCTGCACCTATACCATTATCGGCCATTCTGAACGCCGTGCCCTCAAACTCGAAAGTAACCAGGTCGCCACCAAGCGACTGCTCAATGCCTTGCATGCCGGGCTGACGCCTATTTTTTGCGTGGGCGAGACGCAGGATGAGCGCGATGGCAATATGGCCGAACTGATCGTGCGCAACCAGATGCTGAATGTAGTGTATGGCCTGGATGATGAAGCCTTCGCGCTAGCCAAAAAATTCAATATGGTCATTGCCTATGAGCCTGTGTGGGCGATTGGCACCGGCGAGCATGCCACGCCTGAGCAGGCACAGCGCATGCACGCGTTTATCCGGATGATGATTGCTGAGCGCGACCGCGAGTTTGCCGAGCAGATTCGTATTGTCTATGGCGGCAGTATGGCGCCTAAAAATGCCTACAGTTTACTCAGCATGCCAGATATAGATGGTGGCTTATTGGGCCGTGCCGCGCTGGTTGCTGAAGATTTTGTCGATATCTGCAAGATTGCCAGCCGTTGCTACCAGCAAAAAACAGCTGTGCGTGAGTCATCGCGAGCGGTCCCCGTGTTTGAGGCATGAGCCAGAGTTGATCTTTCGATCTGGTGAGCCGGACCTGATGTGCGAGCCGAAGGGCGTGTAATTTCATAAAACTGTCACAATAGACACTGGTTCAGTGGATACAATAATCGCCATGAAAAATACCACGCCTGCTCTGCTTGACAGAGACCTTAGCATTCTCAGTTTTAATGCTCGTGTACTGTCTTTAGCGCAGAGAGAGGACTATCCCTTACTCGAGCGTTTACGTTTTTTATGTATCGTCTCTAACAACCTCGATGAATTCTTTGAGGTGCGCATGCCGTTGCAGATGGAGGCGTATCAGCAAGGTGTGACCAGCGGGCCGGTGTCAGCCACGACCTGTGAACAAGTGGCTACCATGGCACAGGCGCTGGTGGCGCAACAATACCAGTTGTTTAATGATGCGCTGATGCCAGCGCTGGCGAAAGAAAGCGTGCATCTGGTGTCTGGTGGTGTGCGTACGCCGGAGCAAACCACCTGGGTGTCTAATTACTTCAAGCGCGAAGTGTTGCCGTTTTTAATGCCAGTCTCGCTGGATCCATCGCATCCGTTCCCGCAAGTTGCCAATAAGTCTCTCAATTTTATTGTGCGCATTGCTGTTGATGACGAAGAGAAAATTGCGATTGTACGTGTGCCGCGTGTGGTGCCGCGGCTGGTGCAGTTGCCGCCGTCCATCAGCAAAGGCGAACAATGCTTTGTATCCTTGACCAGTATTATCCGCGCCAATCTGGAAGTGCTGTTCCAGGGCGCCAACATCCTGCATTTCTCCCAGTTCCGCGTCACGCGTAACAGTGACCTCGAGGTGGATGAAGATGATGTGATCAACTTGCGTACGGCCTTGCGTGAAGAGCTGGCGCATAGACAATATGGTGAAGCCGTGCGCCTGGAAGTCACACAGGAATGTGATGACACGCTGGCCGAGTTTCTGCTTAAGCAGTTTAACCTGCCGCCGCTCGCGCTTTATCGCGTTAACGGGCCGGTCAATCTGGGGCGTTTGATCCAGTTGCCAGACATGGCCAAGGGCGACCACCTCAAATTTGTGCCTTTTCAACCGCACTGGCCACGACATATCAAACGTAATACCTCCTTGCTGGCACAAATGCGTGAAAAAGACCTGCTGATTCACCAGCCCTACGAGAGCTTTGAGGTGGTCATCCAATTACTGGAAGAAGCGGTCAAAGACGATCAGGTGCTTGCTATTCGCATGACGATTTACCGTACCGGTGCGGATCCACGCATGTTGCGCTTGCTACAAGAGGCCGTGCGTCGTGGCAAAGAAGTGCTGGTGGTGGTGGAGCTCAAAGCGCGCTTTGACGAAGAGGCAAACATTAACTGGGCGGAGGCCTTGGAGTCGGTTGGCGCGCAAGTGGTATATGGTGTTGTGGGCTTGAAAACGCACGCAAAAATGTTGCTGATTATGCGTCGCGAAGGCAAAGTGATACACCGTTATGGCCATCTTTCTACCGGTAACTACAACCCCAAAACCACGCGTCTATACACAGACTGGAGCATGCTGACTGCGGATGCCAACCTGACGCGCGAAATGGAAACGGTGTTCCGCCACCTGACCAGCGAGTTGCCGATTCCGGCCTTGAAACATTTGCTGGTGGCACCATTCACCCTGCAAAACAGCATGATCAAACAGCTGGAAAAAGCACAGCGTCTGGCCAAGCAGGGTAAACAGGCCAGGGTGATTGCCAAAATGAACGCCCTGACAGATGTGCCGTTGGTGGCCGCTTTGATGAAGGCTGCCAGCGCAGGCGTGGAGATTGACTTGATTGTGCGCGGTGCCTGCATCTTGCCGGTCGACTCACCCGCAGTCAAAGGTCGGATCCGCGTGCGTTCTATCGTCGGTCGCTTGCTGGAGCATTCACGCGTGTTTTATTTTGAGCTGGATGGGCAAGTGCATATGTGGCTATCCAGCGCTGACTGGATGAGCCGCAATATGATGCGGCGGGTTGAGCTCGCCTGGCCTATTAAAGACCCGGCCATGCAAAGCCGCATTTACCAGGAAAGCCTGCAGCTTTACCTGCAAGACAACAAGGATGCCTGGCAATTGGCAGAAAAAGGCCAGTATGTGCCTGTGGCACAATTGGCGCAGGATGCCGAGCCGCTGTCTTGCCAGAACCTGTTATTGCAACAATATCATTCCATGTAGTGCCGCGCGATGTCAGTGAAAAATTTGATTTTATGGCGTCATGCCGAAGCCGAAGTGTTATTGCACGGCGCCTCTGACCTTGAGCGCGCGCTGACCAAAAAAGGGCATAAACAGGCCAAGCAAATGGCGAGCTGGCTCAAAAAGTATCTGCCAAAACAGACGTATGTGCTGGTGAGCCCTGCGGTGCGTACGCGTGAAACCGTGGCTTATTGGGGCGATGATTGGCAGGAGGATAGTCGGCTGGCGCCCGAAAGGCCATTGGAGCCTTTATTGCAGTTGCTGGCGCAAAGTCCGTTTGAGACTGTGATGCTGGTCGGCCACCAGCCCTGGATAGGGGAACTGGCAGCACAAAGCCTGGGCATGCCGGACGGGCAGATCAGTATTAAGAAAGGTGCCGTGTGGTGGTTGCGGCTACCAAAATCGGGGCCACCCTATAAATTATATAGTGTGCAAAGCCCCGATTTGATTGAGTAAGCGGTGGCTATGACCTGGCTACTTTAAGTCAGGTGCATGCAGGCTTATTTCTTTGGTCTGCCGGTTTTAATCGTTGGCACGGCCGCCATCGCTGCTTTCAAAGAGGCGTCATCCATTGCTGATAGCAGCTTCAAGCCTGCCCTCAACAGTTCGCTCTTCTTGGCTGGTTTGGCCAGGCCTTCGAGGCGTTTTTTCAAGGTAGCGATTTGCGCATACTCTTCTTTTGGCATGGTGAAGCTATCGCGCTCCATTTTTACCTTGCTGGTTTTGGGTTTGTCCTTTTCAGTCGTTGTCGCTGTTTTGTTCACCACTTTAATGGCTGAGCTGGCAGGAGCCACTTTTTTCGTAGCGGCCGCTGTTTTTGCAACGGCTTTGGCAATCGGCTTGATCGCAGGTTTGGCCGTGGCTGGTTTTACAGTAGAGGGCTTTGCAGCAACAGGTTTCGCGCTGGCAGGTGTAGCGGCAACCGGTTTGGTTGCGACTGGCTTGCTAGTTTTTGCTGTGGCTGGTTTATTGGTGCTCAAGGGTTTGGCGACTGGTTTGCTGGCCATGTGGTTCTCCTGAATTGATATTGTGAAAACAGTGTATACCGTTTTTTGCTGGCGTCAATTGTCATAAATATTTCATATTTTTGTGGTGTTATAGAGGCTGTTTTTCATGACAAAATGCAGCACCTTTAATCAGGGAGTATGAGATGCGCAGGGTATTGGTGGCAAATACCAAAGGAGGCTGCGGCAAAACCACTCTGGCCACCAATCTTGCTGGCTATCTGGCGCAACTGGGGCACAAAATCGTGCTGGAAGATATTGACCGCCAGCAGTCTTCAGCTGACTGGCTGGCGCGCCGCCCATCGCATGTTGCCACCGTGTTTAACGCGGAAGACCTTGGTAAATCTGCCTTGCAGAAAGCAGATTGGGTGATTACTGACTCGCCGGGCGGGCTGCGGGACAAAAAGATTTCTGATGCGGTGACCGAGGCTGACCTGGTGTTGGTGCCTATTGCGCCATCTGCATTTGATATTGGGGCCACGCAGGACTTTTTGGAGCTGCTGGCTGAAGAAAAAGCCGTGCGCAAGCACAAGACATTTGTTGGCCTGGTGGGCATGCGTGTGATGCCTCGCACGCGCTCAGCAGAGCGCCTGCTGGCATTTATGGATGAATCAGGCTTTGCCGTGCTTTCTATGCTGCGTTCATCACAAATTTATGTGACGGCAGCGGAGGAAGGCTTAAGTATTTTTGAATTGTCGAACAGCTTGAAAGAGGTCGACATTGCGCAGTGGAACCCGGTCACAGACTGGATTCTGCAAAACAGTTAAAGCGAGCCTGTGACAAACAGGGAATCAAAGGGAGTGCTATGAAAGACAAGGTAAATCCGGTGTATCTGGATAAAGTAAAACAATTGAGCGCTGATGAGGCTGAACGCATTCTGTCACGCATGGGTGGTAAATTGCCTAAGCGTTTTATCAAGGAAAAACTAAGCCAGGAAGAAGCACTGGCTTTGCAGCTTGAGATTGAAGATGAACAATTGCAGGAGTGGCGCGATAAAGTGGTCAAGCTGCGTGAAGAAGACGAAAAGCGCGACAAGAAGAAAAAAGACTGAGTTGTCATCAACACAATAAAAAACGGGCATACATGCCCGTTTTTTATTTAACTATTTTATTTAGCTATGCCTGATCTCTAGCTGCCAGCCCAGTTTTTGCCATAACAGACATTCCTCTTCCAGCAGGTAATGGGTTTGCGGGTGCTGGCTGGCCCATTGTGACGACAGTGCCAGGATAAATTGCTGTTTATGACGCTCCAACTGCAAGTGTTTGAGCGCTGGCAGGCGGCGCGAATGGCAGAAAATCACTGCTAACCGCAAGGCCATCAACTGGCAGACCAGGTCCTGGTTGTCAAAGTCGGCGGCCAGTTTGCGTAATTTGCCCTGATGGCCAAGTACCAGCAGGCTGATGGTATGCAACTCACTTTGTGCAAAACCCATCAGTTCTGTGTTGTCCAGGATGTAAGCGCCGTGTTTATTGCAGTCGGTGTGCGAAATGGCCCAGCCGATTTCATGACACAACGCAGCCCAGTGCAACAGTGGTTTTTGGCTGTCGCAAGCCTGCATGGCGTCATAAAAATACAAGGCCAGCTTGCTCACATTGTTGGCGTGGTCCATTTCAACGCCAAAGCGTTTACACAGCCGCGCAATCGATGCCGTGCGCAAATCTTCGGTCGCATGGTCAGAGCTCAGCATGTCATATAGCACGCCATGACGCAGGGCGCCGTTCGCCACCATCAGTGTGTCCAGTTTCAGGGTGTCAAACACGGCGGTCAATACCGCCAGCCCGCCACCAATCACGGCACGCCTGTCGTCCTTGAGGCCTTCCATATTCAGGCGGTCGGCAGATTTGGCCTTAATTAAAATTTGCTTCAGCCATTCCAGTTGTGCCCGTTCGATGCGATCTGTAGCAAAACCGGCACCCGCCAAGACATCTGCGACGGCACCCACGGTGCCAGAGGCGCCATAGGCCACTTCGGACTGGCCGACGTAGCGGCTGGCAATCATGTCAATAATGGACTCGGCGGCAATTTCGGCGCGCTCAAAGTTGCGCTCGCTAAACTGGCCATCGGCAAAATATTTTTGTGACCAGCCCACAGAGCCCAAACGCAAGGATTCGGTGACGTTAGCCTTGAAATGCTGGCCGAGGATAAACTCGGTAGAACGCCCGCCGATATCCACTACCAGGCGTTTTTCGTCTGATTGCGGCAGCATGCGGCTCACGCCCTGGTAAATCAGGCGCGCTTCTTCCACGCCGGAGATAATCTCAATCGGATAGCCGAGTACTTTTTGTGCCTGTTTGATAAACTCGTCGCTGTTGGCGGCTTCACGCAAGGTTTGCGTGGCAACCGCGCGTACATGCTCAGGTGCAAACCCTTTCAGGCGCTCGCCAAAGCGGGCTAAGCATTTCAGGCCGCGCTCAAACGCCTGCGGTTTCAGGTTACGTTCTTCATCCAGGTCGCCGCCTTGTCGCACAGCTTCTTTTAAATAGTCGACACGTAGAATCTGGCCGTCCACAACGCGTCCGATTTCGAGGCGAAAACTGTTGGAACCCAAATCTACGGCAGCGAGTTGGGTGTCATGAGTAATATTTAGCATGCGATAATACGGATAGGTTACTTAAGGTAGCGGTTAATGGCCTTGGGGTATTCTGGAAAATAGCGTTCAATCACGCTTAAATCAAAGCTTCTCAAAATACTGGTGTTAGATTCGCGGTCGAGCAAAAACTGGAAAGAAGCCGCCACCAATTCGGCAACGTTGTGCTTGGCATCGAGCAACGGATCCGCATAATCAGGTTTGACACTGACTTGATGCGTAGTGATGTGCGACCCATGTACCGTGACAGAAAACGAGTTCGGACTGGTTTCAGTCACCTCAATAGTCGCCATGCTTGCCTCCCCAGACAAATGCTGCAAACAGTATAAATCGTTATGTTGGCAGAGGCCAGTGAAACTAATATGAAAATGAAACCGCATAGGCAGGCTTGATTTCATCAAATCGTCATGTCAAAAAAATAACATCAAAAAAACTCTAAGATACTATTTATGCGTCACTTATTTTACCTCGTATGCTTACTTTGCATTGCCCACAATGCCAATGCTGCACGCCCATTGGTCACGGATGATGCCCGTTTGACCAATGCCCATGGCTGCCAGTTGGAAAGCTGGATGCGCAGTTATAAAGGCGGCCATGAACTATGGGCACTGCCTGCATGCAACCTCGGCGAGAATTTTGAAATTACCCTGGGCGGCGGTAGCTATCGTAACAGCGATGACAACTATCACACCGAAGACTGGGTCGCCCAGTTTAAGACGCTGTTTAAACCGCTGGAAACCAATGGCTGGGGCATAGGCTTTGCCGCCGGGCGCGTCATGCATCCGGATATTCAGCCTGGGCCCAACCAGTTGGGGAATACCTATTTTTATGTGCCGGTTTCTTTCTCGCTGCGTGATGACGACGTCATTGTGCATGTCAACGTTGGCATGCTGCGCGATCGGCAAGAAGACCGCAACAAGGTCAATATGGGCGTAGGCTCAGAGTTTAAACTTGGCGGCAACTTTAAAGGCGTGGCAGAAGTTTTTGGTGACCATACACAAAATCCGTTTTATCAGGTTGGCTTGCGTTATTCGCTGGTGCCGGAGGTGTTTCAGATTGATGGCACAGTGGGGCAGCAGGTGAATGGCAATAGTCAGACGCAGTGGTTGTCGATTGGGGTGAGATGGACGCCATAGCGGGTGGTTCTTTATTAGTCGTATTTTTTCGCCTTGTTGGCGAGTCACTTTCTGGTGCTTGCCCCCCAGAAAGTAACCAAAGAAGAGGGCACCCAGCCATCACGGCCTAAAGGCTCCCTTGCGTTGCTCAACAAAATAAGCCGGTCACGAAACTCGCCCTGACAAGCCACACTCTTCGTGGCTTGTTGCGGAGCTCAGACAGTCGCTCCCTCTCTTCTTATTTTGTCTCCGCTACTCAGCGTGATGGGATGGGATTATTCTCGCCAAACTCACATAGTAGAAGTTTGGACGGTTCCAAAACCAGATTCTTTTTCTTCAATTCGCGAATGGTTGCAGTCGCATGGTGTTCGGGGTCCCCATCTGCCGCGCCGAGTAGCGCAGGCAAAATAAGGTGAAGGGAGCGACTGTTCGAATCCCGCAGTAGCTCACGTTCTGTGTGAGCTGCCAGGTTGAGTTTCGTGACCGCTTATTTTGACGAGCAACGCAGGAAACAAGCGGAAGCTGGGGTGCACTTTCTTTTGGTTACTTATTCTTTGTGCAAGCAAAGAAAAGTCACTCGCCGAAAGGGCGAAAAGAAATGTTTCCTAAAATCGCCAGCATTCCAATCTGGTCATCAAACCTACTTCAACAAGATAATCCGATTAATCTGCCCCAATCTAAACGCCGTCTTAGTTAATTTGCCCCCTTTTAGTGCCAATGGACGAATCGGGCAGGGCGGGATACGCCGACCATCTTCTAGCAGGGTGTCGTCTTCTGCCGTCGATTGCCAGACACCACCATTCACTGGCCGGAATTGCCAGCGGATATACCCAACTTTGGCACCCAGTTGCAACATTTCGTCACGGTCCGGCGCCTCGCTGACCAGTAGTTCACTTTCGAGTTCTTCGTCATACTTGCCAAACGCCTGTTTGCAGGCGAGGGCTTCATGTTCACTGGCGCCGACATAGGTGCAGGCGCGGTGTTCTTCGCGTTGCACGTCCCAGGCGCCTAATTGCCAGGCGGCGTCAAGTACGGCTTCTTCGACCACCTCAGGTTGCCGCCAGCGGTCATTAATCTGCAAGGCTGAGCCGGGCACGGGCTGCAAGATGGGTTTGAGCATGGGCAGGGCGGGCGTAGGTTGTTTGCGGAAGCCATGCCAATGCAACATGAGTAGCAAAGGCGTATCTGCGCGCGGGACGGCGGTCAGCGTGACTGCGTAAAGTGGCAGTTTCATGACCTGCATTTGCTCGATTAACGTGTGAAAGAGATTCATACCTACTCTCCTAACCTGACATCTGAACAAAGAATGCTGCTTTAACAAATAGCTAGCAAAAACTGTGCTGAATCGACCAGTTTGAATGGGTGAACAAGCAGCCAATGGCGTGTGTTGTGGTCTCTATGCACGCAATGGCGGTATGCTTTAATCACAGGTTAGGCTGCATCCAAGCAATCTCTTCAAATCCCCCTCTTGAAAAACGGTTTTTATTTCCCCATCTAAACGTAAGTTTTTGTGTTCAACCCGTTTTTGGAGAAATTGTCATGACGACAGCGACAGCAGAATCGCAATCTAAACAGACCATGGGCTTTCAGGCCGAGGTCAAACAATTATTACAATTGATGATTCACTCGCTCTATAGCAACAAAGAGATCGTGTTGCGCGAGCTGATTTCCAACGCATCGGACGCGGCTGACAAGTTGCGTTTTGAGGCGATCTCTAACGGCAGCCTGTATGAAAACGACAGCGAGTTAAAGATCAACATCACGTTTGATAAAGACGCACGTACGCTGACCATTGCCGATAACGGTATCGGCATGCGCCGCGAAGAGGTGATTAACAACATCGGCACCATTGCCAAATCTGGTACCAAAGAGTTCTTCCAGAACCTGACCGGTGATCAAGCCAAGGATGCCAACCTGATTGGCCAGTTTGGCGTTGGTTTTTACTCCAGCTTTATCATTGCCGACAAAGTGACGCTGATTACACGCCGTGCCGGTGAAACCGAAGCCATTAAATGGGAATCTGGCGGTGAAGGTGATTTCACCATTGAAACCACTGAAAAAGCCGGTCGTGGTACTGAGGTCATTTTGCATCTGCGCGAAGGTGAAGATGAGTTCCTCAACGACTGGAAACTGAAAACTATCATCCGCAAGTATTCTGACCATATCACTTTGCCTATCGTCATGAAGAAATCCGAATGGAAAGATGGCGAGAATGGCGAAGGCGGCCAGATGGTGACTACCGATGAAGATGAAACCATCAATAAAGCCTCGGCATTGTGGGCGCGTAGCAAAAGCGACATCACTGAAGAAGAGTATAACGAGTTTTACAAACACGTTTCGCACGATTACGAAAACCCGCTGGCTTATACGCACAGCCGCGTAGAGGGCAAGCAGGAATATATTTCATTGCTGTATGTGCCGGGCAAGGCACCGTTTGATTTATACGACCGCGATCGCCGTCAGGGCATCAAGTTATATGTGAAGCGCGTATTTATTCTGGAAGATGCAGAAAAGCTGATGCCGCAATACCTGCGCTTTGTGCGCGGCGTGATTGACTCAGCTGATTTGCCGTTGAACGTATCGCGTGAAATTTTGCAGGACAGCCGCGACGTGGAAGCGATTAAAAATGGCTCTGTGAAAAAAGTATTGAGCTTGCTTGAAGATGTCGCTGAAAACAAACCAGAAGACTACGCCAAGTTCTGGAACGAGTTTGGCCGTGTGCTTAAAGAAGGCCCCGGCGAAGACTTTGCCAATAAAGACAAGATCGCTGGCTTGCTGCGCTTTGCCTCTACCCATGCCGATACCGAGGAACAAAACGTGTCGCTCAAAGCCTACATCGAGCGCATGAAGCCTGAGCAAGAAGCCATTTACTACATCACAGCCGATACGTTTGCCGCGGCGAAAAACTCACCGCACCTGGAAATCTTCCGCAAAAAAGGCATTGAGGTGTTGCTGATGTCGGACAAGGTAGATGAATGGTTGCTGGGCGGCTTGACCGAGTTTGAAGGCAAGAAATTGCAGTCGATTGCCAAAGGCGATTTGGATTTAGGCAAACTGGAAGACGAAGCCGACAAAGAAGCACAAAAGCAGGTTGAAGAGCAGGCTAAGGATTTAGTTGAGCGCATTAAAACCGCGCTGGGCGAGAGTGTCAAAGAAGTCAAAGTGACGCATCGCCTGACCGACTCACCAGCGTGTCTGGTGGCTGGCGAGCATGATTTGTCCGGTAATTTGGCGCGTATCCTGAAGGCTGCAGGCCAGAAAGCGCCAGACAGCAAACCTATCCTCGAGATTAACCCTGGTCACAGGCTGGTTGAAAAACTCAAGGCCGAAGCTGACGACACCAAATTTGCCGACTACGCGCATGTGTTGTTTGACCAGGCCTTGTTAGCTGAGGGCGGACAACTGGAAGATCCGGCCAGTTTTGTCAAACGCATGAACAGCCTGATTCTGTAGTTTTGTTATGAGCTTTGATAAAGCCCGCCTTGGCGGGCTTTATTTTTTATATCTAAAAGTTATAAATATATTTATATTTATTATTTATTGATATTAAATGGCTTTGCTAGAGTACATGGCGAGAACCGTATAAACAGAGGTGAATGTCATGATACGCAGTGTGGCCGCAGTGATTCCATTATTGGTTTCGTTTTCATTTGGTAGTGCTTGGGCAACCGATGGTTATTTTGCGCATGGCTATGGCGTGCGTGCCCAAGGCGTTGCTGGTGTAGGCATTGCCTTGCCGCAAGATGCATTGGCGGCTGCGGCTAACCCGGCGGGTCTGGGGAAAGTTGGTGACCGCATTGATGCGGGGGTGACATGGTTCCGGCCGGTGCGGGAGTCTGAGTTAGAAGGTAGTCCTTCACCAAGTGCAAATGGCACCTACAAAGGCAACGATACGCAGAATTTCTTGATCCCTGAGTTTGGCTACAACAAACAATATTCTGAAGATGTGACGCTGGGTGTGAGTGTGTATGGCAACGGTGGTATGAATACCGATTACAAAAACGGTATTCCACTGTTCCAAAGCCAGGGCCGTGCCGGGGTGGACTTGATTCAGGTATTTGTGGCACCAACGGCTACTTGGAAAGTGTCTGAAAAGCATATTATCGGTGCTTCATTAAACCTGGCTTACCAGCGCTTTGAGGCCAAAGGCTTACAAGGTTTTGATAATGCAAGCTTTAGCGCCGCGCCAGGGCGGGTGACCAATAACGGGCATGACAACTCTTATGGCGCAGGCGTGCATATTGGCTGGCTGGGTGAAATCACCGATACCGTGACCTTGGGCGCAACTTACCAGAGTCGTACTTATATGAGTAAGTTTGATAAATACAAAGGCCTGTTTGCCGAGCAGGGTGACTTTGATATTCCATCTACCTATGGCGTGGGGATCGCAGTGAAAGCGACCCCGGCATTGACGCTGGCGGCAGACTTTCAGCGCATTAACTATAGTGAAGTGGATGCAGTGGGTAATGCTTCACTGACGAATTTGTTTAATGGCCTGGGTAATGACAATGGTGCCGGTTTTAACTGGCAAGACGCCAAGGTGTATAAGATTGGTGCTTTGTATCAATACAGTCCGACCTTGACCTTGCGTGCTGGGTTTAACCATGTCGACCAGCCTATCCGTCGTGGCGATACCTTGTTGAATATCCTGGCGCCAGGAGTGGTGAAAGATCACGTATCACTTGGCGCGACTTGGGTATTAAGCCCACAGTCTGAACTGTCATTCTCTTATACCCATGCATTTGAAAACAAAGTGGATGGAAGTGGTTCGATTCCTGCTGCCTTTGGTGGCGGTGAGGCCAATTTGAAGATGTATCAGGATGCACTGGGCATTGCCTATACCTGGAAACTGTAAAACTTTTTTATTGACGCCGCTTTCGGGCGTTATAATCAAAGGCCACAACATGAATTTTGTGGCCTTTTTTATGTCTGACACATTCTTGTTGTAGGCTTGCTTTTTGCTTTTGACTCACTTAAAGCAAATTTGTGATCAACACCCCAGGGGAAGATGTATGACTGCCAATGTGAAAAAAACACGTAAAAACGCTCAACAACCTGACAGTGCCCAAGCGGCTGACGAATTCGTACTCGAACAATTACCTATCCCACAAGCATTACGTAACCATCTCACTTTTTCATTAGGCAAGTCCAACTCATGGGCGACGACACGCGACTGGTACCAGACTGCGGCCTTTACCGTGCGTGACCACTTGATGAGCCGCTGGGTGAATACGCGCGATGCTTACCGTGATGCTAATACCAAGCGTGTGTATTACCTTTCCCTGGAGTTTTTGATTGGCCGCATGCTGTCTAACGCCGCACTTAATTTGGGCATTGCACCGGAACTAAGCGAGGGCTTGCAGGAGATTGGCCAGAAGCTCGAAGGCGTGGCCGAGCTGGAGCCGGATGCTGCTTTAGGTAACGGTGGCCTGGGCAGACTGGCCGCGTGCTTTGTCGACTCAATGGCGACTATGGATATTCCGGCGACCGGCTATGGTATTCGTTACGACTATGGCATGTTCAGACAAACGATTGAGAACGGCCAGCAGAAAGAAAACCCGGACAACTGGTTGCGCTACCAGAACATTTGGGAAGTGCAGCGCCCTGAGCATACCTGTGAGGTGAAGTTTTATGGCCGCGTGTTGCATGTGCATACCGAACACGGCATTGAGCATCACTGGGTAGACCACGAAACCGTGGTGGCCATGCCGTATGATGTGCCGGTGCCTGGCTATGGCACGCAAACCGTGAACAACCTGCGGTTATGGTCGGCCAAGGCGACGAACGAGTTTGACCTGGCACACTTTAATGAAGGTAATTACGAGAAGTCGGTTGAAGGCCGCCATAGCGCCGAGACCATTTCACAAGTGCTGTATCCCAACGATACTTCTGAGTCTGGCAAGGCATTGCGCCTGAAGCAACAATACTTCTTTGTCTCTGCCTCAACGCAGGATATTCTGCACCGCTTCACCAACTACAACGCTGACTGGAATACCTTGCCGGAAAAAGTGGCGATCCAGTTAAACGATACACATCCGGCGATTGCGGTTGCGGAAATGATGCATCAACTGGTAGATCACTATCACTTGCCATGGGACAAAGCCTGGAAGTTGATCACCAAAATGTTTGCTTATACTAACCACACGCTGATGCCCGAGGCACTAGAAACCTGGTCGGTCGATTTATTCGCGCAGTTATTGCCACGTCACCTGGAAATCATTTACGAAATCAACCATCAGTTCTTGCAGATGGTTAACCAGCATTTCCCTGGCGATACTGCCTTGTTGCAACGCGTTTCTATTATTGATGAAACGCATGGCCGCCGCGTACGCATGGCGCACCTGGCGATTGTCGGTAGCCATACCGTCAACGGCGTGGCCGAGCTGCATAGTGAGTTATTGAAAACTACCTTGTTTGCTGATTTTAATAAAATCTACCCGGGCAAGTTTACCAATGTGACCAATGGTATTACACCGCGTCGCTGGTTAAACCAGGCCAATCCTTTGCTGACGGAATTGTTAACCAAGCATATTGGCGCTGGTTTTCAGAAAGACCTGAGTTTGATCAAAAAGATTGAGCCGCTTGCTGATAATGCCGCGTTCAGAAAAGCGTTCCGTGAGGTTAAAAAAGCCAACAAGCAACGCCTGGCCGACAAAATCCTGCAAAAAACAGGCATCGCCATTAATACCAATGCTTTGTTTGATGTGCAGATTAAACGCATCCACGAATACAAGCGTCAGTTATTAAATGTGTTGCACGTGATCACTTTGTATAACCGTATCCGTAGCGGACAAGTGAGTCAGCACACGCCGCGTGTGGTCATTTTTGCCGGTAAGGCTGCGCCAGGCTATTGGCTGGCCAAGCAGATTATCCGCCTCATTAACGATGTGGCGACCATGATCAATAATGACCCAGCCGTGAATGACAAGTTGAAAGTGGTGTTCTACCCCAACTATGAGGTCAGTGCGGCAGAAATCCTGTTCCCGGGGGCGGATTTGTCTGAGCAGATTTCAACCGCAGGCACCGAGGCCAGCGGCACCGGTAATATGAAAATGGCGTTGAATGGCGCGTTGACCATAGGCACGCTGGATGGTGCTAATGTGGAGATCAAGGAAGAGGTTGGCGACGAGAATATCTTTATTTTTGGCCTGACCACGCCTGAAGTCGCACAACTCAAAGCCAGCAACTATAACCCGTGGGATTATTACCATGGCAACAGCGAGCTGAAACAAGTCATAGACATGATAGGTAACGGCTTTTTCTCGGTAGAAGAGCCTAGCCGTTACCAGGCCATCGTCGACACCTTGTTGCATAAGGGTGACCAATACCTGTTGCTGGCGGATTACGCTGCCTATGTCACCACACAGGAAAAAGTGGCTGCCTTGTATCAGGATGAAGAGGCCTGGTCACGCATGGCGATTTTAAATGTGGCGCGCATGGCAAAATTCTCCAGTGACCGCACGATTGCTGATTACGCACAACGTATCTGGCAGGTTTCACCATTTAAAGCCTGATTTTTTATCTGGCAGCGTCAACAAAGCAAGTCCATCTGGACTTGCTTTGTGCTTTATGGGTACACTGCATTTAACTTGTTAAAGAGCGTTATCATGAAAAACACAGCATGGGTATTGTTGGCCGGTTTATTAATCACAGATGCACAAGCGCTGGACCTCAAAGGCCTGGGCGATATTGTTGAAAAAGTCGGTGGTAGCTCGTCCAGTAGCAGTGGTGGTAATAGTAGCGCCGTCAGTAACTTGAGCGAACAGGAAACCAGCGACGGCCTCAAGCAGGCGCTTAACCAGGGCGTGAGTAAAGCCGTTGGCCTGTTGGGCACGACCGATGGTTTTATGGGCAATAAAGAGGTCAAAATCCCGTTGCCGGATTCATTAAAGAAAATTGAAAAAGGCATGCGCATGGTGGGTATGGGCAGCCAGGCCGATGAGTTGATCTTAAAAATGAACCGCGCCGCCGAACAGGCCGTGCCTGAGGCCAAAACGTTATTGGTGAATTCGGTTAAGCAAATGAGTGTGACCGATGCCAAAAATATTCTCACCGGTCCGCAAGATGCCGCCACGCAATATTTCAAGAAAACCACTTCTACCGATATGGCGGCCAAGTTCCTGCCTATCGTGCAAAAAGCCACGGCCAATGTGCAACTGGCAGACACCTATAATAAATATGCCGAAATGGGCAGCAAGTTTGGCGTGATTAAAAAAGAGGATGCCAATATTAACCAGTATGTGACGCAGAAGGCACTGGATGGTGTATACCTGATGATTGCCAAAGAAGAAGCCGCCATTCGCCAGGACCCGATGGGCCAGGCCAGTAATCTGCTCAAAAAGGTATTTGGTGCTGCCAAGTAGCCGACTCTCATCAGCTTCTATATTGCACCCGCGCGTCGGCGCGGGTGTGTCGACATAATTCCTTCTTTTTATTTTAATCATTTTGTCATGATGCACCTCTAATCTGCACGGCATGTGCAGGTGGTGCAAATGAGCAGTCAAAACTCTTCAATTAATTCTTTCGTGGTTTGGCGTCTGCTGGACGGCAAACCGGGCCATGAGCATCAGTCCTTAGGCCTGGTCAATGCCATGCAGCAGCGCCTGGCGATGCAAGTGGTGGATATTCCTGTGGGCCGTAGCGGCGCTGGCTGGTTATACCTAGCGGCGGGAGTCTGGCCTGCTGGCAAGTCGCTGCCTAAGCCGGATTTGATTGTGGGTGCGGGCCATGCTACACACGGCCATATGCTTGCGGCCAAGCGTGCTTACGGTGGACAAACCGTGTGTATGATGCAGCCGAGCCTGCCTGCCGAACTATTCGATGTCTGCCTGATTCCTGAGCACGACCAATACCGTGGCTTTTCCAGTTTTATCGAAACACGTGGGGTGATTAACCATATCCAGCCTGTAAGCGCGGAAAAAAAAGACAGCAACCAGGTGCTGATTATGGTCGGTGGTCCCAGCAAGCATTTTCACTGGGATGAACTGGGCGTGATTGCACAGGTGTATGACCTGGTGCGCAAGCATGTTGACGTCAATTTTATATTAACCACTTCCAGACGAACGCCCGCCAGTTTTGTGTCGGCCATGCAGCGCGTCAAACTAGCTAACCTGGCGATTATCCCGATTGCCGATACACATAAAGACTGGGTGCAAACCACCCTGGCAACGGTATCCAGCGCCTGGGTTACTGAAGACTCGGTATCCATGGTCTACGAAGCACTGACGGCGCAAGTGGCGGTCGGCCTGATTAGTCTCTCGGCCAAAGGCAAGAGCCGAGTCAGCCGCGGCATCGAAAAGTTAATCGACCGCCAACTGGTCACGCGTTACGACCCTTACGGTTTATACCGCCAGTTTATGCGGCCTGTGCTGGGGTTTAATGAAGCTAGCCGTTGCAGTGATGCTTTGCTGGCTCATTTCAATCATCGTTCTGCACGCGGTCGCCTGGTCTCGCGCTTAGCCTGATGATCACGAGTGGATGATCGAATGCTAGTGGTTAAATTTTAGTGGTTGAATTTTAGTTTTGCGAAAACTGACAGTGTTACAGGTATTACCCGCCTTGCAATCGGGCGGGGTGGAGCGGGGCACATTGGAGATTGCGTCGCACCTGGTCGCTCAAGGTCATCGCTCTTTAGTGATGTCGGCGGGTGGGCGTATGGTGCCAGCGCTAGAGGCGGCAGGGAGCCGCCATTTGACTTACCCGATTGGTCGCAAATCATTACTGACTTTTTTATTGATCCCCAAATTGCGTGAATGTTGGCAGCGTGAGCAGGTCGATATTGTGCATGTGCGCTCGCGTTTTCCGGCATGGGTGGTTTATTTGGCCTGGAAAGGCATGCCTGCGGCACAACGTCCGCGCCTGGTGACCACGGTGCATGGCTATTACCGGCCAGGTCGGTATAGCCGCATCATGACCTGCGGTGAGCGCGTGATTGTGATTTCAAAAACGATACTGGCTTATGCACAACGCGCCTATCAGGTAGATCCACAAAAAATGCAGCTAATCTACCGCGGCGTGGATACCGCTGAATACCGGCCCGGCTATCAGCCGGACGATGGCTGGAAGCAGGATTGGTTTGCCGAATACCCACATACACGCGGCAAACGCCTGCTTGTGTTGCCCGCCAGAATTTCGCGCTGGAAAGGCGCGACAGATTTTGTGGATATGTTGCGCATTGTTTGTCAACAGCATCCGGATGTACATGCCCTGCTGGTCGGCGAAGTGGCCGCTGACAAACAGGCGTTTGCCGAGTGTTTGCAGCAGAAAATTCATGCGGCCGGTTTGGCTGAACACATCACGTTGACCGGTTATCGTCAGGACGTGAAACAGATCATGGCGATGGCGAGTATTGTGTACTCCTTATCGACCGAGCCTGAGGCGTTTGGCCGCACCACGCTGGAAGCCTTGAGTTTGGGCGTGCCGGTGATCGGTTATGCGCATGGCGGGGTGGCCGAGCAATTGGCGGCACTATTGCCAGAAGGCGCCGTGCCAGTGGGTAATGTGGCCGAAGTCGCCATGCTGACACTGAGCTGGTTGGCACAAGCGCCCACTGTGTTGCCTAATACGCATTTTTCATTACAAGTGATGCAGCAGAGAACACTGGATGTGTACCAGGATGTGATGGACGATGCCGGGCGAGGAGATTGACCATGATTATTCACTCAAATACCTCCCTCGCCATGCCGCGCATATTGACCAATGCCTGCTTGCTATTTGCCGTGATGATCATTGCCTGGAGCCCGTTTTCTGGTGGCGCAAGATTGCCCACCTTGTTACTGGCTATGGTCGGTGGGGGATTGTTATTGGTAAAGCTTTCAGCATTACGCGAGCAGCGTGCAGTGCGCCGCTGGACCGTCGTGTTTTTGCTGTTATGGTTGCCGATGTGGTTGTCATTGCTGCATGCCTTTGATGTCAAAGCCACATTTGCCGCTATCGCCTGGTTTGGCCTGATGTACCTGGCAGGCGTGACCCTGGTTGTGTTGTTACAGCAGGCGCTGGTCAGGCAGTTACTCGCGCGCTGGCTGGGTTGGGTCATTGCCCTGTGGATATTAGATAGTGCGATTCAATACCTGTTCGGGGTAGATATGCTGGGCATGCCCAAAACGCCTGAGGGCCGGATTACCGGCATGTTCAGCGATTTGCACCAAGGCATCCTGATGTTGGCTGTGTTACCCCTTATTTTTTATCACTGGCAGCCTAAATATGGCTGGCTGGCCTGGGCAATGCTGCTGGGTGCGGGAGTGGTGGTGGTGTTATCGGGTGCCCGCGGCTATCTCTATATTTATATGTTGCTGTTGTTATTGGGATTATGGCGTCACCAGCCTGGGTGGAAAGCCTGGCTGGCGGTGTTGTCTATCCCACTGCTGGTTGCAGTATTTTCCAGTTTGTTAAATCCGCAATTGGCCAAAACAAAACTTCAGGCCACACAAACCATGGCAGCGTCGGAGCAGACGACATTCGACCGCTTTAATCACGCATTGACCTATCGCCTTAACCTGTGGGAAACCGGATTGCATATGTGGCAAGCCGAACCGCTCACCGGCATTGGCAGCAACAACTACAAACGTGCCTATGCGCAGTATGCTAGCCGCACGGATGACCGTTTTGTGGCTAACCGTACGCATAGCCACAATATCTACGTTGAATGGCTGGCTGAAACCGGGCTGGTGGGTGGCCTGGGCTTGGTCTGTATCATCGTGTTATGTGTACGCTGGTTTAGGCAGGCAACAGTCGCTGATCAATCTCAGGCCTGGCCTTACGCCTTGCCGTTGATGGTGATTTATTTCCCGATCAATACCACACAGCCGATGCTGGTGCCTTGGTGGTTTCCGGTATTACTGTTACTGGCCTGCGCGTTTATTGCCAGCCTGGAGCGGAGCCAAGATGACCATCCAACCTAGGTTGATGTCATATCAGGATGTCGATTGTTTGAGCGCTAGGCTGGATCACACCGTCGTGCGCGACTTGCCACGCGACCCGGCCATTAGGCGCATCCTCATCATGAAGTGGGGCGGTATGGGCGATATCGTCATCAGTACCGTCATCATGGAGGATATCCGGCAGGCTTTTCCGCAGGCCGAATTGCACTTGAACACCATGCCAGCCTGGCAATCACTATTTGCGGATGATCCCAGGTTTCAGCGGGTGTGGTGCGTGAACTTGCAGCAAAAGCCAGGCCGCTGGCGCGCGTACAAACAGTGGCTGGCAGAAGTAGTTTCTATGCAATACGATTTGATTATTGACCTGCAAACCAACGATAAAAGCCGTGGTTTGCTGGCGATGCTCCGTTTGATGGGCAAGGCTCCAACTTGGTTATTGGGTAATCATCCGCGTTTCCCTTACACCATTCGTCAGCCGCAGCGCCTGCCACAGGCACACAGTTTCCAAATCATGCAGCAAACCTTGCTGGCGGCCGGTATTCCTTTGCACACGCATGGTCCCAAGTTACATATTGCGCCATCTTCAGTGACGGCTGCCGAGCAGTTGTTGTCGCAACATGGTTTGCAATCAAAATCGTTTGTGGTTTTTTTGTGTGGTAGCCATGCCAGTGGCCTGACCAAGCGTTGGGGGGCTGCCAATTATGGCGCCTTAGTTGAGTATTATCTGCAGCAGGGCCAACGCGTGGTTTTGCTTGGCGGACGTGATGAGGCGGAAGAGTGCCTGGCAATTGCCCGCCCATATCCGCAACAAGTGGTGAACTTATGCGGGCAGACCAGTTTGCTTGAAGTCCCTGTCATCTGCGCGCATGCCAGTGCGATTGTGGCTAATGATACAGGGACCGCGCATCTGGCCGCGGCGACGCACACGCCCATGACGGTGATCTGTGGCCCGACCAATCCCTTGCGGGTGAAACCACCAGGCCAGCAGGTGCAGGCCGTGCAACTGGACCTCCCGTGCAAGAACTGTTACGCCAAGCAGTGCAGCCATCATAGCTGTATGCAACAACTCACCCCGCAACGCATCCTGCCTTATTTGGCTGAGGCCAGGCATGCCTAAGGTGATTTGGTGGGGGCGGTCAGACCGCAATTATTCGCGCAACCGGATTTGTCGGCAATTGCTGCAATCTATGGGCTATGAGCTGATTGATTTTTCACCGCGCATCAGTGCCCTGGCCGATATTGAGGCACAGTTAAAAGGCCTGCGCGCAGACCTGGTGTGGGTGCCCTGTTTCCGGCATCGCGATGTGGCAGCCGCCACGCGATGGGCGCGCAAGAGAAATATTCCTGTGTTGTTTGACCCTCTGATTAGCGCCTGGCAAAAACAGGTGTATGAGCGGCGGAAGTTTGCGGTTGATAGCAGGCAGGCCCAACAACTATTGCGCCGCGAGTCACAGTGGCTGCAAACGGTGGATATGGTATTGCTGGATACTGAGCCACAACAGCACATGTTTACGCAGCGCTTCATGTTGTCACCGGCAAAAACGGCCTGTGTCTATGTAGGCGCTGAGCAGCCCTTGTTTACCCCGGTGGAGGTTGAGCCGTGTCCGGCGGCGATTGAAGTATTGTTTTATGGCAGCTTTATTGCCTTGCATGGGGTCGCAACCGTGATCAATGCCGCCAAAATGACCGCTGGCCAGTCCCATATTCAATGGGTGCTGTTGGGGGATGGGCCAGAAAAAGCCAGTGCACAACAACAGGCGGCGGGCATGGCGAATGTGCGGTTTGAGGCGGGCATTCCTTATACGCAACTGCCACACCGCATCGCGCAAGCGGATATTGTGCTGGGCGTATTTGGGGATTCGGAGAAAGCTGCACAAGTGATTCCCAATAAAGTATTCCAAGCACTGGCTTGTGCAAAACCGGTGATTACACGTGCAAGCGCGGCTTATCCGGTTGAGTTAAGCCATGACAGGCCGCGAGGGTTGTGGCAAATTGAAGCCGCTAATCCGGTTGCGCTGGCCGAGGCTGTGGTGCAGTGGTCGCGTTGTGCACGTGACCAGGGGCAGGCTGCGCATGGTTGGTATCAAATGCATTTTTCAGAAACCCGTTTGCGTCAGCAGCTCATGTCAGCGCTTAACGCCATCGGTTTGCCGGTTGCATGATGTTGGACGTCCCTTTATGACCTGCGCACGCATCCTGGTTGTAACACTCTCGAATATAGGCGATGCCATCATGACTACGCCAGTACTGGCTTCCTTGCATGCCCAATATCCTGATGCGCGGATAGATCTGGTCTGTGATGTCCGCTCATCAGCCTTGTTTGAACCATGCCCTTATATGGGCCGATTGTTGAAACGGGACAAAAAGAGCGGCTGGAAAGGCTATTGGCAACTGATTGCTGCGTTAAGGCAAACGAATTACGACGTCATTGTGGATTTACGCACCGACTTTCTGCTGTATTTGCTACGCGGAAAGCAGAAATTCAAAAAGTTATCCAATCAAAATACTTTGCACTTGCATTCGGTAGAAAAACACCTGGCAGCCATACACGGCTTGGTTGGCCGTCGCACGCCGCTTGTGCAGTTATGGGCCAGCGAGCAAGATCAGCAAACCGTGGCCGCGCAGTTTTCAACACCAGGGCGCTGGCTGGCGATTGGGCCAGGGGCAAATTTTTCCGGAAAAATCTGGCCAGTTGAACGTTATGTGGCCGTCGCCAATGCCTTGGCTGCGCACATTGATGGCGTCGTTTTACTGGGCAGTGCGGCTGATTGCTCACTGGCAAAGCATTTTACTGCGCAGGCTACCCTGCCGGTCTACGATGCGTGTGGTCGTTTGAGCCTGCCGCAATCCTACGCTCTGCTTAAACAATGCCATGTGTATCTGGGCAATGATTCTGGCCTGGGCCATATGGCTGCCGCCGCTGGGCTGCCTACCTTCACCCTGTTCGGGCCAGGCTCCCCTGGGCGCTACTTGCCGTGGTCCACGCAGGCGTATTTTATCCAGGATCCGCAACAGAGCATTTCTGGCATCACCGTGCAAGAAGTGGTGGATAGATTGCACACATTGCTGCTTCAAACGGGCAAATAAGTGCATGGCCAGCATCTATGTAAAGCTACAACAGGTATAAATAATCCTCATGAATCATACGCAGAGCGCTTACACACAATTAGCCAGGCTGATGGCCTATATCAAGCCTTATTGGCTGACATTTGCCATGGCCTTGGTGTGCCTGGTGGTGCTCTCCGCCAGTAATACTGGCTTTTTGAGTACGATCAAGCATGTGACAGATGAAGGCTTTGCCGGTCACGCAGAAAATAATTCACGCATGTATCTGGCTGCCATGCTGTGTGGCCTGTTATTTGTGCGGGCGCTGGCCGGGTTTGGCTCCAACTACCTGATGCGTATCGTCGGGCGGCGAGTGATTGAAGATGTACGCAATCATGTGTTTGGTCATATGCTCACGCTACCCGCCAGTTTTTTTGACCAGCATGCCATCGCCAATATCACCACCAAAATGACCTTTGATTGCGAGCAACTATATAGTGCGGTCACCAAAGTCATTATTTCCTCCATCCGCGACAGCCTGACCATTATTGGCATTGTGGCTTATATGTTGTATCTGGACTGGAAGCTGACAATGGTGTTTTTAATGCTGGCGCCGCTGATTACCCGCTACCTGAAGAAAATGACGCCCAAGCTGCGCAACTCCGGCAAGCAGGTGCAAGCCAGTATGACTGATATGACGCAAGTCATTGAAGAAGCCGCCAGCGGCCAGCGTGTGGTCAAGGTATTTAATGGCCAAGCCTATGAATATCAGCGTTTCAGTAATATTGCCGCAACAAATCGGCAGATGATGGTGAGGCTAGGGCGCATTTCCGGCTTGAATAGTATGTTTGTCGAAGTGTTGGCAGCGATCGCGTTGGGGACGGTCATTTATTATGCCGCCGGCGAGTTCACCGCCGGCGAGTTCGCCGCCTTTATCGGTGCCTTGCTGATGTTGATTGGCCCGGTGAAAGCCATTGCTTCTGTCAACGAAGATGTACAAATTGCGGTGACCGCCTGCCAGAGTGTATTTGCCGTGCTGGATACCCCGGCAGAAAGCAATCAGGGGCAGTTGCTATTGGGGGCGCCCATTAAAGAGATTCAATTGCAGAATGTGGCTTTTAAATATCCTTATGGGCAGCATGCGGCATTGAAGCAACTCAACCTGACGATCCAGGCGGGGGAAAGTATTGCGCTGGTTGGCATGTCGGGCGGGGGAAAGTCCACGCTGGTCAATCTGTTGCCGCGCTTCCACGAAATACAGCAAGGCAAGATCACGATCAATGGCATCGACATCCAGCAACTGCCATTGCCACATTTGCGGCAGCAATTTGCACTGGTCAGTCAGGACACTGTGCTGTTTAACGACACGATATACAACAATATTGCTTACGGTAGTTTGCGTGGAGTCACGAAAGAGGCTGTGATTACTGCGGCCAAGGCAGCGTATGCCTGGGAGTTTATCGAAAAGCTGCCGCAACAATTGGATACCCATATTGGTGACCGCGGCCTGCGCCTGTCAGGCGGCCAGCGGCAGCGGCTCTCGATTGCGCGTGCGATGCTCAAAAATGCACCTATATTAATTCTGGACGAAGCGACCTCAGCACTGGACAACGAATCCGAGCACAAAGTGCAGGCGGCTTTAAACCAGCTCATGCAGGGCAAAACCACCATCATGATCGCCCACCGCTTAACGACCATACAACATGCCAGTCGAATTATTGTGATGGATCAAGGTCAAATCGTGGAAGAGGGGCAGCACGAGCAACTCATGCAGGCTGGCGGCAAATACGCCGCACTCTACAATATGCATGAAATTAGCAAATAACTGTTGACACTGTTTTTGAAACTTTGCTATAGTCTCACCTCTCGACGCAACACAAGTTTTACTAGTCGATTCGGACGCGGGATGGAGCAGTCTGGCAGCTCGTCGGGCTCATAACCCGAAGGTCACAGGTTCAAATCCTGTTCCCGCAACCAAGCAAAAAGTCGTTTTAAAATTAAATGAATTTGATGCTTGACCGAACGAAAAACCTCTGTATAATGCGCACCTCGTTACGAAATAACGGTAACGAAAACAGCGAAAAGCTGATGTTCTTTAAAAA
>NZ_JBKOUE010000006.1:0-236615 GCF_046765995.1 Methylophilus sp. 'Pure River' | reverse complement strand
TTACCACTCATACTGCACCTTTCTTTTATTGCCATTATTACGGCTTAAAGGTGTCTAGTAAATTAGTGGCGATTCACAGCATCGATATAGTGAATATCCCATTCCGTCAAAAACGTTACCAAAATGGTTGATATGGTTAATTGGCCCACTGGCTGACAAAACCACGACACGGAAATTTGTTGCCCGCAATGTAGGTTATTCGTGGCATGCTAGTAACGAAAAGAGTATTCGAGAGTTAGGAATGTCCTATAGACCGATGGATGAAACCGTCAATGCCATGTTCCAACAGCTCATTGATCATGGCCAAATCCCTCAACCAAAGAGACGCTAACCCAGAAGGATCCACGCATTGAAAAGAGTCGTGCAATTTACTGTGCAACCAGGCTGGCGCCTATTAATCAGTGACCTTGGGATTAATCCCGAGGATGTGCTGCGATTAGCTGGCCTCCCGCTAGACCTGTTTTCCCGCAAACATGCGGCGGTCGATGCCAAGCAGTATTTTCAGTTATGGGATGCGCTTGAGCGTGCCGATGGGACTGAGGATTTGCCTCTAAAGATAGGCCAAATTATTTCAGTTGAAGGATTTGCCCCGGCTGTATTTGCCAGTTTATGCAGTCCTAATTTGAATATTGCACTGCAAAGACTATCCGCTTTTAAGCGGCTGGTTGGTCCCATGTATTTGCATGTGGCAGTCAATACAAAGGCCACGGAAATCTCATTGGAGTGCTATGGTCAGGATCTAATGATCCCTCGCAATCTAGCAGTTACTGAGCTGGTATTTATTACGCAGTTAGTGAGGTTAGGCACCCGTTATTTGGTCAAACCAGAAGAAGTCCTTCTACCCGAACTGCCAGCTCAATTGGATAAGTACACAGCGTTCTTTGGCGTCAAACCTAAACAAAGCAAACATGCTGATATCAAAATATCTTTCTCTAGTCAGGAGGGTATTCGTCCATTTATGACGGCTAATGAGTCAATGTGGGAGTTCTTTGAGGATGGTCTGCGCCAACGCCTGGCAAAGCTGGATTCAACTGCCAGCATTAGTGAGCGGGTGAAAGCCGCGCTATTGGAAGGTTTGCCTGCTGGGCAGTTTGCTATCGGTCATGTTGCAAAGCAGCTTGCGCTCAGCACGCGCACTTTGCAGCGTCAGTTAAGTGATGAAGGAAGCAGCTTTTCCACTATATTGAACGCAACCCGCCAGGAGTTGGCCATTTACTATCTTGGGAAACCAACCATGGCTCACGGGGAGATTGCGTATCTGCTCGGATTCCAGGATGTAAATTCTTTTAATAGAGCGTTCAAAGAGTGGATGGGTGTTACCCCGGGATCGTTTCGCTACCAGACGCCATTACATTAGCTGTTTATAGTAGATTATTTTTACCGAGGGTTTTTTATCTACATGGCTGATTGACATATGAAAATAAACCTCGTACCGGGGTCTTTTTTGAAACACTGCCGTCAGGATGTTTTTATGCATTAATGGTCTTCTACCAGGCCAAAAATTTGATGGTAGATGGCCGCCGTAATGTGGACAGCGAACAAGGGGTAAATCATGACCGAGATCAGGTAGTGAATCCCTAGGACTGTCTGGTGAATGGGATGAGCCCGTTCAAGCAATGGCGGTAATTCAAATAGACCAAAAAAATGAATGGCTTCGCCGCTGGTTAACAGCATCAAGATACCCAAAACACATTGTGTCATGATGATGAGGTATATGGATCGATGCAGGGAAATCGCCACCAGTTTTTGCCAGGTTTTGATGCTGTAAGAGTGAATGGGATTCGGATTCAGATTTCGCCATGTCAATCTGGCCAGCATCAGTATTAATAACAGCATGCCAATGGAGGCGTGCTGGGAGATGAGCCCTGACTTCTCAGGGCCGGGATCTTTATCTGCAAACTGGCTAGCTACCGCAATGAGCGTCAATAGCATCGCAACACTGCTCCAGTGCAAAACTCTGGCGATCAACCCATATTGTGTTTGCGAGTTTTTGAGATGCATGCTCATCGTGGCGGGCCCTTCAGATTATTGTTTTGCTCCTGAGAGCATTTACTTGAGGGAGTATCTGAGCGTTTTAATGGCGGCCATGCCAAACCCAAACGTGGTTAACGATAGGGTCGTGTAGAGAAATACAATATATGGCAATGAATGGATTTTGGGGGCAATTGCCAACACCAGGAAAGCCGTTGGGTTGCCTATGGAGCCGAGTGCCATCGGCCAGAGGACAAACTTAGGCAAGGGGATTTTTGACGCGTAAAAACCTAATAACAACATGGTCATCATCAAGTAATCCAAGTGGCCAGACAACAGGTTTTCGGTGCTGGCAAAGAGATTGAACATGTAAGGAATTTTCATGCCGCGGGTCATTACCAGGCACCAGGCCAGCACTAATCCCGCAAGTAATGTAATACAAGCTGTCCTCAGTAAGATGACATTGCCAGCATGTTTATCTTGATTCATTTTTTATTTCCCCTAACCGTCTTTGTTTTAATTAAGCATAGCCTTTAAGCCGCCTGACCTGGCTTCATTCAAAACCCTCATATGATGATGTTGGCTAGAACAAGGCAGACAGGTCTGTTCACAGTGTATAAATTTTTTTTGGCTAATGCAAGGGGGCTGAAGTGTTGGTATCGGAGGATGCCCTGATGGGAATCGTTGGTTGAGCGGCAGTTTGAGTGCGGGGTGCGTGATATTCGCTCGATGATGAGCGAGGTACAGAGGGGCCTCTATTGCCTCTCATGCCATGTTGAAATGACATTCATCTCATTTTATAAGTATCGCGATGGGAGAGGACGATGGAAGGAGAGGCCGCGCCCAGGAGGATGGCCAGGGCGTGATACAAATAAGGCACAAATGTAATTGCAGCGAGGGCTGGCGTTAAATCGAACACAAAGGCGACGGAAGGGATGAGCACCAGCCAATGTTTGCCGATGATGGTGCCTCTGATCAGGCAGATTGCCCATATCCCCACCATAGACAATGCATACAGTAGTGAGCTGTTTGCGATCATGCCGGTGTCAGCCAAATAGGTTGGCAAAGCCAGGACAAGATAAGTCATGATGAATAATCTGCTATTGGAAAAGACTTTATGCATGGCTCAGAATCCTTGTTTATGCGTCATGTTGAAAATGCATTCAAGTCGTATGGTATACATTTCTGTGGATAAAATTAGTCCTTCAGATTGCATATAACTGTTTCTTATTGGGATACAATCGGCGTATGTATGATTTGAACCTAATGATCATTTTTGCCCATGTGGTCAATGAGCAAAGCTTTTCGGCGGCCTCCAGAAAGCTGGGTATGACCAAGTCGTCGGTGAGCAAGGCGGTGGCCAAGCTAGAGCATGCGCTGGGCGCGAGCTTGTTGAATCGTAGTACCCGGCATCTCAGCCTGACCGAAATTGGCGCCAGCTTTTATGACTATTGCACGCGCATCCGTGATGAAGCCGAAGAAGCGCAGCAGATGATTGAAAGCTTGAATGCGCAGCCCAGAGGTGTGCTCAAAGTGGCTGCCTCTGTGGCTTTTGGCACTTTGCATGTTGCGCCTGCCATTGCTGAGTTTATGGATAGATACCCGCAGTTGGAAATCGATATGACGATTACTGACCGCTTGGTGGATATGACTGAAGAGAGTTACGACGTCGTGATTGCGATCACCAGGGATTTGCCGCAAAGTCTGGTGGCCAGAAAGCTGGCGCCGATCCGCAGAAACCTGTGCGCAACGCCCAAATATTTTGAGCGTCATGGCATCCCGGTCGCCCCGCAAGAGTTAGTTCATCACAATTGCCTCGACTATATTCACTCTGGCGATAAAGGCCTGTGGCGCTTTAATGGGCCTGAAGGCGAGGTCACGGTAAATGTCTCTGGCAGATTGCGAATCAATGACGATGAAGCATTATCGCAGGTAGTATTGGGCGGCTTTGGTTTAGCGCTATTGCCGACCTTTATTATTGGTAAAGACCTGCAGGCCAAGCGCCTGAAATCGGTGTTGTCTGAATATATACCTGTCGAGCAACACGTCTACGCATTGTATTTACCCAAGCGTAACCTGCCGTTGAAAACCCGCGTTTTCATCGACTATCTGTCTGAACGATTTGGCGCAGAACCTTATTGGGATAAAGATTAGCTCGTCAGGGCGCAAAGTAATTGTAGCTCGATTGGAAACAGTTATATTCTATTAAACAGGCTTATTTTTTCCATCCGTCCCGATTATTCTGTTGGCTTGCCCTTCAGGGATGATTAGCATTTGGTATGGTTGGAAAATATGGAATCTGAAAACTTAATATTGTCGGATCAGGACTACGCACGCTTATCCATGCTTGCAAATGATGAGTTGTTACGGGATGAGTTAGGCAGGGCGGTGGTCGTTGCTGCGGATCAGGTGCCTGAGGATGTGGTGAGAATGCACTCACGCGTGATTTACCTGGATAAAAGCAACGATTTAAAAAGGGAAGTGGAATTATGCTTTCCTGACGAGGCTGATTTGAAGCAGGGCAAGATTTCTGTATTTTCACCGGTGGGAACTGCTTTGCTTGGGTTAAAAGTCGGCCAGGAAATTGATTGGCCATTCCCTAATGGGGAGTCGCGGCGATTGCAGGTGATGAACGTGATGCATGCGCCTTAGGGCGTATTCCCGACATATGAGGGAATATCTCCCATATGAAAAATGGCCGCTTCGCTGCATGATTCAGTTCAGGGCGTGCTTTGCCACTAGGACCGTTTAAACTGATGCGTAATATTTGCGCGACTTATTTTAAACGGGGTAAAACATTCCCTACCCGCATTCGATTAACTGCATATTGATCTCAATGCCAAAGGCATCTCCTCCGAGGTGCCTTTTTACTTTTCTAGCTTATGTGCACCGGTACATTTGTCTTTGTAAGCGGCTAGCGTATTGTTAAAAGTCTTTTTCCGTTCATTAAACGCACTGGTTTTGGCATTGACCTGATCCAGCTGGTTTTTTAAGTCTTCCAGGCTGCCATTGAATTGCTGTTGTTTGGCTTTTAATTGCTGCGCTTTTTCTGCGAGCGCGGATGAGTCGGCATTAAATTGCAGCGTGTCTTTATTAAATTGGTCGACTTGTTGATTGATTTTTTTGGCTGTCTCGGCATCTACTCTCTGGCGGGTCTGGGAAGAGAGTACTTGTTTTCTTTTCGCGAGCGCGTCATTGCGTGCGTTCATGTCTACAATTTCTGCCTGCACACCGCTTGCTTCTTTCTCCAGCACAAGCCGTGCATTCTGGTTGGCCTGAACGAGATTTTCGGCATTGAGTACTTCGTCGTTCATGCGTTTGGTTTCAAGTTGAAAACTGTCAAATCGCTGCCTGATGGTGGCATCCGTGCTCATGCATTGCTCCAACTCATCAAACGTGATGGCTGGCATGTCTTGCGTGTCTTTTCCCCATACGTGATAAATGCCGGGCAATCTGATCGTCGCTGCTTGAGGTGTTTCCTCGGCCGCTAAACTGGTGTTTGCCATAATGAACATTGCGCCAAGGGTGATAGGTAAAAGGAAATTCATTTTTATTTTCGATTGAGCGTGTGATTTAAGTGTATGACGAGTCTCGATACTTTAATGCATTATTGATGTATTTGTTATGGCGGGATAGGATGCGTAAAGTTGATTTACCTGAGCGGAAAATTCAAACTTTTTAACAAGTGCCTATCATATAATGCCGGGCAGTTAAGTAAGCAGCATTAGGCCATGTCTTCCAGTAGTTTGCACAATACCTCAATAGACAAAAATCGTCGCTCGTGGCACAAAAAATCGCAGCTAGTCGATAGTACGGGCGATAAATATATCGTCTTCACGCATGATATTTCTCTTATGGGAATGAGTCTTTTCGCTGACAAGCAATATAAACCAGGGCAGATATGCAATGTCGATGTGCCGGTATTTGTCGGCTCGGCACTGCGCAATTACCGGTTTAATTGCCGGGTGATTTTTTCATCACTGTGTGGCATGAAGGGCTTTAGAACCAACCTGGAGTTTCTGGACGTCTCGTCAGAAAATAGAACCTTGATTCAGTCGGTGATGGCGAGATAGCCAGCCTTTACCGAGTAGAGCTATCAATGCTCTGCCTGCGCTTAGTTCTGACCCGAGCGCGCTTTCTCATATTCCTCATAGGTTTTGGTGTTCAGCTTCTCCAGGCATGACTCGACTTCACCTGGCGGCTGGCTGCGGCAATTGTTTCTTGCCCCTTCTTTGACGCCTTCGTACCATGATTGTGTGGTGCAACCAGACATGGTTAAGATGGTAAAAGCCATCAGGACTAAGGATTGTTTTGAATGCATGTTTAGTCGTTCTCGGATAGATCTAAATCATTAGTCTAAGGTCACTATGTGACACCACAGGCGAGTGTATCACTAAAAATGCGCCACTCTTCGTGAGGATTTGGCGGTGGTGAGTGGGGCGTGGTGCTTTCCTTCAGCGCGGTGCATCAATAGTGCTGGATATCTCCAGAGAGGATGACTTGCTCGCCAGATGCTACTGGCACCAGTGTCGCCAGGCATGCCGCCACTTTAGAGGCTTCTACAGCACGCAGGTGTTTGGGTAAAAGCGGCGCTAACAGTGTAAAGATTAAAATCCCCAGTTTCTCGGCACGCCGTTGCGGCTGCTTTAATGCCTCACGGTCGCCCAGCAAAAAAGAGGGACGCGCGATGACCAATGCCTCCAATGGGAGCGTTGAGAGCTCAGCTTCGAGCTCGCCTTTAATGCGGTTATAAAAGAGCATTGAATCAATATCCGCGCCCATAGCACTGACCAATCCGATACGCTTTGCGCCAGCTGCGAGCCCGGCATTTGCAACCGCGAGATTCGCGTCCAGGTCGATGGCTTCAAATGCTTGTCGGCTACCGGCTTGTTTAATGGTGGTGCCTAGCGCCAGGTAGATTTCATCTAGCTGCGGCAGTTTGGGTAAGTGGCTGAAGTCTACTAGGTGCATGTGAAGCTTGGCATGCTGGAGTGGCAGTTTGCGTCTGGATAACAAATGAATTTCTGAGACTGTGTCGTCTTGCTGCAGGCGCTGCAAGATATGCGAGCCTACCAGGCCTGTTGCACCAGCCACTAGCACCTTGCGATGGGTCACTTGATTCTCCTGCGGTAACATTATTTTGGGCTCATAAATGAGAGCGTGCTTAGATGGCCAACGGTTTGGCTTGACGGTATTGCAAATCTTCGAGGGTGACATCCATACCACCCACCTGGATACCTAATAGCGTCAGCAGCGGGTCTAGCAATACACGGCCAATCTCGCCTAAAAGCGGGCTGACAATGGTGGAAATGACCGTATTCACCAGGCCCAGGTTCAGCACACTCAGAATGGTGATATTTAATGACCCCGGTTTGGCCAGGGCGTTTTCCAGGCTGCTGCCTACGGAGCTGGAGACGGATTGCGTTTGGGGTAAGTGACTTTCCACCGGATTGGCCACTGAATATTCAAGGGTTTGCGCATTGCCCGGTTGGATGGGCAGGTTTAAGCCTATATCTGCAATGGGGATACTCAACAAAGTCGACACCCTGGCGGGTCCGGTGCCAGCGTTATTGGTGAGTGTGAGCGCTGCGATGCCTGGGCTGGCCTCTATTTCAACCTCCGATACGCCATCATTTTGCTGGATGGCGCGCAACCCGGCAGTGCCTTGTGCGACCTCGGTATTCAATGCCAGGTCTATGCGTGCCAGTAATGGAATATTGACCAGGACGCTAACCTTGGTCCTGATTTGCGCGGTCCGCGCAATCGCACATAAGTTGCCATTGCCTGCTGCCGGGCCTACGCTCAGTTGCGGTGGCTCAATCACCGTTACTAGTGCATTGACGTTGGCGATAGAGGCGATATTGATTGCCAATGGCAGGCTGATGGCATTGGTGCCATTGGCGATCATGGCCGCTGTCGTAATCAGGGATAATGCATTCAGGGCCACGGCGGTGGCGGCATTAGGGTCAGGCGTGGTCACCGCCAGTACATCGCCCAGCCTGATGGGCACATTCTTCACGGCAATCGCCGCGATACTCTGCATGGCCGACACTGCTTGCAGGTTCGCAACACCACTCTGGCCCGCCGCGCTGGCGATCAGGTCGAGTAAATCGCCAATTTGCATATTGGTATTCAACAGATCTTCCAGCGTCCCCGCCTGTCCGGACACGGCTAAGATGTCGTGCAAGGTGATTTTGGTGGCAGCGATGCCACGATAAGTCACTGCATCCAGGTTAAGTGGTCCGCCCAGCATGCCGCCGAGCAGCCCATTTAGCAGCACGGATTGCTGGCTGCTAAGGCTTGCCGTAAAACTGCCCACCCCAAAGACCGCCAATGGTGGGTCGGATGCCGAGACAGCTTCCGCCCGCAACGTCATGGTGCCGCCCATCAGTCCGCCGGCGACCAGGCTTTTGGCCACTTCTTTGGTTGCCCTGACATAGATTGCCTGGTTGCTGCCGTCAGCGGTAAATTGCCGTATGCCTTGCACCGTATCTAGTCTGCCAAGCAAGACCTGGTTGGGGTTGCTGGCAAGCTGCCCGTCGTAGCCATTATTGACGGCCGCTTGCTGCGCCATTTGCATGATGTTTTGCAGGTTGGCCTGGCAGCCAAGATAGCGTGAAGCGTGAATGGCGGACATATCCGCTATCGATTGCAATTGCTTTTGCTGCATCCACAAGCGGCCGCTGTCTACCACTAGCGCAGTGAAGAATAATGCCATTAGCAGGAGCAAGCCTCCGGCCAGACCAATCGCGCCGCGCTGGCTGTGCGCGCTAGCGGGTGGTGGGCATCGCATGCTCATAGTACTCTGGGATGGGTTTCTCAAAACTCTTGATGTAGCGGCTATGCACTTTATCCATCACCTCGCCGGAAACCGGCTGGGACTGGGGGGAGGCGGCTTTGCCTGAACGTTGCAGTTCCAGCCACTGTTGCGTTGGCGTTAGCGTGCGTGCTGTGGTCTGCACTGTGGTCTCCACGGATGTCTGGCGGTCTTCTGCCATGGCGTGGTGAATGCTGAAAAAACCGTATAGCGCTAGCGTAAGAATGCTTTTCATGAGGGACTCCTTGCGGTTTAAGGGTTTGTGCTATGGCTATCCGCAGTCATTTTCTTGAGTTGCTGCATTTCTGTTGCATCGACACCAAACTGCCTGGCAAAAGCTTCTGCGCGGTTGATGTCTCCCTGCCGGTATAGCAGCAGGATGAGATTGTGGGCGGCTTGCCGATAGTCCGGCGCAAGTTCGACCGCTGTAAGAAACTCATGCAAAGCAGGCTCGGTGGCGCCAGATTGCATCAGGACATAGCCATGATCATTGCGGATGGTATGTTCGGTTGGCAACGCATTACTGGCGGCTTGCAGATAGCGCAGAGATTCCTGCAGGTTTCCGGCATTGCTGGCGATGAGCCCCAGGCCGCGGTAGGCGTAGCCGGAAACACAACTGGTGACTAACTGTTCATAAATTGCCTGGGCCTGCAACGCGCGCCCGGTCTGGCGTAAGCCATGGGCACGCAGCAAGGCTGCCTGTTCATTTTTAATGTTGGCGGCCTCCAGGTGTGCAAGTGCGGCATGCGGTTTGCCTTCTGCCAGCATCTGCTGGATCAGCCCCAGTTTCGTGGTTTCTTCAGGGGATACTGCTGAACAAGCTTTATTCTCGGTATTTTTTATCTGCCGCAACGACTTTGTATCGGTGTCAGCCGCAAGCGCGTGTGGCAAACCATGCATGCATAGCCATGCCAATACCATCATGAGGGTGGTCGATTTCATAAGCCGTTTGCTCCTTTTAATGCCTTGGCCAGCCCGATGAACCCTGGCCCGGCCAGGAAAATCATCAGTGCTGGGAACAAGAACAAAATCATGACAACTGTCATTTTTGCCGAGAGTTTGCTGACATATTCTCGTAACTCCGAAACCTGGCGTTGCTCAATCAGCGCAGTATATTCAGTCAGGGAGTCCCTGATATTGCCGCCATAACGCGTGACCTGTTTCAGCATGGCGATCGTGTCGTTCAATTCCATCACTTCTAATGGTGCCGCCATTTCCACCAGCGCATCCGACCGGTCTTGCCCTGTCTGTATGCGCTTGATGACCTGGTGCAGTTCTTCGGCAAGATTGGGAATAAGGTCTTTGCCCTGTTGCTCAATGACTAGCAAAATATGCTCCATGGCCAGGCCAGCCTCAAACAACATGCGCAGCAGATGTAAAAACGGAATCACTTCTTTACGAATGGCATCGCGCCGGTTTTGTGCTTTCCAGCGCAGTAAACGACGAATCAGCACAAACGTGGCGGCAAACAGAAACAGAAAATGAAACAGTATATTGATCAGGGTGTCCTGGTTCAGGATGGCATAAATGGCGGCAAAGATACCGAGTACCATGGGCAGCCCCCAGGCGATGAGCAAAAAGGTGCATTTTGCCTTGGCGCCCGGCCAGCCAGCCTGTAACAGCAAACGTTGCATTTCTTCCATTTCACTGCGCGACACTTTGCCTAGCATGTCTTGCAGGGCTTCCTCCAGATCGAGTGAGCCGAGTTGGGCAGAAATATGTATGCCTTCCTGGTGCAAGGCTTCGCGGAAGCGTCGCTGGATATGTCTTGGATGGCTATTCTTTTGGGCACTGTAAAGCAACAGCCCTGCTGCCAGTAGCATGAGGAGGATGGAGATTGACCAGGCTATATTCATGGTCAAACACTCCGCAGCATGCGCCAGAGAATGATGGCGCCCAGCCCTTGCAATACCATGGCTGTCACGATCATGCTTTGTCCTGAGGCATCTTCGAGCAACATGTTGAGGTAGTTGGGATTGGTTAACATGATGTAGGCGGCGATCACCAGTGGCGTCAATCCCAGCACCCAGGCTGACATTCTGGTTTCCCCTGTCATGGCGGCGAGCTCTCGCCGCGCAAGCTCCTGCTGGCGTACCATTTTTACCACGCTCTCCAGCATATCGCGCGGGCTGCTGCCATGATGATTGCTGATGCGCATGGCCAGTGCAATCAGGTTCAGTTCACGCAGGTTATGTAGCCTGGCCGCTTCTGTCAGGCTTTCAATCATGTCTGCGCCCAGGTCAGCTGCGCGCACCACGCGATCCACTACGTCACGCAATGGTGTCAACGACTCATTGGCAGCAAAACGCATGGCACTTTCCAGGCTGCGGCCGGTGCTGAGGCTGCGCAACACCTGGTCAATAAACAGAGGAATCTGGGCCACGGTTTGTGCCCGGCGGCGATGCAGGCGGCTGTATGGCAGCAAAAAACCGAACACAAAGATGGCTGCACTGAAAATCAGCACGGCACCTAACAAACCATAAATGAACCATCCCACCATGCCGGTGAAAAAAAAGGCGACCGGGATGCCAACGACATGTTTTTTTTGCAGCTCGAATCCGGCATAGATGGAGGCACGCACTTTCAGCAGGTGCCAGTAGCTTTGCTGGGTACCCGGGGCGACGCCTGAGACGGTACTGCCATACGGCAGCACTTCCCGGAAATGGAGCATCATGCGTTCGCGCAAGCGTTTCTGCTTGCTATGCCTGAGCATCCACACGGCGAGTAACAGCATACCGATGGCGCCGACAATAAACCAGATGGCCAGTGTATTCATCACAATTTCCTGAACGCCAGGTCTTGTAATTTTTTATTGCAGGGGCGTACCATAGGATGCGCAAAATGCCCGGTGCTGGCGTCATAAGCGTAGAGTTCATTCAGCACGAAATGACCATCCCGCACCCCCGCAATCTCTGTAATGGAGATCACCTTGCGCTGTCCGTTGGGCATGCGGGAAATTTGCACCACCAGTTCAATCCCGGCCGCGATCATTTTGCGCAGGGTGGCTTCTGTGCCATGAAACTTGGCCAGGCCTGCCAGCATTTCGAAACGCAGCATGGCGTCCTCCGGACTATTCGCATGCACGGTACTCATACATCCGTCATGCCCGGTATTCATCGCCTGTAGTACGTCCATGACTTCTTCGCCGCGGACTTCGCCCAGCACAATACGGTCAGGCCGCATACGCAAGGAGTTTTTGACCAGTTCGCGCGCAGTAATTTCACCATGGTCGTCGATATTGGAGGGCCTGGTTTCCAGCCTCACCACGTGCTCGTGTTCCAGTTGCAATTCGGCAGCATCCTCGATGGTGACGATGCGCTCACTGTGCGGAATAAAGCGGCTCAGGACATTCAATAAGGTTGTTTTGCCAGCACCTGTACCGCCACTGACAATCAGGTTGCAGCGCCGCTCAACTGCGGTGGTCAGGAATGCCAGCATATCGTTATCCAGCGTGCCGTATTGCAGTAAATCGCCAGAGAGCAAGGGTTGTTTACGGAATTTTCGAATGGATAGGCAAGGGCCATCAAGCGCCAGCGGCGGGATAATCGCATTGACCCGGCTACCATCCGGCAAGCGCGCATCAACCATGGGACTGGCTTCATCAATACGGCGCCCCAGATGGGCGAGAATGCGGCGGATCACGCGTAACACATGCTCGTTATCAATAAACCGTAACTCGGTGGTTTCTAGGCGTCCATCCCGTTCTACAAAAATCTTCTTGGGGCCATTCACCAGGATATCGTTAATGCGGTCATCCTTGATCAGGCTCTCCAGCGGGCCATATCCTGCCAGTTCATCGACCACTTCTTCTACCAGGTTGTCCAGGTCGTAACCACTGATGGGCAAATGCCGCTCGGCGACATAACTGATCACTTTCTCCCGCACATAATCGGCGATGTCGCTGCGTGCCAGGTCAAGCAGGCCGATATGGTCGCGTTCAATTTCTGCAATCAGGTGCTGGTGGAGTTGAAACTTGAGCTCCTGATAGTCCTGTGCCTGTTTCAGGCCATAATCAAATCCACGTAGCTGAAGATTCATTTTTCACCCTCTAGAGTTTTTCACGCATAGGCGTGATAGCCGTGATCAGTTTATAAAGCAGGCCGTCTTTTCTCTCTGAGGCGGTGACTGGGGCATCCAGCAGTTTGTCCGCTAGTTTGCGCACACTCACGCTGTATGGGTCATTGGGAGACAACTCAAACATGCTTTCACCCGAATTCATGGTCGCCAGGCGGGCCATGCCTGAGGAAGACAGCGTGCCAAACAGCGGCAAGCCAAAGGACTGGGCAATACTTTCGGCATCTGGCGGCATTTTTGAGAGATAGTGGTCTACCACCACACCTGCGCCGCTCAACAGCACTTTCTCTTCACGCAGATGTTTGATTAATTGCATATTCTGTCGACAGCTAGGGACGCTTTGCTCTACTAATAACAGCATCTGATCGACATTGCCCAGTAACAGCAGCAGGAAATCTGAGCCAACCATGCCACCAAGATTGATGACAATTCTGGAAAAGTGCCGACGCAGACTGCGTAACAACACACAGACGTCTGCTGCCGTGAATTGCGCACCGGCCCAAGGGTCTTCTGGCATTGATAATACGGTGAGGCCGCTTTTATGGCGGCCAAAGCCGGTCTGGATCAACGTAGAGTCAATTCTGCGCAAGCTGCGAATGGCGTCAATAAAACTGTAAGACGAAGTCAGCCCCAGGTATAACATGGCATCCCCATGCGGGACGCCCAGGTCAAGCAACAGCGTGGGTTCGGTTTCTTGAATGGCCAGCGCCAGATGCAGTGCAAGCATGGGTGAGTCACTGCCTGGCCGCGCACTGATCACTGCCGTAATTTTGCCGCCATGATCTGATTGCGTGGTATGGAGGGCCGCATCGCGTGGTGTCAGGCGCTTGACCTCAGCCACCACCTCACTGGCACGGGTGCCCGTTTTGATAAAGTCGCGCGCACCCAGACGCATCACAGTCAATAGCAGGTCCTGGTCAAAGGAATCTGCGACAACGATCACTGGCAGAAATGGCTTGGCGGCAATCATGCCCTCAATCAGCAGCGCTTCTTGCCTATAGTCTGTTGGATTCAGTTGTATAAAAATGGTAGCCGCTCCCACCGCATCCGAGAGTTGCACCACGCGCTCTGTCGCCGGGGAGTCTGCAGGAATCACATCGCCTTCATCCCGGAGGGATTGGGTTAACCATTGCAGGCACTCCTGGGACTGGGTGATGGCAATGTAGCAGTTGCGTTCACTCATTTTTATTACCTCGAAAAACCGGTGGTAGGGATGCCAGCATCTGGCTGGGGCCCTTTTTGGAAGAACAAGTCACTGAAGCTGGGGTTATAGTCGCGCAGATTGCCGCCTGGCAATGCGGGCATGGCGGCATCTTTGGCGATGGGTCGCACTAAGTGTGGGGTGACGATCATCAATAATTCCTTATCCTCACGTTCGAAGCGGGTCGAGCGGAAAAAGGCGCCTATGATCGGTAAATTTCCCAGGCCTGGCAGCTTATCTACGTTTTGTAAGGTATTGCGACTGACCAGCCCGCTCAGCACGAAGCTTTCGCCATCGCCCAGTGCCACGCTGGTGTCTGTCCTACGCACACGCAAGCCAGGCACGGCGACACCGCCGCTTTGTACCGCATTGGAAAAATCGATTTCACTGACTTCCGGGGATACTTTAAGGAAAATTCTGTTGCCATCCAGCACGGTCGGCGTCAGCATGAGGCGCACCCCGTATTCCTTGTAGCGTATGGTGACGGTACTATCACCACCGGCGCCCGCGCGGATAGGGACCGGAAACTCGCCACCCGCCAGAAAGCTTGCACTTTGGCCAGAAAAAGCCGTCAGGCTGGGTTCTGCCAGGGTGTAGGCAAAACCATTGGCCTCCAGAATGCTCAGTGTACCGAGTAACCCCCGGCTGGCATTTCCGGCCACAAAATTGAATGCACTGGCATTCGGTAAAAAGCCTGAGGCACTATTCAGCGTAAATCCGTTATCCCCGGTTTGCACCCCACTCAGATTGCCCGGAGACCCAAGCGCAATGGTGGAGTTACGGCTATTCTTACCCAGGAAAAAACCTGCACGCATCATATTCTGGCGGCTGACTTCTACCACCTTGATGTCAATCTGCACCTGGTTATCAAAGCTGCTTGAAGTCGCATCCATCGGCACCTCGGCCTTTTTATCCACTGCCTGGCGTGCTAAGGCGTGTTCTTCCAGAGAGTCTGCATCACCTGTAATGGCCGCCTGGTTACCCGCGGGTAATAATTTGATACTTTTTGAAAATTGCAGCCTTTGTTTTTCGACCGCGGTGCTAATGCTGACGGTGACCTTGAGCTGCTTGGCAGGCGCCGCAGCCTGCTCACTCTCCCAGATTGAAATTTCTGTTGCGCCAGCCTGTTTGCCTGTAATCATGATGTTGTGCGATGTCAGCATCGCGATGTTGGCGACGTCAGGGTTACCTACGGCGATACGTTTGACGGCTTTGGCATGGACATAGACCTGCTGGTTGCCGACCACCAGGCTCAACTCACTCGGCTCTTCGGCCTGTGCCAGCAGAGCCAGGCTGCATAGGCAGCTTAGCAGCATTGACCAGGCATATTTCACTGTTTGCATGATGTGTCCTTGGCTTCTTATTGTTATTTTTTCACGTTGACCACTTCTACCTGCTCGCCGTGATGAATGATGATACGTGTCCGTTTTGCGGCAGGTTTGTGCGGTTTTACGGCGATGTCCATGGGTGCCACGGTTATGCTGCTGACCGGCGTGGCGAGCGCGATGCCTGATGGCTGTGACACCTCGCCCAGGCGGACAAACTGATTGTTTGTTGCTGCAGCGTTTGCACCGGGCAGTGATTCGCCGCGCAGCGCTAAACGCAATATGCCGGTGCTATCTGCCAGCATCAGTTTTGAAGTGTCTTGTGCGTGTACGGCCAGAATGGCAGAGCGGCTATCTCTTGCGCTCTTGCTATCCATCCGGCTATTACTAAGCCCCAGTTTGTTTGGTGTTTCTGGCGTGACGGTCTCTTGAGGGCCGGGTTCCGCTTCAGTGGTGAGGGTGCCGTAGGCCAGCACTTTCACATCAGTCAGTACCACCTGGCTTGAGCTTACTTGTTCGGTCTCCTGGTCTCTATGCAGGTAGAGCAAAACGTCCACATGATCGCCAGGCTTGATAAAACCGCCAACCCCGATGACTTCATTGACCTTAATCGCGACGGCACGCTCATCAGGGCCAAGCCCCTGGCCAAACACATTCTTGGCCGGAAAGTGCGTGGCCTTGAACGGAGCATCTTTCATGACCGCGCTGGTGGTCGCTTTGCCGATCAGGTGTTGTGGGTCGCTGAAGCTTTGTTTGTCATGCTGTGGCGTCGTGGCTACTTTGAGGTCGTCTGCGGTCAGCACGTGACCCGCCGCAATATCGTTTGTGGCCAGCACGTGGGTGTAGGAGGGCACAATCACGGTTAATGTATCCGCAGGCTTTTTGTTACTGATGCGATAACCAAGGTAGCCAGTGACGATGGCTGCGATCACCATCAGGGCCGCCAATATACGCAGGAATGTACTGTTCATGATGTCATCCTCCGTGTCTGCTTTTTTAAAGTTCTATCACTGCCGTGCCCGCCAGGTCGGTTGGCACTTTGGGAATCTGGCCGATGACGGGCAGGGTCAACATGGGAATCAAGGGGTCATTGGCATAACTGCTATATACGACGCGTACGGTGAGCTGATTGCCGTTCATGGATAATTGCACTTTGCTGTTAGCGGAGCCCAGCACTTTGTCTTTAGGCTTGGGAGGCAGCCAGTTGAGTGAATTACCCACTACACTTCTGACTTTTGGGTCGACGCCATTGCTGAGGTAAGCCGAGTTATTGGCATATGCCAGGCGATCCACCGCAATCGCGGCTCGTGCGCCTTCTTCCACCGCATGAATAAACGCAGATTGCATCAGCATCACAATGGCGTAATTGACCATGGCGTAAAACAGCGCAAAGAAAATAAGAAACAGCATCACAAACTCAATTGCAACGGATCCTTTTTGGGCGCTTAGCGGTCGCCGGAAAATGTGATTGATTGGTTTTATGATCATTACACTATCCCTATGACACACAGTAATCCGGCACTTAAAGCCGCCCCAAAAGGAATCCACCGCTTGGGCGTTGTGTGATGTGAGCTGAATCGCATGAACAGCATATGTGCCAGCCCGAATACAGTTGCCAACATGGTTGCGATCACAAAGACGAGCAGTGTCATATGCCAGGCACCGAGTAAAGCAATCACTAGCAGGCATTTGACATCACCGGCACCCAGCAGGCGTGCTGCATAGGCTGGCAATGTGAGTAGCAGGCTGGCAACGACGCCAAGCGCCACTGACGGCCAGTCTGCACCAAGCACGGCTTGCCCGGTCATCAGCAACCAGCTTGCGGCAATCAAGCCTAAGCCTAGCGTTAAGATGTTCGGGATGCGTCTAGTAGTCACATCCGCCAGGCCAACAGCCAGGCACCAGGCGATGATGATTGTTTCTGCGATAGGCATAGGCTGCATTCAGTGTGCATTCGCCTGATGTTCGCGATGGTTATGGGGTGAGCGCTGTTGAAATCTGCGTAAAAATGTCGAAAATGAGGCCATTGATAGGTTTCACGAAAGTGACTAGTGCAATGGCTACCATGGCGGCAAGCAATGCATACTCAATCGCGCTGGCACCCTCTTCGTCGCGCAAGAATTTGGAAATGATTGCTTTAATCGTGTTTTGCATTTTGGTTCCCCGTGTATTTTGGGTGCTTGTGTTGACTGAATTGCCGACATAGCCCCAATTAATTTTACAAATGACGAAAATCAACTTCTAAAGAGCGACTGTAGTTGCTGAAACAGAGCGTGACCCTTGACTGCTTTACCCAAAAAAACATTTATGTAATTTTTATAGCAACTAATGTGCCCACTTTTCAACTGGAATGCGCGTTATTTAAGTGAATTTTTTATAACTACATGATTTTTAGTTGTTTTTGTTGAAAATCGTCATTTTTTATGGATGGAAATGCAAGCATGTGATTTACAATTTTTGTTCAGGGATGACAAAATATGACAGGGATGTAAAATTTTTTGTAACCTTGGCGGGCATTTAAGCCGTTTCGTCGCCCTTTGGCGGGCTCAGAATTTGCCATTCAGCGCGATTGCGCCCATTTTCCTTGGCACGGTAAAGCGCTTTATCCGCCTCTTCTATAAACTGTTGTATGCCGTGTTCAGCTGTAGGGACGATGGTCGCAATCCCCATCGAGATGGTGACGATTTCATGTGGGGATTGTTCATGGCGGATACCGAGTTTTTGCACCGCCGTCAGCATACTCTCGCTGATATTGCGAGCTTCGTTCAATGGGGTGTGAAACAGGACGACGGCAAACTCCTCGCCACCATAACGGGTGACAGCATCCCCCGCCCTGCGTGCGCAGCTATCCAGCGCTGCCGCCACTTGCCTCAGGCATTCATCTCCTGCCTGGTGACCATAGCTGTCATTGAATTTTTTAAAAAAATCCACATCCACCATCATCAGTGATAGCGGTACTTTGGCACGCGAAGCCTGGGCCCAGGTGGTTGCCATGTTGGCATCAAAACTTCGACGGTTGCCAATGCCCGTCAGTCTATCCTCCCAGGAAGCCTGTTCCGATGAAATCTGCTTGAGCAATACATCAATCAGGATTTTGCGCACCTCGCTTGCTGATGCCCAGAGTGTCGCGCCAACAACGACCAGGATGACGAGCACCATATGTAAGGTTTCAAAATCAAGAAACGGTGTCGCCAGCAGCAGCGGCGCATATACGCCAATTGCGAAAGCAAAGAAAATGGGCAGGAACACGACCAGTCGCGGCAGTGCGACGATGACCGCAATGAGCATGATGATCAGGATGGCCGCTTTGCTAGAACGATCCAGTAGCGGCAGTGCGATAGAGAGGGCACCCCAGCCCAAGCCTGCCATGCCAGCCGCCATGACATGGCGGTTGATGCGCGCTAGCTCAATGCTGACGTTGGCTGAGATAAAGTCCAGCCGCCCCAGCCACCAGTGCCAGGCATGTGCAAGCAGCAGCCAGGCATACCACGCGCCTGCATATACCACGCCAATATCCCAAGCCAGCATGGCAGCGGCCACCAGGCCGCTAAACAATACAATCAGCTTGCCACTGTTTTTGCCGCGGTAAACATGGCGCAGTTCTTCACAGGCAAGATCATGCGGATTGAACTCCAGAGCCTTGATGGCACTTTCTCTTGTTTTATTGACCAAGTTCTATCCTGTTCTAATGCGTTGATTATTTGAATGTGGCGAAGGTCAGGGGTAGACACTGCACACTCCGGATGCCAACGATTTATCGCACGACGGTGTGCTTATTATGCTGCATTTTGTAGGGCTGTGCCTGTCAGTGTGCAGCAAATTGTGTGATTGGTCCGGTCTAGCATCCATCGGGGCCGCCAGTGTAACAGTGCAGGCCTTGCCATCTAAGTGCTACCGGTCAGCCTGCCTGTGATGGCGGCTTTCATCAGCCGCCTGAACGAAGGACACTCTAGGTGTGATGGCGCCTTGCACTCGGCGGCATGTTTCAGGCAGTTGCGCATGAGGGTGAGTCGTTTAATGGTCTCGTCAATATGCGCTGCTTTATCCAGGAGCTTATTGCGATCTACCAGGGGTTGTTCGTTGGCGGCAAACATGGTGCTGATTTCCTGTAAGGAGAAATCAGCACATTTGGCCAGGGATATCAGTGCCAATTGGTCGATGACATCTGCTGCAAAGTATCTTTGCAGTCCTTTTCTGCCCAGGGATTTGATTAAGCCTATCTCTTCGTAATATCTGAGCGTCGATGCTTTGATCCCAGTCTTTTTGACCACTTCAGAAATGTTCATAAATCGCTTGACCTCAAGTTAACTTGAACTTGTATAGTGCTTTACACAATGTACATGCGTCAAGAAAAGGAGCGAGAGGAATATGCAGAGCACCATTGTATTGAATGGCGTTTTACTGGGGGTGGTGGCAACCGCGTTGTTTGATGGCTGGTTGTGGTTGCAGAAACAGCTGGGGGGCAGAGCACTCAATTTTGCCTATCTTGGCCGTTGGATCGGGCATTTCACACAGATGAAATTCGTGCATGCCAATGTCGGGCAAGCCCCGGCATTGGCCAATGAATGGGGCATCGGGGTGGTGGCGCATTATGCGATTGGCATATTGATCGCCGAGCTGTTACTGCTGGTGTATGGTGGTCAGTGGTTACGCGAGCCGGAGATTGGCGCTGCACTGGTGGTGGGGGTGCTGACGGTGGTTTTTCCGCTGTTGATCATGCAGCCCGGCATGGGCGGCGGCCTGGCATTTCGCAATACGCCGCAGCCACTGATGAACTGTCTCAGAAGCCTGTTTAACCATGGCATGTTTGGCCTGTGCCTGTTTTTGGCCGCTGAGATGCTCAAATGAGTGCGTTAACTAACATGGAGGGAAGAATATGCGTTACAAACTACCACGCAAATATACGCCGGTTGTATTTGCTTTTTATATGTCGGCAGTCATGGCCTTATTGATGTGCATGGTGATTGTTGCCATCAATACGGGTGTCGATGGACATTACTTCATCAGGGTCATCCAAGCCTATGCGCTGGCGATGCCAACGGCATTTGTTTTTCTGCAATTGGTGAGACCGCTCGTTGTCAGGCTGGTGAATGCAACGGTAGCAGGCTGATCATATAATATGGGCAGATGATATTCGGGAGTGGCCATGGGTAAGCAGTTTCAGGCATTAAGTACGGCACATATGCAGTTTATCGCCGAACAGAAAGTGTTTTTTGTCGGCACCGCCGTGGATCAGGGGCGAGTCAATATTTCACCTAAAGGTATGAACACCTTGAAAGTGGTTTCTCCCCAGCAGGTGATGTGGTTGAACGTGACGGGCAGCGGTAATGAAACAGCCGCCCATGTGCAACAGAATGCCAGGATGACGGTGATGTTTATGGCCTTATCAGGGGATCCTTTAATTCTGCGTTTATACGGCCAGGCCAACGTCATCCACAGGCATGACCCGGCGTGGCAGACATTGATTGGCCAGTTTGACCCTTTGCCCGGCGCGCGGCAGATATTTGAGTTGAATATTGAGCTGGTGCAAACCTCTTGTGGCATGTCTGTGCCCTACATGGATTATGTCGGGGAGCGGGAGCAGCTCAACCATTGGGCAGCGGCGAAAGGTGAGGCCGGGATTGAGGCCTACTGGCAGGCAAAAAATCACACCAGTATTGATGGGTTGCCTACCTACATCAACGGCAAAGAAGGCGATTGAGCCTTTTTAGTGTGCAACCGCTTTTGAAAACACATTCATGATAATCACCCCGGCCAGAATGAGCGCGATGCCAATCAGGGCCGGGGTATCCAGCGCCTGGCCAAAAAATATCCACCCGACCAGGGCTAATAGCACGATGCCCAGGCCGGCCCACACCGCGTAAGCAATGCCAATAGGGATGGCTTTTAATACCAGCGATAAAAAGTAGAACGACAAACCATAACCGACCACGACGATGACAGACGGGATTACTTTGGTAAACCCTGCGCTGGCTTTAAGTGAAGAGGTCGCAGTCACTTCACTGAGAATCGCCGCGAACAAAAACAACCAATATTTAAGCATCTACTGTTTTCCTCAATTATTTCTTTGGGGCTGCAGACTTCTTCCAGCCGCCGTTTTGTTTCCAGGCACCTGTTTTTTTCAAGGTAAAAGTACCGCAGGTAATCAGGTACAAAATCGCCGAAAAGATATTCAGGACAGGCACCATGCTCCTGAAAGCCAGGAAAAATGCCTTGCTCAAGGCGTGCCTGGGTGTATCAAACTCACAGCTCCTGAACTCAATTAAACCGCCTATCGCTGAGATAAACAGCGGTACTAGATAAAATGCAGACAGAACGTTGAAGTCCATGGTTTTCCTCGTGCAGATGTGGCTGTGTGACCTTTATTATAAAACGAGAGTGAGGATGACGGCATAGGCGCATCGCCTCCGAGGGGATGTCGTGTCCGATAATTCCTACAACAGATTCAGCGTGAGTGGGATAGGGCGTGACTGGGCGGTGCGGCATGATGGCACCTGTATTGATTTGACCAAAATCTAAAACCGGGAGGCTGCTCATGAAAAAATCCAATCCAGTGCCAAATGCATCAACATTGCAGGGTACATCAAGACAAGGTGCAACCAGCGCCATGTCTCTGATCGCGATCACGGCGGGCACAGTATCTGCTGCGCTGGTGATTATGTTTATCGGATTTTTTATGACAGTCGTTTCGATTGGATCCAGTGCACCAAGTGACATGCATGCCGCACATTTAACTGACTCCGTGGTGGCAAGCCAGGTACTGGTGGCCGATGCGTCGTTTGGCAAGGCCGCGCGTGCCGCTAAGCCAGCGCACAAAGCGGAAAAAGGGCACTTTATGGATGCTTTGCTGCGTGAAGATGCGCATAGCCCTTCTGCCGCGGCAGCCCAAGGATATGGTCAGCCTGCGGCAAAAGCGACGCGTATTTTTGCCAACCCGATGTCCATGCAGTTTGTATCAGAGAAGTCTCGAGTAACCAGAATTTAACGGCCTGCTTCATGCAGGCTTGGATACATGAAGCCCGAAAGATATACAGTCAGTACAAATTCTTGAATCTTGGGCAGTTTTAGTGCATTGTTCGACATTGAGCGGAAGATTGGTATCAACACACCATATAACAGAATTTATGAGAAATATGCTTCATCCTGGAAACACACATGCTAGCCGTGCCTCAGCGCCGTGGTTGGCGGGAGATGAAAAACGCTCCGTGAAGTCGCCAAGTTGCGAGCGCGGTTCGGTCGATATCGGCAAAGTCAATGTCATATTGATCGGTTTGATCGTGGTCATTCTATTTGGTTTGCTATCCAAGGAAGAAGGCAATACCGCCCTTTCCCGCCAGGAAATGCGCATGCAGACACAGATTGCGTCAGAGGCTGGCCCTGAGGTGAATGTGTCTGATGTGAAGGCTGAAGCGCCGGCCGCTACCAGTGCAGTGCAAGATGAGGCAGCGGCGGCACCGGTGGCCCCTGCAAAATCTGCGTCCAAGCCGGGCAGCAAAAAATCTAAAAAAACTGATAGCAGTGAACTTGAACCGGCCCAGGCTCCAGTGGTAGAGATCCATGCCAGCCAGGCACTGCCGGTGGCCGAGCCTGTGCAGCAAAAAGAAACCTCCAGAAAAATGCTGGTTTTTAATATCTGGAGTGTGTCTGAGCTGCGATTAAGAAGTGCTTACACGAACGTAATGAACGATAGCTCTATCCCGGCTTCACAGCTGGAGGCCAGGAAAAAAGATTATTTGAATTTTGTGAATCACCGTGCCAAAAAGTGCGGCGAACTCGACAATAAATTTGCCGGTAATATCAACACCGTTGAACGGCTGACTTTTAGTAAAGGTGACGTCGATATTTTGGAGTGTCACGCCGCAGAAAATAATAGCGAGTTGGATAAATTGCACGCCTCTCGCGAGCAGAGTTTCTAACCGTTAGTCTGTGAGCTTTGTGAGGAGAAGACGCCAGCTTCAGGCGTCTTTTTTGTTTTATGGGTTATAAATCATCCAGGTCGGATGGCCGTGCCCGGTAATAGCCTTGCGAGTACTGGCAGCCCATTTCCTTCAGCATGTTCTCCTGTGCCAGTGTCTCAACGCCTTCGGCAATCAGTTTGATATTCAGCTGTTTACCCATGAAGATAATGGTTTTGCATAAAGCCTGGTCGTTCAGATTGGACGTAATCTGCTTGATAAACGATTTATCAATTTTGACGTAGTCAATCTTGAATTTATTGAGGTAGGCCAACGAAGAGTAGCCTGTGCCAAAGTCATCTATCGCCAGTTTGATGCCGTGTTCATGCATGCTGTTGAGCGTTTCAATCACATTGCCTGAAGGCTCTAACAGTAGCCCTTCGGTGATTTCAAAGCAAAAGTGGTCGCCAGATATACTGCGGGCAGCCAGGTTGGAGATGAAATGGTGAATGGGGGCTGACTGCGAGAATTGTAACGGTGAAATATTGATGCAGATTTCTACCTGGCCAAAGCGCTGGTTAATCTGCTCGAAGTCCCTGATGGTTTGCTGGAATACCCACTCGCCAAGTTCAATAATATAGCCGTTCTCTTCTGCGATGCTGATAAAAGCTTCTGGCGAGAGGGTGCCAAATTCAGGATGTTGCCAGCGTAACAATGCTTCAACTTTGTCGCAGCGTAAATCAGTTAAATTGAAAATGGGCTGATATTGCAGATGTAGCTGATTTTTTTGTACAGCATAGCGTAATTCATTGCTGAGGTGCGTTCTTCTGGTAAAGGCATCGTGCATGCCTTCGTTAAATAGAATGAATTTGTTCTTGCCCGTGCGCTTGGCCTGGTAAAGCGCCTGGTCGGCAAACATGATGAGCTCTTCCGCTTGCAGGCTGTTGTCGGGAAACAGCGACACACCAATGCTGATGGAAGCTACGAAAGATTTTTGCTGAATCGTAAATGGCGCTGCCATGACAGCAATCAGTTGATCGCAAAGCTGGCGCAGCTTCTCTTCACTGGCGTCCTGTTGAATCACAATTAAGAACTCATCTCCGCCAAACCTGGCAGTGAAGTTGGGTGGCAAGATGATAGACTGGATACGCGCAGCCACTTTAATCAGCACTTCATCGCCCACAGCATGACCTGCCGTATCATTAATTTCCTTGAAATTGTCCAGGTCAATAATCATCACACCCAGTGTGTTGGGGTGTCGCATGGCTGCCTGTAGTGCCTGGTCAAGCTCATATTTGAGCTGAAACCGGTTCGGCAGCTTGGTCAGAAAGTCATGGTTAGCCTGGAACCAGATGGCATGTTGTGCCGCTACGGCTTGTTTTTTATTGGCCTGGTAGAGTTTAAATAACTGGATCAGTAACAGCACGGCAAAAAAAGACAGGGCTGACACCAGATATTTGGTCAGTGGATTTTCGGGTGATCTGCGCCACGCCTCCAGAATATCTGGCGGATTGGTGCCAATCTGCAGAGAGGCCTTATTCAAAATGCTGCGTAGCATGGGCTCAGTGTCACTGGCTGCCATAAATACTGTACTGGTGATCGCGGTGACACCACTTTTCCTGATGGCCTTTATTTTGTGGAAGTCCAGGTGGTAGTCAAGTACCAGCTCATTGCCGACGTAAGCATCTACCAGCCCGGCATCCAGGTATTCAAAGGCCTCATCTGCAATATCGACCAGTTTGATTTTGATGCCAGGCACCAGTTCGCTGAGCCTTTGAGATAAAGGCCCGTTTCTGAAAACGGCCACAGTTTTGTGGGTCAGCTGGTCCAGTTGAATCTCGCTCTGGTAAAGTTTGTTGTGGGACGCGACATAAATGGCGTTAGGCGTTTCCAGGTAAGGCGTGGCCAGCAGGCTGAAGCCCATGGGCATCTGCTTGCCGCGGATACCGGTCACGAGTGAAGCTTCGTTGCTGGTGATGTTGTCGTGGTAATCGACAATGGTGAATTTCAAACCGGTGAGCTGGCTAATTTTTTGCAGATATTGAATCGAAACGCCTTTATGTTTTTGATTCTCTAACTGAAACTCAATCGGCATCCAGCCATTTCTCACTGCAACGCGTATATTGCGATGCTGTTTTATCCAGTCGGTTTCCTGTGCTGAAAAATGCAGTCGTTGCAAATTGTCTGCGGCATACAGGCTACCAGGCAGAATTTCTTGCGCAGGCAGTGACAATGACAGGCATGTTGCCATGAGTAAAATGCATTGTTTGATCATGCTGAACATGGATGTGTTGCGGCATTCAACCTCATCCATTCTCTCCCAGGATACATTCTTTTATACAAATTAAATTGTATGTGATAGTAAAGCATTGCGTGGCGGAATGAGAGAACTCTTTGCGTGTCTGTTATATTTTTATGCTTGTGTTTGGGAGAATGCCGGCCGGATAGGGGATGGTCTTTTTTTCTCCATCATTGCATGTTGCTAGCAAGGTTTTATTCCAAACAAATCCCTGTATCGGACTATTCCTACAATAAATTCAGCCGTTGTGACATGTTATTAGGGATGGTTTGTCCGCATGATGGAGCCTCACGCATTTAATACCAATACGCTGATTGACAGTATCACTGGCAATCGTTTGCCTGAGGAGTACATGCTATGCTGAGAACCCTGTTGCTGGTGATTTTGATTTTGGCTTTAATCGGTGCCTTGCCTACCTGGCCTTACAGTGCTGGTTGGGGTTATTACCCAAGTGGCGGCCTGAGCTTGATCATTCTGATATTGCTGATTCTTGCGCTCACGGGGCGGCTATAGTTCGTGCGCCTGAGGTGGTTTTACGGTGGTAAGTATGCCCAATTCAATCTCTACATAAAGGAACTGATCATGATGATGGCTAAACGTTTTTTAAGTATTTTTTTAGCAGCTTCGCTCTTATTTACTGGGTCTATGCAAGCTGTACAGGCAGCCATGATTGGCACTGATCAAGTCGCTGAATCGACGATATCGGCCAAAGGCGCGCAAGACCGAGCCAAAATCGTAGAGATACTTTCACGCGATGAGGTGCAGTCTGAGTTGGTGAAGCGTGGTATTGATCCTGTGGACGCCAAGTCACGCGTGGCGGCATTGACCGATGACGAAGCGAATAACCTCGCCTCTCAATTGGATAAAGCACCTGCTGGCGGCGGCATTATTGGTGCGATTGTGCTCGTATTCTTTGTATTGTTGCTGACTGATATTTTAGGCTTCACAAAAATCTTCCCATTCACACGTTCAGTGCGTTAAGACCGTACCTCTGGATATGTCTATGAGTGCCATCAAAGCCAGTTTGCGCCACCTAAGCCTGCTGGCTTTTTGGTGCCTGTTAAGCGCATGTGCGGCGACAGGGGTGCGTGAAGCCACGCACAATACCCAGTTGCCACGCCATGCCGAACTGACGGACACGCCTTTTTTTCCGCAGGCACAATACCAGTGTGGCCCGGCCGCGCTGGCAACGGCATTGGGGGCGGCCAATATTCAAGTGACCCCAGCGCAACTGACCCCTGAGGTATATGTACCCAGCCGTCAGGGCAGCCTGCAGATTGAAATGCTGGCTGCTGCCAGACGGCACGGCGCAGTGGCGGTAAAAATCCCGCCGCAACTGGATGCTGTGATGCAGGAGGTGGCTGCGGGCAATGTGGTGGTAGTCATGCAGAACCTTGGTTTTTCGTGGGTCCCCTCCTGGCATTATGCCGTCGTCGTTGGTTATGATCTGGATAAAGAATTGTTGTGGTTGCGCTCAGGTACTTATGAGCGTTTTGAAATGTCGCTCAGTGCATTTCAGCGCACATGGGCACGGAGTGAGCATTGGGCATTTGTGGCATTAGCCCCAGGCAGGTTGCCCGTCAGCGTAGGCGCAGACGATGTCGCCAAGGCTTTGGTGGCTTATGAGAAGAACACCTCAGTAACTGCGCGAAAAACAGCGTATCAGGCCGCCGTCAATCAGTGGCCCGATCACCAGGTGCTATTGATGGGCTTGGGTAATGCGGCCTATGCCGACAATGATTTGCCGTTGGCTGCGGCCACTTTCCAGCATATGACCGACGTACATCCTGCTTCAGCCGCCGCTTATAATAATTTAGCCAATGTGCTGCTTGCACAAAAGCACATCACCCAGGCAGAAACGGTTGCCGAGAAAGGGCTCGCCTTGGCCGGGGACAATCAACAGTTAAAATCTCAACTTGCACAGACGCTGACTGAAATCCGTCAGTCTCGAAAATAATTACGAATGGTGTGAGCGCTTGCTTACGTTTTAAAATAGATTTTTTCTATCTTAAGTGGCCTGTGTGATCGGTGGGTGTTTGTCCAGGTAAGCGTAAAAATCTTTTCGTTTGAGTGATTTTGAGAATAACCAGCCCTGTACATATTTGACACCACGTGCTTGCAGGATTTCTGCTTGCGCTGCCGTTTCCACGCCTTCAGCCACCATATCCAGCTGTAACGTTTTCGCCATTTCAATAATATGAAAAGCGACGTGGCTGGTGACCGCGTCGGTGCCCACGGAGTCGACAAAAGTCTTGTCGATCTTAAGGTAATCCAGCTGGAACTTGGTCAGGTAAGACAGGCTGGAGTAACCCGTCCCGAAGTCATCAATCGCTACCCGTACACCGCAATCACGGATAGCCTTGATGGTCGTGAGCGCATCGTCATCATCGAGAAAACCACGTTCGGTGACTTCAATCAGGAGTTGCCCGCCTGATGCTCCGCTGGATTTGGTCAGGTTTTTAATCAGTGATAATAAGTGGCCTGAGCGAATGTCGTGCGAGGAGATATTAATGCCGACATGAAAGTCCTGATGGGTATTAAATGCATTGCGCATGTCTTTCGCCACGAGTTCAAACACGCGTTGCGTGATTTGGCAAATGACGCCTGCCGCTTCGGCGGCGGGGATAAACGTGTCCGGACTGATGAAGGTATTATCCGGCGTTCGCCATCGAATCAATGCTTCGGCGCCGACACAAGTATTGTGATGCAAATGCATGATGGGCTGATATTCCAGGTAAAACTCATCATTTGCTAACGCGCGCAAAATGGCCGATTTAGTCGAGTACCTGGTGCGCTGCATATAGACAAATAGCCCGCCCAATAACAGGCCGACAATGATGGCCAGCGGGATCAGGATTTGAATAAAAGTCACGATATCATCATTGATATCCTTAAGTGGGATGGCGGCCACCACTGCGGTGACATTCAGCTGGTTGGGTGCAATATACACCAGCATCTGGCGCTCTTTATCAATAAAAGTAAGTGCTTGCTTACCTTGGTATCTTTGTAGCCAGGCTGCTGCAATCTCTCCCTTGCTGGTATATAGCCGGTGCGACTGAATGCTGAACACGCCGATAGCAACCTCGGAGTTATCCAGGGCTTCTATGGCGTGGCTGGGTACAAACATGATGGCCCAGCCGGATTTTTCGAAAATCACCAGATGCCGGTCTTGCCAGTCTGCAATCTTGATGTTGGACCATACCTTGGTGCCATCGGGCTCAGTCCGGTAGGGCTGACCGAGTTCCATCCCATCCAGCAATTCGGAAATAGATGAGCAGAGGATTTTGTTGTCGCGGATATGTGCCACGCCCTGCAAGAAGAATCCTGACACATTGAATTCCTGCATCTTTTGTACCTGTTGTGGCAGGCAAGCGTCCTGTTCGGCGATAGAAGAAAAGTAATTCACCACATTGGCAAACTGTTGCCGTGTAGTGCTCATGCGCATTAATACGCCGGAAGTGATTTCCCGCAGGTGTTTGGTTTCTTTTGAAACCGCCTGGTTATGGGCAATGATTAAAGATAGAAAGATGGAAATGGAGGCGGTGATGGCAATCAGTAGAACGGTAATGCCAGTGACAATTTTTTTGTTACGCCAGCTTTTCTTTAATAGGTGATCCATGTGATGCCTCCTTCCAACAGTCAGTTTCATCGCTATCCTTACAGATTGGCCAGCGTGCAGTGGCTGGCCAATGGGTCATGGGATAGGTGTATGCAACCTGGAGGTCATGGAACGGGCGCGGAGTGCAAGAATGATAAGCATAGTTCTTTTCGTTAGTGTTATTTGAATATCGATCTTGAGGCGGTGAGAGGCACATGAAGCTGCGTCACTTTTACAGCGTGAGAATAAACGTTAATTTGAAGAAAGTCATTGTTACTTATCGTCGTGAATAATACTGAGCTGACCATCTGACTCTAATTGCATTTGTTTTACTGCGGATAAATGCTCAATCCCTTCTTCTCGCAGCTTGGCCAGAATATCGTCTTTGGTAATGAATTCGCGTCGCATGGCACGGGTTTGCAGTACGCCGTGACGGACCAGTACCAGCGGCGGCGCTTCCATCACGCGTCTGACCCATTCGTTTTTATAGCTCAGCCAGTCTATCAACAGATTCCAGAAAACCAATACGCTGATCAATGCCAGGCCGTCCAGGATCGATTTGGCATCCCCGCTCATAGCGTTTTGGGAAGCATCGGCCACAATGACCACAAACAAAAAATCCCCGACGCCGACACTGCCCATATCCCGGCGCAAGATGGATCTGAAAATAAAAAACAGGAACCAATAGACGATAGATCCTCGAATCACGATTTCCCACAAGGGAACGCTTAAGCTGAACGCAGATGTATCCATGTCATTCGCCACATTTAATGATGTGCAGAGAGTGTACAAAAATAAGGCCAGGGTATTTATCAGCGCCAGATGCACTTGTTGTAGGAAAAACCCGCTATGCCGACGATGAAAAAACGTGTCTTATTCATTCCTACAGCAAATTCAGCCACAGTACCATGGTCAGCATAAGGTGATGACGGCATGATGAAGCCTTACTCACTTTGGTATTCAGGCTTGCTTTTGTGGCCGGTTTGAATCGATGACTGGAGCGCATGATGTTCAGCACTGTCCTCATTATTATTCTCGTTATCGCACTGATTGGTGCTTTGCCCGCCTGGCCCCATAGTGCAAACTGGGGTTATTTCCCAAGTGGCGGTTTTGGTTTGTTGCTGTTGGCATTGTTGCTGCTGACATTTTCTGGAGGATAAGAGATGCATGGCGAGATGCAAATGAATCAATATACAAATCAGGGTAGGCAAAAAGGCATGCAGCCTGCTGAGGGGAGTGCACGCTTATTGCTGGATATTTTTGTACATCATTTTCAGCGGTTGGCAGGAGAAGCCTTGAGCGTTAAGCAATTAAGCGGGGTATGGTATGCACAACAGAAAAGCCAGCAAGACTTGTTACAAGGCATTGCCTATGCCAAAACACAACAATGGATCGATCCGCTACATGAAGCATTCCGGTTGACCAAAGCCGGCTATTTTGCAGCCAGTGTTAAACATCATTGATGATGTCGGGTTGCACGTCAGGCTCTGCAGGTTCTATTGGTTCGTAAGGTGTGTCAGGGTCCGGTTTGATCGGTTTATGTGTCTCTTCTGGAAATGCAGGGTGCGGGTTGATCTGTTGCTGAGCCTGGTCATGCTGATGCGGGATGTAAGTCGTAGACATATCAAACTCCATAAGGATATTGAGAGGACACTTCACATTACTGAGCCGCAGGCATCCGTATGTGCCTGATACGCCTGTCAGAATTTCATGCACAGCATCAGTAAATGGCTGTTTGTTTCACTTTTTAAAGCGTCCCCGGAACGCTGATAGCTTGTTAAGTATGTGGGCGCTTACGTCTCACATCTTTGTCCGATCATTCCTACAATGGATTCAGTATAAGTCACCTCGTTTTTCGCCAGACGATGCGCCATAATGAAGCCTGTAATAGATGTAACTATTCCTTGCTTCAACCATTAGATGCCTCTCGCTGACCGTGCTGTCGTGAAGGCTTGATTGCAGGAGGGCGATATGCTGGGGACGCTGCTGATAGTGATTTTCACGCTTGCTTTAATTCATGCTTTTCGTACCGGTCTTTACCGCGTGAGTTGGGGTATGGATCCAGGGCGTGCGTTGACCCTGTTGATCGCCGTCTTGATTATGATGGCGTTTGCCATTGGTTTCGTTGATTTTTAACGCACAATGATCTTCGTGATAACACTTTTTGAAGAGATAGTGATCGCGTGAATCATTTTCAATGATTAAAGAGTAAACCTATTGCTCTTTCTCAAAAGGAGTCGGATGAGCTTAGCGTAGAATGCAAAATGGAACCTTTTTGTGAAGTGAGCCAGTGCGTCCGAAACTTAGCCAAACGTTTAAAAGCCAACTGATTGCTGCATTTGCGGCAATGTTGGCTTTTTTGTTTTGGCATTTCCTGCTGGATTACCAGCGCCAGAAAGCTGAGGGCGAAGCTTATCTTGAAGCCGCGTCTTATGGCAGTCTGCTGCGTGCTGAGCTAGATCGTGAATTAAATTCCCTGCTATTTATTTCTAATGGCTTGTCCAGTTTTATCAAGGTCTACCGGAACGAATTAGAGCATGAGAAGATGCAGGCGATACTCGCTGATCTCTGGTCCAATGCGCATCATGTCAGAAACCTGGCCGTGGCTGTGAATTACAAGCTCACCTATGTTTATCCTGAAAAGGGCAATGAGCAGATTATCGGCATCGATTATCGTGAGGTTGCCTCGCAGTGGCCTAAAGTGAAACTGGCGATTGACTCTCGTCAAGGCGTGCTGGATGGCCCTTTGGATTTGATACAGGGCGGTAACGGCATGATTTACCGCTTCCCGATTTTTGTCGATGGTCACTACTGGGGCATTATGTCGACGGTGATTGATACCCATAGTTTTTTGCAAGCCGCTTTTCAGAATGTGCAAAATCCCCAGTTCTCATTTGCGATCAGGACTGCGGATCAGAAGCGCGTGTTTCATGGCGATGCGGCGTTGTTTAGTCAGAAAAACATCTTCATTCAGCAAAGCGAAGTGCCCAATGGCAAATGGGAATGGGCCATCGAGAATAAAAAAAGCCATGACCTGCCCGGGCGCAGCCTCGGTATCGTCTTGAGTGTATTGTTAAGCCTGCTGGTAGGCGGCATCGCCTACTTCTTTGCCCAGGAGCGTTATTATTTGTCCGAGGGTGCATTAATGGACAGCCTGACCGGCTTGCCCAATCGTCGTCTGCTCGAAAGCCGCCTGAATTATGCACACTCAGAAGCCAAACGTGATCACAAAAGATTCGGCCTCATGGCGCTGGATGTAGACCATTTCAAAGCTATTAACGACCAGTATGGTCATGATGTGGGCGATGAAGTCATTAAAGCGGTCGCTGTCAGGTTGAAATCCAATATCCGTGACATGGATACAGTCAGCCGTCTCGGAGGGGACGAGTTTGTGATTGTGGTCAAAGATCAATTGTCCGAGCAAGGCCTGGTCAAAGTCGCAACCAAGTTGCTGGATATTTTCAATGTGCCGATGCTGATTAATGATCATGAAATCGCCGTGCACCTGAGTGTTGGGCTCACCTTGTATGATCCTTTATCGGATGTCACCTTAAAGCAACTGCTTAAACAAGCGGACATGGCGCTTTACCAGGCCAAGCATACCGGCAGGAATACTTACAGCCTCTGGAAATAAACCAACGTTTATTGCACGCGCTCAGCGTGTTAGTATGGCATTTTTATTGATGTAAATATATTGATGAAGTGCACTGATGTTCTGTTGGTTGCCAGCCTGGTGGCCTGTTCGCCGCTTTACGCCTCCGATATCAATCTTGAACCACGCTTTGCCGAGCCTGATGCTGCGCATAGTACGCGGCTGTCTCGCATTCCGGAGCCCATGGTCTACGACCTGGTGCGTCCTTTGGGCGTCAGGCAGGGCGAAATGGAAATCAATGCGCTGGGCGACTATAACCCCTATACCGGCGATATTAATTGGGCGCCAGAGTTAGAGTACGGCCTGGCAGATGACCTGGCGATTGAGATCGAGCTGCCGTTTGAGAATGCCAGCCACGAACGTTATAAAGTGGCGATTCAGCAAACATTGAACATTGATGAAGCGCAAGGCATGGCCAACGGTTGGCAGGCATTTGTCGACGTCAATAAGCATACTAAAGCCGTGTCTGCTGATGCGACGTATATTCATGCCTTGAAATGGGAGGGCCAATGGTCGTCGTTGAGTATGCTGGGTCTGCGTGTGCACGACATCAACCGCAGTGCTCAAGTGGATTATTTGTTGAATAACACCGTTTTCTATGACGTTTCGCCGCGCCTGACCTTGGGCCTGGAACTGAACCAGGAAGTGAGTAGTGGCGGCACCTGGCGCTACCGGCTGACGCCGCAGCTGCATTATGATGCCAGCCAGTCTTACACGGTGCAGTTGGGCACCGCCTGGTCTACGCTGGATCATCCGGATAAAACGCAACGTTTGTGGAGTTTCCGGTTAATCCGGGTGTTTTAATGACAGTCATGCCTGAAGCTCCTACAATAGTCCCGTCTGAGGTGAGTTTGAACTCAGCGTCCAGTACCTTGGCAAGGTCTGGCAACGCACATTATTCATGAGTCTGGAGGGGGTAATATGAGTCGTTTGTTTGGAGAAACACACCGCAAGGTGCAGGATGAGCAAGGCACCAGGAAGCTGGCCGACCGTATTGAAGAAATCGCCTGCAAGACCGAGATTGATGACGATGCCAAAGGATTTATAGAGTCGCTGGATATGTTTTTCCTGTCTACGGTGGATCATAACGGACGGCCAACCGTCTCCTATAAAGGTGGCTTTACTGGTTTTGTGCGCGTGATTGATGACAAAACACTGATTTTCCCGATATACAATGGTAATGGTATGCAGCTTTCGGTTGGCAATATGGTCGAAAATGCAGATATTGGCATGTTGTTTATGTCTTTTGAGCGCCCGCACCGCATACGCTTGCAAGGAGTGAGCCAGGTATCCACAGACCCTGCGCTGCTGGCTTTGTACCAGGAGGCTGAATTTGTGGTCAAAGTGACGTTGTCCGAGCTGTGGCAGAACTGCCCGCGCTATATTCACCGCTATACACGAGACAGTGCTTCACGCTATGTGCCCAGTGCCCAATGTAAAACGCCTTTGGCTGAGTGGAAACGGTTGGAGTTTGTGCAGGATGTGATTTCTGAAGAGGATGCCCAAAAGGCCCAGGCGGCTGGTTTTATCCAGGTAGAAGACTGGATCGCAAAAATCAAAGCCGGCGCACCAGATGTGTAGCATCCGCTGCAACTTCTCTTAACACCGTTTCAGCAAGGCGTTCAGGATTTTCCTGGCGCCTTTTTTGATTGGAGTTCGCGTTCATCTGTGCCTGTTTAACGTACTGTAAAAGACAATTGTCGTAAATGTTTGTATTATTCTGTCGATAATACTCATAACCATCTTTTTGACCAATTGCAGGGTGTACACCTCATTACCCATGAATAACTTTGCAGCCAGGCCTGCACGGCGCCGTGTCTATCGTGTTCTGTCTTGGTTTTGCCGCTTGCTCTGCTGCGTCCTGCTGGGCGTAGGCATCGTCGCGTCTACGGTATGGGCAGAAGACAATGCCATCACCGTGATCAGTGACGATAATTATCCGCCCTATTTATTCAAGGATGCCAATGGCAATACGGTGGGCATCGTGGTTGATTACTGGAAGCTGTGGGAGCAACGGACCGGCGTCAAGGTGACGCTGCTCTCGACCGCCTGGGAGCAGGCGCAGCAGCAATTGTTAAGCGGTCATGCCGATGTGATTGAAATGATCTTCCGCAACCCGGAGCGAGAGCAGACTTATACGTTTACCCCTGCTTATGCCACCGTTCCGGTTGGGATCTATGTGCATGAGAGCCTGAGTGGATTGGTGGCGCCAGGCGGGCTGAGCGGATTCACCGTCGGGGTGCAAAAAGGTGATGGATGCATCTTCAGGCTCAAAGATGCTGGTGTGAAGTCGTTCCGACTGTATAACAATTATGAAGAGATTATTCAGGCGACCTTAAACGGTCAGGTCAAAATCGTCTGCATGGACGATTATCCTGCCAGTTACTATTTGTACCGCATGGATGCTGATAGCCAGATTCTGCGTGCATTTACGCTGTATCAGGGAAAATTTCATCGCGCAGTGAAAAAGGGCAATACCCAAATGCTGAACCTGATTGCACGTGGTGCAGATGCAATCAGCCCGGCAGACATGGCTGCACTGGAAGCTAAATGGAAAGGTAGCCCTTTGCAGCGCGGCGAGACTTCCAGGCAGGTAAAGATTGTGCTGGTGCTGATTGTCGTTGTGGCGTTGACGCTCGTTTTGCTGATTGTCATGCTGCGGGTAGCTGTCAAAAGAAAAACGGCTGAAATACAAAATAAGCGTGAAGAGTTAGAGCTTGAGCGTTTGCGCCTCACCGATATTATTGATGCGACCCGGGCCGGGACTTGGGAATGGAATGTGGAGACTGGCCAGTTTCAGTTTAACCGGCGCTGGGCAGAGATCCTCGGATATAGCCTCGAGGAGTTGATTCCGCATAATCTCGAAACAGCAAAGCGCCTGACGCACCCTGATGACTGGCAAACATCGATGACGCTAGTCGCACGCCATTTGCAGGGAGAAATCGAGTTTTATGAGTGCGATATCCGCATGCGGCATAAAGCGGGGCATTGGGTGTGGATTGTCGATCGTGGCCGTTTGATTTCACGCACGCCGGCAGGTGAGCCTGCGATGATGCGCGGGACGCATATTGATATCACGGATAAAAAACAGGCCGAAGCGGCCATTTGGCGTCAGGCCAATTACGATAGCCTGACCGAATTGCCTAACCGGCACTATTTTCATCAGCAAATCAAAGAGGCATTGGCAGAAGCCACTGCCACGCAGCAGCGTTTAACCTTGCTGTTGCTCGATCTTGACCGCTTCAAGGAAGTTAATGACAGCTTGGGCCACCGACGCGGAGATGAGTTGCTGGCAGAGGTCGGGCAACGTATCCGCCAGTGTGTGCCCGCAGCGGCGACGGTGGCCAGGCTGGGGGGCGACGAGTTTGCCATTATTGTGCCGGAAGGCCTGCATGCGGACCTGCATGCCTTGTGTAGCCAACTGATGCAGGATATTTCCAAGGCTTATATTTTAGGTGGCGAACGCGTGTTTGTGACAGTCAGCATCGGCATCAGCCAATATCCTGATGATGCTGTACACGCTGAAGAAATGATTCAGCATGCCGATCAGGCAATGTACGATGCCAAAAGCCGCGGCCGTAATAGTGTGCGTTTCTTCTCATTGGCCATCAGGGATGCGTTGTCACAACGCGTCAACCTTGCGCGTGATTTGCGCACTGCGCTGGAAAATAATGAGTTGCGTGACTACTACCAGCCTATCGTCAGTTTGCATGATGGCAAGATTGTCAAGGCCGAAGCCCTGATGCGCTGGCAGCATCCAGAGCGCGGCCTGATTAGCCCCGCTTTGTTTATCCCGGTGGCAGAAGAAACTGGCGATATTATTGCCATGGGCGACTGGATTTTCCATCAGGCTGCGCAGCGCGCCATACAATGGCAGCCATTGATGGGCGATGACTTTGCCATCAGTGTCAACAAATCACCGGTGCAGTTTGTGGAGCAATTCAACTTGCAAAATGACTGGGTACACGCTTTGCGTGCCATGGGCGTAGAGGGTAAGCGTATCGTAGTGGAAATCACCGAAGGCTTGCTGCTTAATCCGGATCCAGTGGTCGAAGAGCGTTTGCTGCAATTTAGGGACATGGGCATCCAGGTCGCGATTGACGACTTTGGTACTGGCTACTCTTCATTGTCCTACCTAAGCAAGTTCGATATTGACTATCTCAAGATTGACCAGTCGTTCACCCGCAACCTCAATGCGGGTAATGAGAGCTACGTGCTTTGCGAAGCGATTATTGTGATGGCGCATAAATTGGGCTTGAAAGTCATTGCCGAAGGCGTAGAGACTGCGCTACAGCGTGACTTGCTGATGGATATTGATTGCGACTATGCACAAGGTTTCTTCTATTCCCCGCCTGTTCCAGCGGATGCTTTTGAGCAGATGCTAGTGCAGCAGTCTCGCGAAGCGGCCATTGCCAGGTAGTTAACTGCCTGTGTAGAAACGGATTTACCCGAATGGGCTATCTGAGGCCAGAAGTAAAAGTGTTATAAGTCACTTAAACGATCATAAAACATTATTTATGATGACGATTATTTGGCTATTAAAGGGTGATGTATGAATTGGATGTTCAAAAGCGCGGTTATTGCCACACTTGCAATGCAAAGCATGGCAGCCTCGGCTGATGTGCTGGATTTTGGCGTAGCTGGCCAGTTTAACGTATTCGTGTTTAACAACTTTACCAGTAGTTATAGCGATGTTGAAGGTGCCGTCGCAGCGGGAGGCAACTTTACAGCGACAGGCTATGCAGTGAATGAGCTCAACAAAGCGGTTGCGGGGAATGCGCTGGTGGTTGGCAAAGACCTGGATTTTGGTAACGGTAGCGTGAAGAACGGTAATATTGATGTCGCTGGAACAATCAAGAATAGTCCAACGGTTACTGGCAGTTACACCAACAGCGACCCTATCAACTTCGCCAATGAGCGCACTTATTTGCTCAACTTGTCTGCCAGCCTGAATAATCTGGTGAATACTGGAACAGCGACTTACAACTATAGCGGCTTGCAACTCACCGCCAGCAACAATAGCAGTGCGCAAATTTTTGATATTGATGGCAGTTTTTTCAACTCCAGAAACAATACAACCTTTACTGGTTTTTCAGCAGGCCAAACCATTATTCTGAACATTTCAGGTAGTGGTTTGACCTTCAACGGCGGCACCGGCACTGACTTTGCCAGCTATGGTTTTAATGTCGTTTATAACTTCTATGAAGCCACGGCATTGAGTACCGGTTCAGGTGCAACGGGCACTATCCTGGCGCCACTGGCGGACATCACTGGCGGTTTTACGGCGATCAACGGTAACGTGATTGCCAATAGCTGGAACACCAATACCCAGGTCAATGTAAAAGGCATGTTCAAGCCAACAGAAATCACTGGCCTGGTGGTGACGCCGGTGCCAGAGCCTGAATCTTATGGCATGTTGCTGGTGGGTCTTGGTGTGGCTGGCATGCTGGCTCGCAGACGCAAATATCACGCCTAATCAACGCAGCAGCGCAAATAAAAAAGCTCAAGCATATGCTTGAGCTTTTTTAATTCCACATTCGCTTTAGAACTTCATGCGTAACCCAGCACCGTAGCTGGTCACATTCGTGTAATTCGAAGCGCTTGGATATTTATCACCTGAAAAGTGGTTGGTGGTATAAGCCAGATAAGTATCGAAACGTTTATTCAGCTTATAGTCCAGCATTGCCGTCCAGGTATCAATCTTGCCCTGTGAGTTGGTTGAAACGGTAGGGCCGTCAATGGCGTCCGCTTTTGTCAGGTAGTAGCCGATGGAGGTGGTCAGGCCAGCCAGGGCAGGCACGCGTTGCGCAAAGTCAAAGTTGGCACCCAGGTAATATACATAGTTATCCTGTTTGTAGCCTGGTTTCAATGCCGAGTTAGCTACGCCACCAAACACGGTTTGATCATAGATAGAGTGATAATCAATCGAGCGTGAGGAGGATGGTTGTAATTGATACCATTCCGCACCACCAATGATTTTCAGGTCTTTGGTCGGCATCCATCTGCCGGTCAGCAATACCGCCTGAGTGTTATATAGGGATACTGCAATGGTGTCATTGGCCAAAGGATTGCCAGCGCCAGCAATGCCTGACTTCACTGAATCAAAAAATCTGTCATAAGCCAATTGCACGCCGAATGCGCTGCTTTCGTAGCCTAATTGTGTGGTGTAGCCGTTGCCGTGCGAAGTGCCCGCTGAGTTACCGAACTGGTTGATCACGGCGTAATTGATTTTGTCATGGCTTTCCAACTCGTAAGTATTTGCATACTTGATGGAGTTTTTCATGCGTGAGTTTTCAGATACGCCACCACCACCACCCACGGTGCCGCTCTCACCCAGTGGTGAAAAGCTGTCGGCCTTACCGTTAGGATCATAGGTCACGGTGATTTCAAAGAACGGGTTGTATTGCGTACCATAAGTCAATTTACCCCATGAGCCAGCATCAATCCCTGCCCAGGCTTGGCGGGTAAACAATTCACCGTTCATGGAGGAGTTGGCGCTGACGCTGGAGTTGGCATTGGTACCGGAGTTATCAGCTAGGGTTTGTGCAGCATCGTGCAGTTTCATGTCCAGCGTATTAAAACCGGCTTCCAGTTGGTAGATAAACTTGAAATCGTGGTCCCATGCTTGCAGCTTGGCGACCTCACCTTTAAAGCCCAGGCGTGAACCTTGCCAGCCGCCATTCACCCAGTTAGTTCTTGAGGTGGTTCTGTCTGTTTTTTTTGCACCTGAGTAAGGGTAGAAGTTGTTTGCTAACTCATAGTTCTCAGGCAGAGAGTGATTGATATGGGTCAGGCCGATATCGACCAGGCCATATACCTGGAAGTAAGAAGGATGGTCGCCCAAATCGAAATTGATGCGGAACGGATTGTCATCATTCATGAAACGGGACACAAGAGAAGGGGATTCTTGTGAAGCCGTGCTGGCTTGGTCTGCTGCCTGGGCTGCGAATGCCTGGCTAATTGCCAGCGGCAGTAAAGCCAGTTTGAAAAAGTGCGCTATGGTCATCTTCTATCCTAAAAAGCGGTGTTTCGGGTTGTTTCAAGACACGCATTTTCAATCTGGTAGATGAAGTTTAAATGACAACCGGCTTACATGAAACTTACAAGGTGAAAGATACGCTGCTGACATGGCGCGGGAATCAGCCGTGATGCCATCAGCAGTCACGGCTGGCGTGTGGTATTGCTAGGCCCAGAGCGGCTTAGAACTGGTGTGTGAATTGCATGCTGAGGATGTCGGCACTGCCGTCATATTTACCTGCAATAATTCCTTTGCCAGGCGCAGGGCTTTGCTGATCGTCATAAATGCGCGCTTCTTTGATAAAAAGATGCGCATAGCCGACGTCAAATTTAGTCTGCGGACTATATTGCCAGCTCGCACCCAAGGATAGCCAAATACGGTCATTGCCAGGGATGCGCGCCGTACGGTGATTGTTGTCTATGGCTTCTTCGTCATAAGCGACGCCGGTGCGCAGTTTTATAGTATCTGTGTAACGATAGTTGACGCCTACAGAGTATCGCAGGGTGTTATTCCAGTGCTCTTGGGTCTCGCCCAGGATTGAGTTGCTACCGTTGTCGCGCACAATGCTGAGTGTTTTGAATTGACTCCAGCGAGTCCATGTCACATCAGTCAGTAAATCCCAGCGGTCATCCAGTCGACTAAAGCTGCTGAAAGAAAGCGTTTCTGGCAAGGTGAGGTCGGCAGTAATGTCTGTATTCAAGGTCCTGCCAGGAATCGCGTTTAATCCGGTAAAAGGTGAGCGTGCATCGCCTTTTAAATGTTGTTCTACTTTTGAGCGAAATGCCAAGCCTAATCGGGTATCGGGTGTGACTTGGTAAATGGCGCCCAGATTGTAACCAAAGCCCCAGTCTTTGCCTTTATTATTGATCGAGGATTCTGCTGCCCCTAAGTTGACGGCGCTGGTGAGCTCGGCTTGCGCCCACATCGCTGAGACGCCAAAGCCAAATGACCATTGATCGTTCAGTTTCCAGGCTAAGGATGGGTTGATATTAACGGTTTTGAGCTCTGATTTGATTGCCTGAAAGCGGCCCAGCCAGTTTTTGTCATATTCGGTTTTCAAACCGAAAGGCGTGCCTACGCCAATGCCGATTTTGAGCTGGTCGCTGATGTCTTGCTTGTAGTAAAAGTTAGGGATGGCCGCCAGACTGCCAATCTCCCCACCTTCGCCGCCCAGTGGGCGTGTACCTGCGCGCGCACTGTCCCTGTCATCAAAATCGCCTGTGGTTTTAATCAGGTGCAAGGCGCCGACCATCTGGCGACCTTCAAGGTAAGTCATGCCAGCCGGGTTAAAAAAAATGGTGCTGGCATCTTCTGCAACGGCTGAAGCGCCGGCGTAGGCATTGCCCAGGCCGCTCGCGCCTTGTTCAAACAGGGCGAAGCCCGCTGCTGTACTGTTGAGGTGATAGCCTGACAGTGCCAGGCCGACCAGTAGGTAAGATGGTTTGAAACGTAACATGTGTTCCCCTGAACGCTCTCTGTGTGACTTGTTGTTATCTGTGTGATTGCAATGCTACTTATCTAGGTTTAAGTATCTAGGCTAACTTTATAAGTGTTAGCTTTCGGCCCCGGCAATTTTACGAAAAACAGTTGGAATGCTTTCTGGAAATTCGGCCATAAACGCTGTTGTCTGGCTGGCAGACAAGGCTGCACTAAATAAATAGCCTTGTACATGATGGCAAAGTTTGTATTGCAAGTATTCAAACTGGATCGCACTTTCTACGCCTTCAGCAACGACTTTTAAATTAAGGCTCACCGCCAGTGCAACCAGGGCATCCACAATAGCAATATCGACCTTGTCTTGCGGAATGCCAGCCGTAAATTGCTTGTCAATTTTGAGGATATCGACCGGCAACTGCTTCAGGTAATTCATGGATGAGTGACCGATGCCAAAATCATCAATTGCAATGCCTATACCCAATTGTTTGAGTGAATAAAGAATTTGTTTGGCCGATTCAATGTTGCGCATGACCATGGACTCTGTGATTTCCAGGTTAAGTGTGCGTGGCGAGACGTGGTAAAAATCCAGCGCATGGCGGATAGTGTCAGACAAGCTGTCATCATCCAGTTGTCGTGATGAAATGTTCACGTTCATGAACAGGTCAGGGTCAAACATTTCTTGCCACATGGACAGTTGCTTGAGCGACTGGTGGATCACCCAGGCGCCTATGCTGATGATGAGTCCTGAGCCTTCTGCCAGGTTGATAAACTGGTCTGGCGTCAGCAAGCCTTTGCTTGGATGGCGCCATCTGAGCAGTGCCTCAAAGCCGATGGTTTTGAGCAACTGGGTATGGATAATCGGCTGGTAATACAACTCCAGCTCCTGATTCTGCAAGGCAAAATGCAGCTCTTCACGCAGGTTGCGCAATTCCGAGGTGTTAGCCTCATCCGTTTCGCTATAAAAGCGGTAGGTATTACGCCCGGCATCTTTGGCCTGGTATAACGCCACGTCGGCATTCTTCATGACTTCGGTTTTGGAGTCAAAGCCGGGCCGCAGCTGTGCAATCCCAATACTGACCCCGATGTGGATTTCATGGTCATCGACGATAAATTGTGCAGAAATGGTTTGGATAATCCGTTTGCATACCTGCTCTATCAGATTGCGCGCAGGCGCATCCAGCAGGATGGCAAACTCATCTCCGCCCAGGCGGAAAATGGCATCTTCCTGTGACATATTGCCGCGCAGTCTGTGCGCCACCTGCTGTAATAGCTTGTCGCCGGTGTTATGGCCAAAGGCATCGTTGACGATTTTGAAACGGTCCAGGTCCAGTAGCAGCAGATAAACGTGTTTGCGGTCATCCAGCGGGGCGGTGATCTTGCGCGTGATGGCTTCTTCAAACGCGTGGCGGTTCAATAACTGGGTGTTTTTATCATAGTGCGCTAAAAACTGCAGTTTCTCTTCAATCACCTTGCGGTGTTCCAGTTCGGCTTGCAACCGGTCATCCCGTTGGCGGATGCTTTCCAGCATGTTGTTGATATCATGGCTCAGCATGCCGATTTCGTCGGCGCTGGTCACTTTGATACGCTGGTCGTAATGGTGATTGCGCGTGATCTTGCTGACGAAGCTTTGTAGCGCGTGAATCGGATCGACAATATTGCGGTTCAGTCGCCACATAATCAGGCAGCCTGCCAATGCCGCTGCTAGCACGGCAATGGCATTCGACCAGGCAAAGCCGATTAATACATCGACAATTTGTTCCTGCTTGATAGTGGCATGCAAAGTGCCTACGGTTTTATCATTAACGATAATCGGCGTCGAGACTTCCATGTCGGTAAAGTAGGGATACAGCCATTGCCAGCCTGCCGGGTTTTGCGGGTGCTCAGGATGCAGGCTTTGCAAGGGTTGTTGTTGCTGATTAAGAATGACGACGCTGCGGATATTCTGGTTATCTGTCAGCGGTTCCAGTGTTTTGGCGGCAGAGCTCACCTCGCCAAACATCACGGCCGGGCCAATCGAGTTTGCCACCACATTCATTTGTACCAGAATGTCACGGATCAGGTGGGAGCGCAGACTGTGGTAATGGCTGCCGAATGCAAAGACAATAAATACCAGCAGCATGCTCAATGTCATCACCAGCTCGGTGAGCAGTAGTTTGTGCGCAATCTTGAGGTGTGGAAGTAGTCTTAACATACACAATCAATTAACAATATTGGTCGCCAGTTTCATCAGTCGCGTGTCAAACACAATGCCTGCCTGTTTGGCCGATGTCAGGTGCAGTGCGAACTGGTAGCGTTTGTCCTGCTCGCTGATTTCCACATGGCCATACTCAGAAAACTTGTTGCCGTTATATACAACGGTCAATACGGACTCTTTCTGGATGATCTGTTGTAATTCTAGCGGCTTTTGTGCGCCGTAGTCCTGAATATATAACAGATTGCAGCGCTTGACGTCGGTTGGCGCTTTCACTGTGACCAAAAATATCTGTAAATTCTGTAATTTTTGCGATTCCAGCGCTGTGGCCTTCAAATGGCCGATGTCTTCTTCAAATGCACATACTGCATAGGTGTCTTGTGGCTGGCGGTTAGGCATCTGGCTCAGCAGGGCCAGGTTGAAAAGTAATTCACTCTTGGTTTCACGGGCTTGTTCAGGCCCCGCTTGCGACAAGCCGCTGGTACCCAGGCCAAGCAAGGGGAGAAGCAAACAGGTCCGGCGCACTGAAATCATATTGGTCTGACTCCATCAGGGTTGGTGGGGATGGCCTGAGACGAGGTGAACTGCGGCGCGATTTTCCCGGGCGATTGCATCGGCAACCCTTGGTTCTATCCCAGTTTAAATAACGATTCCTCATCAAGTATCATACCTTGCGCCATGCAATCTACAATCAGCAATTTTGATAAATTCTGTATCAGTTTGATAAGCAAGGCACAACCTTGTTGCGGCGGTTAAATGATGGTCGTGTACCTTGGCTTAATATTGGCTGCGTGCCGTTGGCAGGTGTGCGGCTGGTTTTAAATCAAAGGCAACACAAATGCGCTCTGCTTCGGCGTGAAAGGGAATCGTCCTGTGAAACAGCGACGATGGAAATAACACGATATCACCTACGGCGGGCTTGATGTAGCGGGTGGGGAACTTGTCGTGTAATTGCGGGTACTGGTCACCATGAGTGCCGTATTCGAATGCGCCTTCCTTGGGATCTGCGGTCTCTGGCATGGCCAGGTAAACCGCGCCACTGAGCCAGCCTATTTCATGGATATGGGCATCCAGGTGGCCGCCTTTTTGCATCTTGACATACCATGAGCTGGTGAACTCAAGCGCTTTGGGGAAATGGGAGATTAAGGCGCAGTTGGCCTGCTGGAATTGTGCCTGGTATTGCAGAAACTCACGTTTGACCAGCTCGCCCAGCGTCCTGAAGGCGGTTTCGGGACGTTTGAATAGATTGCCTGCAGATTGCTTGCCATTGGTCAGGCGTGCCTGTTTGCGCTCGGCAATATCGGCTTGCGCAATATTGTCCAGCAGTTCTGCCAGTAAGGGGCTGCCGGGTGCCAGCTCAGGCAGGCTGCGGTGGTAAACAAACGACAGGCCATCCGGGCAAAACTGGTAAGGGTCTGCCTCGCCGTGGTTGAGGCTGTAATGTGTGGACAGGGTGGCAATAAACGGTGCGGTATGCGGCCCCTGCTTGATAATGTCGTCGCGTAACTGCTTGAACGCCTCGAATTTCTCGGCACGGTATAAACAGTAAAGTACACGGGATTGCCAGTCGTCCAATTGTGAAGCCTCGAAGTGAGGAATCGCTTCTTCGAACCGCTTGGCCAGGTATAAAAACTCGCCCATGTTGTAATTGGCGCCAGGATGCTGTGGATTGCGTTGCAGCGCCTGCTGATAATATTGCACCGCCCTGGTCATATCGCCCTGGTCGCGCCAGGTTTCGCCGAGGTTGTTATAGGCGTCAGTGTAATTGGGGAAGAGTGCGATCGCGCGCTCGTAGCTTTGCACAGCGGACTGCAGTTGTCCTTTGTCACGCAATACCGTGCCCAGGTTGAAATGGCCGCGCGCGTCTTGTGGCTGGATGCGTAAACCCTGCTGGTAGCTCGCCATGGCTTCATCCAGTTTGCCCTGTTTTTGCAGTACCGTGCCCAGGTTGCCATGCGCCTCAAAAAATTGCGGATTCAGGGCGATGGCTTTACGGTAAGCCTGTTCGGCGGCGGCCATTGCGCCCAGCTGCGTTTGTACAATCGCGTAGTTAAACCACAGCTCTGCGGCTTGCGGGTTGAGTTGCAGGGCCGCTTCATAGGCCTGTGCCGCCTGCGGGTATTGCTGGGTTTGGTCCAGCGCCAGCGCCAGCAGGTGATGCAATACAAACTCTCGCGGGTGTTGCGCTGCCAATGGGCGTGCCCGTTGAATGACAGCAGCAAATTGTCCGTGATTCAGCTGTTGTATCAGCGTATTGATCTCTTGCGAAAGTGGGAGTGCCATCGTGCGAAATTCCAAAGATAGTTACAATTTTGTAACACATCTTACAATTCTGCAATGGTTGTGTGGCTTGATTTAGCGCAAAACGCTGCGGATCTATGCTGTTTATCAGGCGCCAGGCGGTTTATGCGGCGCTGGATGGCGCAAATGTATTTTTTACCTGCGCATGATGAGAGAGTTGTTTTAATAGGCGCACGGCAATCTGTGGGTCTTCCTGTAGCAGGTTTTCCATGCAGTCGGCATAAATCTCTATGACCGATGCTTCCGGCGAGGCGACGACTGCGCTGGCTGTGACGGGTTGCGCTGAGAACAAGGCAATGTCGCCAAAGAAGTCGCCATACTGCAGGATGCGCAGGGTTTTTTCACTGCCGTCAGCTTGTCGTTGCGTTAAATGCAAGCTGCCTTCAACCACCATATAGTAGTGATGGCTGGTTTCACCCTCTTTGAGCACATAGTGGCCTTGCATATAGGTCTTGCCGTATTTGCCCATCAATGCCTGTAAATAGTGCTGCTGGTTAGGGATATCTTCAAACAGGCCTTTCAGCAGCAGCACATCTTTTTGCCTCAGCGTGACCATTAACTCTATGCCCACCAGGAATACGGCAAAGTTCAGGTAGAGCCAGCTGATGGAGACAAACATGGCCTTCATGCTGCCAAACACGGCGCCGAAGTTTTTATTCACACTGAGAAACAGGCCGAAGGCCGGGCGCATCAGCATCCACAAGGTGGCCGTGAGCAGGGCGGATAACAGCAAATGGCGCCAGTGCACATTCAGCGGGCAAAAGGTGTGGTAAAAACCGGCAATCAACAAAGTAGTTAAGGCGAGCGATAGCAGCGAACCGACTACATTAATGGAGGCGGATGGCAAATGATTGGCCAGGAACACGATGATGGACTCCAGCACAAACCCAGCCGCGGTGAACAAGAAGAACACCAGCAATACGCCGAGTACGGCAAGCACATCGCGTAACTTTTTATGCCAGAAAGAAGATACGTCATTACGGCTGGCAATCAGGTGAAAGCTGGCGCGCATATGCGTCGCTAATGGGGTGATGGTCCACAACAATACCAAAAAACCAACTACGCCCCAGGCGGCTTTGGTGCGCGTGTTTTCATAGACCTCTACCATGATGCGCTGGCTGAATTCGGGCAGCAGGTTGCTGGTTAAAATTGCCAGTTTCACAATGGCATAATCAGACGAATACACCAAGTGACTGATTAAAAAGAAAATCAGCACGATCAGCGGGATCAAGGCAAACAGTGCATAAAAAGACAGCGCGGCCGACAGCCCCATTAACCGGTGCCTCGCCACCCCTTGCCAGGTCGTTTTCAGCACAAACAGTGGCGTGCAATAGCTATAAGCCAGTAATTGCTGCTTCAGGCCTTGCCACTGTGTTTGTAGTGTCGTCCATAACGTCGGCATACATCCCGCTTTCATTGCTGGTGATTGCTAGACGCCGAGTTGCTTGTATTGTTCCGTGGCATTCAACAGTGCCTGGCAAGTACCTGGCTCCATCGCCGAATGGCCGGCATCCGGCACCATCACCAATGTGGCGTGCGGTAATACCTGACTCAACTCCCAGGCGGTTTGTGGTGGGCACACCATGTCATAACGACCTTGCACAATGGTCGTCGGGATGGATTGTAGTTGCTGCGCGGCGGCTTGTAACATTTGATCGCCATCGACAAAGCATAAATGCTGAATGTAATGAATCTGTACACGTGCACGCGCCAGCTCAACCGCGCCATTGACCTCGGCGCTGTCGGCTTTGGAGATCAGGCTCATAATGCTGGATTCAAACGCATTCCAGCGGATGGCAGCTGGAATGCTGATGGCCGTATCGCTGTGAAACACCCGGGTCGCATAGTAATCCAGGACATTTTCCTGGTGGCTGGCTGGCACCACTGCCAGCAGTGTTTGCCAGGCTTCTGGGAAAAATAATGCGACCTGGCCCAAAAACCAATCAATTTCATGCTGTCTGCTCAAAAAGATACCGCGCAATGTCAGGCTGATCACTTGTTGAGCATGGCTGTTTGCGTAAGACAATGCCAGCGTGCTTCCCCATGAGCCGCCAAACACATGCCAGCGGTCAATGTTCAAATGCTGGCGTATCGCTTCTATATCTGCAACCAGGTCTTGCGTGGTATTGTCTGTGGTCTCGCCTGCTGGCAGGCTGCGGCCACAGCCACGTTGGTCGAACAAAATAATGTGGTAATGCGCTGGGTCGAAAAAGCGTCTTTGTCCCGGATTGCAACCGCTACCAGGGCCGCCGTGCAAAAAAATAACGGGCACGCCGTGCGGGTTACCACATTGTTCAACATAGATTGAATGTAACGAATTGACGTCAATATGCGTATTTGTGAACGGTTGGCATTCGGGATAGAGGTAGAGAGTGCTCATAAATTATTTTCTTAACTGTATGATTTTTAATAGTAATTTATTTTGTTGTCAGCTTGCGGAAAATTAACAAAAAATATTTCGAAATATTTGTAACCGATTTGTAACCAAACTGTTGCAATTGAAAACAAATTGTTCTATATTGCAATCCTCACATGCGGCAAGTGATAAATTCTAAAGCGTTTCAGGAGTTTTTCCCTTGTCTCTGGAGTGAAAAGTATGCGGGAAATTTGGTTTGCCAATCCTAGTGCTGGCAGAATTTAACGTGTACTTAATATTAAACCCTTAGTTCTAACTTTGGAGATCAATATGCAAGTTAACAAAATCAAACTGGCCTTGGGTCTGGTAGCAGCATTGCCATTGGTTGCTTTCGCAGCAGCTGACCAAGAAGCCGCGTTGAAAGATGCCAACAACTGGGCACATCCACGTGGTCAACACAACAACAACGGTTACAGCGCCTTGGCACAAATCAACAAGGGTAACGTTAAAAACCTGAAAGCAGCTTGGACATTCGCTACTGGTGTAAACCGTGGTCACGAAGGTTCACCAGTAGTTGTGGGCAACATGATGTACGTTCACACAGCTTTCCCAAACAACGTATACGCTCTGGATCTGAACGACAATCAAAAAATCGTTTGGTCCTATTTCCCTAAACAAGACCCAAGCGTTCAAGCAGTTCTGTGCTGTGACAACGTTTCTCGTGGTCTGGGCTACGGCGACGGTAAAATCTACCTGCAACAAAACGACGGTATGTTGGTTGCTTTAGATGCAAAAACCGGTGCTAAAGTATGGGACGTTAAGAACACTGATCCAAAAGTTGGTGCAACTAACACTAACGCTCCACACGTAATCAAAGACAAAGTATTGACCGGTTGCTCAGGTGCTGAGTTCGGCGTACGTTGCTTTATCGCTGCATACAACCTGAAAGACGGCTCTCTGGCATGGAAAGCTTACTCTACAGGTCCAGACAGCGAAGTATTGATCGGTGCTGACTTCAACAAAGAAAACCCATCATACAACGCTCTGTCAGTTTACGAAGATGTAAACGGCGGTAACAAACAAGGTGGTTCTTTCAAAAAACTGGCTAACGACAGCCTGAAAATTGGTGAAAAAGACCTGGGTACACGTACCTGGTTGAAACCACAAGCTGTTAAAGACGGCTGGCAACATGGTGGCGGTTCCGTATGGGGCTGGTGGCCATATGATGCACGTACAAACCTGGTTTACTACGGTACTGGTAACCCATCCGTATGGAACCCAGATGTACGTCCAGGCGACAACAAATGGTCTATGACAATTTTCGCTCGTGATTTGGACACTGGTGTGGCTAAATGGGGCATGCAAATGACTCCACACGATGAGTGGGACTACGATGGTATTAACGAAGTAATCCTGTTCGACAAAGGTGGCAAAACTTACGCATGGCACCATGACCGTAACGGTTTCATCTACACATGGAACGCTCATAACGGTTCATTGGTTGCAGCTGAAAAAGTACACCCATTCGTTAACTGGGCAACTGATGTTGACCTGAAAACAGGTGTGCCAAACAAATTGGCAACTGCTTCTACTCACCAAGACTACAACGCTAAGGGTGTTTGCCCAGCTGCTTTGGGTACTAAAGACCAACAGCCTGCTGCTTACTCTCCAAAAACTGGTTTGGTGTACACACCATTGAACCACGTATGTATGACATACGAGCCAGTTGAGTCTAAATACGTTGCTGGTCAACCATGGGTTGGTGCTACTTTGACTATGTTTGCTGGTCCTGACGGCGTAATGGGTGGCTTCGGCGCTTATGATCCAATGACCAACAAAAAAGTTTGGTACAACAAAGAGAAATTCTCTGCATGGGGCGGTGCTCTGACTACAGCTTCTAACATCGTGTTCTACGGTACTTTGGATCGTTGGTTCAAAGCTGTTGATGCACAAAACGGTAAAGAACTGTGGAAATTCCAAGTTGGTTCCGGCGTGATTGGTAACGCATTCACATACGGCAACAAGGGTAAACAATACGTTGGCGTACTGTCCGGTATCGGCGGTTGGGCTGGTGTTGCGATGAACTTGGGCATGACCAACGACACAGACGCACTGGGTGCTGCTGGTGGTTACAAAGAGTTGACTAAGTACAACGCTGCTCCTGGCGGCGGTGCACTGAACGTTTTCTCACTGTAATTTGAGCTTGTCTTAAGTTACACGTAGTAATACGTTGACTCCTTAACACCCTGCTTCGGCAGGGTGTTTTTTTTCATGAATATCATGATTCAAAAGTGTCGCAATAAAATTAAATGTGTTTTGGCTACAAATGAAAACGCATTCGCGATAAGATGATTCAGTTTGTCGTTGGTTGGCAGAACTTTTGTGCCAGGCAAGGCTCCAAAAACGACAGGAAACAATCACAACAAGGATGAAGTCAAAATGAGAACTACATGGAATATACTGGGTGCGTTTGCGATGATGTTTGCCACACAAGGTGTGGTGTTTGCCGAAGAAATTGATATCCCCTCCATCAACCCGGACGAAGGCCGTATCGGTGAAGTACGCCGTGTCGCCGATGAATCCGAGTTTAAGGTCTGTTCCGACCCGGACAATATGCCTTACTCCAATATCAAACTGGAAGGCTTTGAAGACAAGATTGCCAAAGTGCTGGCGGATGATCTGGGTAAAAAGTTGACCTTTCAATATGCCTATAATCGCCAGGGCTTCTTGCGTAACACCATCAATGCCATGCGCTGTGATGTCATTATCGGCATGACCTCTGACTTTGACGGCTTGAGAACCTCCAAACCTTACTATCGTTCCGGCCATGTATTCGTTTGGCGTAAAGACAGTAACTATGACATTAATAACTGGGATTCCCCAGACCTGAAAAAAGGCATTATTGGCATTGTCGATAAAAGCCCTGCAACCATTCCTTTAAACGATTACGACTTGATGACGAATGCCCGTCCTTATCGTTTGCAACGTGACCTGAATTTGCCGACCAGCTTTATTATCGATGACCTGGTGAAAGGTGACATTGATGTCGCTGTGATGTGGGGGCCGATTGCAGGCTATTTTGCCAAGCAGTCCAAGGTGCCGTTAGAAGTACGCATGATTCCTGAGTACAACAAGGTCAACCTCAAAGGCAAGGAATACTGGAACATCTCCGTGGCCGTGCGTATGAAGGATAAAGAGCGTATCAAGATGATCAATGAGGCCTTGGAACGCAATAAAGATAAGATTGATGCGATCCTGAAAGATTACGGTATTCCAACCGTGCCGGTGGTTGAAGGCGACAGTGTGTATAAAAAGTAACACACATGGTGAAAAAGTTTTAAAAACAGACAGTTGCTAATGACAAGGTAAAAGAAACACAGTAGAATCGTGGCCTTGTTTTGAGATGGCTTAGTGAATTATTCTGTAATTTAATTCGGAAATATTCGTCAACCGTTTCTGGAACGATTCGTTAAATGAGCATACGTTAATATTGGTTGGGTCTTGATGTTAACGTCGCTCATTTTGTTTAGGATTAGGAGAAAACATGTTAGGCAACACATTTAAATCAGCATTGTTGATTTCCTTGATGGCTTTTGCCACAGGTGCGATGGCTGATATCACTTTTTCAGCTACTCAAGACGGCTCAACGATTAACATCGACAAAGCAATGTTCGATACAGATGCTTCAAAAGAGTTTTTGGCCACTGGTAAAAACCCTTACATCGGTAACGAAGAAGCCATTAAAAAAGGCAAAAAAATCTTCAATCTGTATTCTTGCGTAGCCTGTCACGGTGGTAAAGGTGAAGGCGCTGTAGGTCCAGGCTTGATCGGTGCAAACTTCCGTTATGCGAAAAACGCAACTAACAAAGGTATGTTTGAAACAATCTGGCACGGTACTAACGGTGGTATGGGTGCTAAAGGCTTTGGCTTGATGGCTCCAGATGATGGTATCAAACCAGACGAACTGCTGAAAGTGATTGCTTTCATTCGTAGCAATAGCAACGTAGGCATGACAGGTAACGAATAATTCGTTACGAATAAAAACGGTCACTGAGGTGACCGTTTTTTGTTTTTGTGGCACAATAAATGCAGTCGGTTTCATTATAAAAAACAATTAAAAACCGTTTTATTTCAAAGAACATGGATCTTAGGAAAGATGGGGGTAATCATGAGAAGTATGCTTTTAACAACGCTGCTTGCCGCAATGTTGGCAGCCTGTAATAACGGTGGCCAATCTGGTGCGGCAGCTGAAGCCGGTGGTGGTGATATCAAGGCGATTCAGTTTGTGACAACGCAAGATGGTCAGCCGATGGAAATTGACCAGAAAATGTTTGATACACCTGCTGCAAAAGAATTTTTGGCGACGGGTAAAAACCCTTATATCGGCAACGAAGAAGCCATTAAAGAAGGCAAAAAAAGATTTAACCTGTTCTCTTGTGTGGCTTGCCACGGTGGTCATGGAGAAGGGGCAGTTGGTCCAGGCTTGATTGGTGAAAATTTCCGCTATGCCAAGAATGCGACCAACAAAGGCATGTTTGAAACCATTTGGCATGGTACCAATGGTGGGATGGGGGCCAAAGGATTTGGCTTGATGGCACCGGATGATGGTTTGAAACCGGATGACGTGTTGAAAGTCATCGCCTTTATTCGTAGCCATGCCAAAATCACTGGTAACGAATAACGGTATAATTGAGATGTTGTGCGCGCTTGGCAGTACGGCAGGCGCGCTTTTTTATTGAAGGATTAAGCGTGAGCGTAACAGACGAAAATGATTTGCACCATGTCATCATTGTAGGTGGTGGTGCTGGTGGCCTGGAGTTGGCAACCAAACTGGGCGATTCTCTGGGCAAAAAGAAAAAGGCCAGAATTACGCTGATTGATGCCACCAGAACCCATGTATGGAAGCCATTGCTGCATGAGATTGCAGCGGGCAGCATGGACCCTGATCGTCATGAGCTGGAGTATCTGGCACAAGCGCACTGGCATCATTTCAAATTCCGTCTGGGCCGCATGGATGGCCTGAACCGTAGCACACGTGAAGTGCTGCTGGCGCCCGTGCATGATGAAGATGGTAACGAGATTATTGCGCGTCGTTCGTTCAAGTACGATACCTTGATTATTGCCGTCGGTAGTACGACCAATGACTTTGGGATCAAGGGTGCGCGCGAGTTTTCAATTGCGCTGGACACCCAGTCACAAGCACAGAAGTTCCACCGTTATCTGCACAATGCCCTGTTGCGTGCACAAACGCAGCCTGAGCCACTCAAACCAGGTCAACTGGAAGTGGCGATTGTGGGTGCGGGTGCCACCGGGGTTGAACTGGCTGCAGAATTGCATAATACGACGCGTGAGTTGGCGGCGTATGGCCTGGATAAGATTGACGCGGACCGCGATGTGAAAATTTCACTGATCGAAGCCAGCGACCGTATCTTGCCTGCGTTACCGCCTAAATTATCCTATGCCGTAGACGTTGAGTTGCGTAAGCTGCGTGTCAATGTGTTTACCGGGGAACGTGTGACTGAGGTGTCGTCCAAAGGCATTACGACGCACAGTGGCCGTACCATTCCCGCTGAATTGGTGGTGTGGGCTGCAGGCATCAAGGCGCCAGATTTCCTGAAGGATATTGATGGCCTGGAAACTAACCGTATCAACCAGTTGGTGGTGAACCAGCATCTGCAAACCACGCGTGACGAGAACATTTTCGCCTTTGGTGATTGTGCGGCGTGCCCATGGCTGGGACACGATACAACCGTGCCACCACGCGCACAGGCAGCGCACCAGCAGTCTTCGTTGCTGGTGAAAACAGTCAAGGCACGTGTGGCTGGTAAAGCACAGTTGCCAGAGTTTCACTATACCGATTACGGTTCATTGGTGAACCTGGGTAAATACTCTACCGTTGGCAGCCTGATGGGCGCTGTCGCCGGTGGCAGCATGTATATTCAAGGCCTGTTTGCACGCGTGATGTATCGTTCGTTGTACAAAATGCACTTGATGGCATTGCACGGCATCATGGCGGTGATTGTGCATACGATTGGACGCATTATCTCCAGACGTACCGAGCCGCATGTGAAACTGCACTAATTGATGGTAATAAAAAAGGCGCTTCAAGCGCCTTTTTTATTGGGTGTGTGTTTAATTATTGCTGAATTTGTTTGCGGTAAACCAGGGTAATCAAAGACATACTCACGATAATGAATACACCAAAAATAGCCACAATTGTGTTGATCTCTAGCTTCGCACCGACCATCCAGGTGTAGGCACCCAGCAATAACAAGATACCGATGTTCTCGTTAAAGTTTTGCACGGCAATTGAATGGCCTGCACCCAGCAGATGATGTCCTCTATGCTGTAACAGCGAGTTAAGTGGCACCAGGAAATAACCTGACAGTACACCAATCACAAACAGCAAAATACCAGCCAGTATGGGGCTGTGGATCACCATCATGCTGATGACCAGAATGCCCATATAGATCCCGGCGGGCAGTACTTTTACCGCATTCTCCAATTCGACGTAGCGTGAGGCCACGATTGAACCCACTGCGATACCCACCGCCAGGATGGCAATCAAATACGTGGCTTGCTGCTGGGAGAATCCCAGCCTGACATCTGCCCATTGCAACACCACAAACTGCAGGGTTGCGCCTGCCCCCCAGAAGAGCGTGGTCACGGCCAGCGAGACTTGCCCTTGTGGGTCTTTCCATAGCGTAATAAATGCGTGCCAGAAGTCCTTGAGCAAGAAGCGCAGGGTCTTTTGCTCAACCTTATGGTCAATCGGCACCTTGGGGATGTAATAGTTAAAGCCCGCCGCCAGTAAATACAGCAGCATGATGCAGGCGATACCGATATAGGGATTGTTGATTGATAGGGTGGAGCCGAGCACCGGGCCGAGGATGATGGCGGTCACGGTGGTGCCCTCCATCCAGGCATTGGCCTTGATCAGCAGCTTTGACGGCAGCATTTCGGTCAGGATGCCGTATTTTGCCGGGGAGTAGGCAGCAGCGCCGACGCCGACCATGGCATAAGCATACAGGGGCGGGACGCCGACCAACGCCATTAAACAGCCGATAAACTTCAGGCCGTTACTTAGGAACATCACGCGACCTTTAGGCAGGGCGTCGGCAAATGGGCCGACAAACGGCGCCAGCACAATATAGGAAATGACAAAGAACTCCCGTAGCAGCGGTTCGTGCCAGCTTGGTGCGTTCAGCTGGGCCAGCAGCGCAATGGCTGCAAACAGGAGTGCATTGTCAGCGATTGCCGATAAGAACTGGGCAATCAGTAAGGTATAAAAGCCTTTAACCATCACATTCAAGCAGACTGCGTCTACAGGACCTCGGCTGCAAAATCTGCCAGGCGTGAGCGTTCGCCACGAACCAGCGTGATATGGCCATTATGCGACCAGTTCTTGAAGCGATCGACCACATATGTCAGGCCCGAGCTCCCCTCAGTTAGGTAGGGGGTATCGATCTGCGCGATGTTGCCTAAACAAACGACTTTGGTGCCTGGGCCTGCACGTGTAATCAAGGTCTTCATTTGTTTGGGCGTGAGGTTTTGCGCTTCATCAATAATTAAAAACTTGTTGAGGAAGGTGCGGCCGCGCATAAAGTTCAGTGACTTGATTTTAATGCGTGTGCGGATCAAGTCCTGGGTCGCTGCACGTCCCCACTCACCCACATCCTCGTCCGTTTTGTTCAGCACATCCAGGTTGTCTTCCAGCGCGCCCATCCATGGCGCCATTTTCTCTTCTTCTGTGCCTGGCAAGAAGCCGATATCTTCACCGACCGGCACGGTGACGCGCGTCATGATGATTTCAGAGTAGCGCTTTTTGTCCAGAGTTTGAGTCAGCGCGGCGGCCAGTGTCAGTAGGGTTTTGCCAGTACCAGCCTGGCCAAGCAGGGTGACAAAATCAATGTCAGGATCCATCAGCAAGTTCAAGGCAAAGTTCTGCTCGCGGTTCCGAGCGGTGATGCCCCAGACACTATGTTTGGGGTTCTGGTGATCTTGCACCACTTCCAGCACGGCGGAATTATCTTCTATTTTGCGTACGATGGCATGGAACGGTTTGTTATATTCATAAAACACAAATTCGTTCACCAACAGGGATTTGACGACAGGGCCGCTGATTTTATAAAACATGCGTCCTGACTCTTGCCATGAGTCCATGTCCTTGCTGTGTGTTTCCCAAAAGTCTTCTGGCAGTTCGCGCAGGCCGGTATACAGCATGTCGCTGTCTTCCAGCACCTTGTCATTGAAGTAGTCTTCAGATGGCACACCCATGGCGCGGGCTTTGATGCGGATATTGATATCCTTGCTGACCAGGATGACATTACGTTTGGAAAACTGCTTTTTGAGAGATAGGGCGACGCTGATGATCTGGTTATCTGCCTTGCTGCCTGCCAGGCCCGGCAGGTCAGTTGGCACATGTTCCATCTGGAAAAACAGCTTGCCGGTCAGGTGGCGATTGCCCTGAATGCCAAGTGGACAGCCTTCTTCCAGTTTGTCCGTGTCTATGCTGCCGATGATTTCTTCCAGAAAGCGGCTGGCCTGACGGGCATTGCGGGCGACTTCAGTCAGCCCTTTTTTGTTGTTGTCTAGTTCTTCCAATGTCACCATTGGCAAATAGACATCGTGCTCTTCAAATCTGAACAGCGACGACGGGTCGTGCATCAGAACGTTGGTATCAAGAACAAACAGCTTGGTGTGTGGAGCACGGGCCATAGAAAATCACTTTTATGAGTGGGAAGACTGAATGCTGGCATATACCTCAGCGGCATGACCATCCACTTTGACACCACGCCATTCACTGACAATGATGCCTTGTGGGTTGATCAGGAATGTACTGCGTTCAATACCGCGTACCTGTTTACCATACATGTTTTTCATTTTAATGACGTTGAAAGCCTGACAGGCGATTTCTTCACTGTCAGAAATCAGCTCAAATGGAAACGTGTACTTGGCTTTGAAATTTTCGTGCGATTTCAGGCTGTCGCGTGAAATGCCAAAGACCACGGCATTGGCTGCAGCAAACTGTTCATGCATATCGCGAAACTGCATGCCTTGGGTCGTACAGCCGGGCGTAGCGTCTTTGGGGTAAAAATAGAGAACGAGAAACTTACCTAAATAGTCTTTGCTATTAAATTGCAGGCCGGAGGTGGCCGGTAAGGAGAGTTCTGGAACAGGTGAATTCAACATAGTAGTCATGACAATCACTTAATCACATTGTTGATAAAAATACAAAATTAAGCAAGCACAAAACGAAAATTCTCATGCAACCGCAGGGCTTGCCTGTTACTGCGGCAGCGTGATGGTGATGCGCGTGCCTTGGCCGGGCTCGCTGTCAAAGGCCATGGCACCGCCCAGTTCTTCGCAAACCTTGAATGCAAACGGGATGCCCAGGCCAGTGCCAAAGCGTTTAGTGGTCGGTCCTGGGGTCAGCGCATGCGGTTCGGGCTTGAAGGGCATGCCTGGCCCCTGGTCTATCATGGTAATGGTGAGCAGGTTGTTGGCTAATGTGCAGCTTAACTGGATTTCGGTGCCCTTGGGCGAAGCCTCTGAAGCGTTTAGAAGCAGGTTGTACAGCATTTGTTCCAGCAAGTGCTCATCTGTCAGCACCAGGCGTTTGATGGTTGCGCTGTTTTCAATGACCTTGATCTGTTTTTCGTTCAGCTTTGGCTGCAAGGTTGAGATCGCGCCCTGCACAATAGACGAAAGCAGTAATTGGTTGAGCATGGGTTTGATCGGGTGCAGGTAAGACAGCAAGCTGCCTGTCCAGCGCTCCAGGCGGTCCACTGTGTGGATAATGCCCTGAATCGATTCCTGCGTATCTTTATCCAGCAGCGGGTCGTCAATCACTTGTGCGGTGGCGCGTATGCTGGCCAGCGGGTTGCGGATGTTATGCGCCAGCATGGGCACCAGCAGGCCGAGCGCCGCCTGTTTCTCGCTTTTAACCAGCGCGTCGCGGCTGGCGGCCAGGTCTTCGGCCATTTTATTAATTTCTCTCGACAGCACCGCCAGTTCCTCTGCACCGGCTTCCGGCACCTGATGACTCAGGTTGCCGGTACTGATGGCATTGGTGGCCTGCATGATGTCGTTAATCGGCCTGACAATGGAGTTTTTCAGGATACGGCGCGAATACACGATCAGGATACACGCCAGGATCAGCGGCAGCGACAGCACGGCAATCGAGTTGCTTCTGGCATCATCCAGCCGGTGCTTGATTTCGCCTTGTTTTACAAACAGCAGGGTTTCGGCGCGCTTGGAAACCTCTTCATAGTGCCTGAAAATGCCGGTTTCAATATCCTGGTAAATAGATTTCTGTGCCTTGCGATCCGGGTTGTTCTGGTAGCGGTAAAACAGGGCGGGGGCTTCATTGACCAGGTTGCGGTATTTCAGCTCAATGTCCATCAGCGCATCGCGTTCCTCCTGGTCGATGGCGATGTTTTGCAGTCGCTCCAGGTGATCCAGGATGGAGGTGGTGTATTGGTTGTATTCATGTAATGCATTTTCTTCTTGCAAGAAGAAAGCATCAAACAACTCTTTGGTTTGGCGATAGAGGTCGCCGCGCACCAGGTAGATTTCCTGGATCACGAAGTTAATGCGTTGTGATTGCTTGGAAGCCTTGTCCCACAGGTAAATACCATAGCCGCCGCTGGCAACCGCCAGCACGATCAAGGCAATAAAATACAGGTCATGAAACAGCAGCAGGTGCCGCAGTGGTTTGTCTCTGCTCGAGGTATTCAAGGATGTGCGCTTGAAAAACATGGCCGCTTAAGTTGCCAGCTTGAAGCTGACCGGTACATTGGTCGATTTCAGCCTGCCACGCAGGATGTCGTTAAACAGTGATTTCAATTGCGACTTTTTAATGGTGGCAATGGCAGCTTCATCAATCGCCTTGTTACCGCTGGATTCCACCACCTCAATGCTGGTGACATTGCCGTGGTCATCAAAGATGATGTGCAGGTTAGTCACTCCTTCTATACCGCGTTCTAAGGCAATTCTCGGATAGCGCAGATTCTTCTGGATTTCACGTTGCGCAGCTTCTTTAAACGCGTTGCGCGCCGCGTCAATATCACCTTCGCTCGGACCTGTCGCTTTCGCCGGCTCAGGTGGGGGCGCAGGCGGTGCTGGAGGTGGTACAACCATTTCCGGCTTTGCTTCGCTGACGCTTGGTTTAGCAGTAATCACTGCCGGGGCAGGCGTTTCAACCACCGGGTGCGCCGTTTCTGCAGGGGGTTCCGGGGTTGTGGATGGTTTTTGTGGCGTGACTGGTTTTTGCTCAACCGGTTTAGCTTCGTGTTTGGCCGGCTGTGGCTTGACTGGTTCAGGTTTGGGTGGTGTCGGTGTAGGCTCTGGTTGCGCCACAGGCACGACAGGTTTAGGCAATGCGGGCTCAGGTGGCTGTTCTTTCACCAGTTCAATGCGGATTTCCTGCTTTTTTGGGGGGGGCAGGTCGTAGTCTGGCTTAGGCATGGTAAACATGATCGCAGCATGGATAAGCAGTGAAGCGATCAAGCACCACTCTAATACATGATTGAACTGTTTAGACTCTTTTAACACGGCTTGCACGCCAACACCTTTATGATTAAACCCCCACTGCGACCCGACACTATAAGCTATTTTTTATGATTCATGCCAGCGTGCGCAGAAGGTGAGGTTAGCAAATACCGCTAAATGGTTGTACTTCAACCAATGTGCCCGCGGCCAGTGCACTGGTTTGGTCATCCAGCACAATAAAGCAATTGGCCTGGCTCATGCTGCTCAAAATCCCCGAGCCTTGCTCGCCAGTGGTTTTCACTTTCCAGGTGTCGCCTTCTTTGAATAAGATGCCGCGCTGGAACTCAGTCCGCCCCGGGGCCTTTTTAATCGCGCTGACACACTCGACCTTGAAGGAGGGCTGCGCCAGTGTATTTGTTCCCATCAGGTGTTTGAGCGCCGTTTGGACAAACTGGTAAAAGGTCACCATGGTAGACACAGGGTTGCCGGGCAAGCCAAAATAATGCGCCTGGCCGATTTTGCCATAGGCCAGCGGGCGGCCCGGTTTCATATTGATTTTCCAGAATAGTACCTGGCCGTGTGTGGCCAGCAGTTGCTTCATAAAATCTGCTTCGCCTACCGAAACGCCGCCACTGGTAATCACCACGTCATGTTCGGTCGCCGCCGCTAGCAAGGTTTTTTCAAGCGCGGCGGGGTCGTCGGCGACATTGCCTAGGTCGTGCACGTCTACCCCCAAGGCTTGCAACATGCCCCACAGGCTATAGCGGTTGCTGTCGTAAATCTGGCCAGTCTGCAATGGCTGCCCCACACTCACCAGCTCATCGCCAGTGCTGAAAAAGGCTACTTTCAGGCGGCGGTAGACTTGAATCTCGGCAATGCCTAAAGATGCGAGCAGGCCGATGTCTGCGGGTTGTATTTGGTGGCCCTGCACCAGCACGGTTTGCCCGGTGGCGATGTCTTCGCCGGTCAGGCGGATATTGGCACCTCGGGCCGGGATTTTGAGCACCGCGACCTTGCCTCCTTCAGTCGCGGTGTGTTCCTGCATGACGACGGTATCCACGCCAGCTGGAATCACAGCGCCGGTCATGATTTTGACGCAAGCGCCTGCCGGTAACTCACCAGTAAATGGATTGCCCGCAAATGCGGTGCCGACGATGTTCAGTGCTTGAGTGGCTTCTGCATGTCTAAAAGCAAAACCATCCATGGCCGAATTGTCGTGGCCAGGCACATTCATGCCTGAAGTCACAGCGGTTGATAATGTGCGTCCCAGCGCGTGCCTGATGTTAATGGTTTCGGTGTCTTGGACCGGCGACAAGAATTGCTGGATATACTGGCGTGCTTGCGTCACCGACATGGCATTCGGGTCATAGTCATCTGCGCAGGAAGGATTACTGGCCAGTTGTTGCAAAAGGGTTTGGTTAGTCATGATGGCTGGGGTAATGGTTGATGTTGGTAAACGCTTGCTCATCTTCAAAGCTCACGAATACATGGGGGTGCTGCGCTTGCCAGGCACTGACTCTGCGCTGGCCTTGTTGCAGAAAAGCATCGAGGTCGGCGCTCAGTTGGCGCGGCATCAGGCAAAATACCGGGTGCGTACCACCAGCACTGCGTGCAATGGCCAGCATGGTGGAGGTCTTGTTAATCGCCGCGGCGTCACGGATTGCATGGCACAGCCGACTTACTAAATCCAGTGGCAGCAATGGTGAATCGCAAGGAACGCTGAGTATCCAGTCAGTGCTGGCATGACGCATGCCCGCTTGCATGCCCGCCAGTGGGCCATCAAACTGGTCGTTGTCATCGGTGACGACAGGTACGCCAAATGCCTGGTATTGGTCTAAATGGCGGTTGGCGTTGATTATAACGTGATCGACTTGCGGCTGTATGCGTTCCAGCACATGTGCGACCAGGGGCTTGCCTTGGTAGCTCACCAGGCCTTTATCGGCACCGCCCATACGTGTGCCGCGCCCGCCGGCCAGAATGACAGCAGTAATCTGCATTAACCACCCGTATGTGACATAAAGCGCACGACCGCAGGTGCTGCACGCCTTAAATCGAAATCGTGTCCTTTGGGCTTGATATGCATACCATGCAGAATGGCATCAACCAAAGGTTGGTCGTTGTCAGGATGTGCACGTAGGAGCGGCAGCAAATTGACTTGATGGTCTTGGCCCAGACACAGGAATAATTCACCCTGGCAGGTAATGCGCACGCGGTTGCAACTCTCGCAAAAGTTGTGGCTATGCGGTGAGATAAAGCCAATTCTGGTTGGCTGGCCATTGACTTGCCAATAACGTGCAGGACCGCCGGTCCTGTGGGTGCTAGGCGTGAGTGAGAACTTACTTTTTAGCAGGGAAAGTGTCTCGGTATTGCTGACACAACTTTGTTCACGGTCATGCGCCACGGCCCCTAGCGGCATTTCTTCAATAAAGCTGATATCGACCTGTTTTTCAATCGCAAAGTTAACCAGGGCTTCGGCTTCATCGTCGTTGATGCCACGCATCAGCACAGTATTGATTTTAATATTGTCAAAGCCTGCCGACCTGGCTGCGTCTAACCCGGTGAGCACTTTTGATAATTCGCCCACGCGGGTGATGGTTTTAAAACGGTGTTCTTGCAGGCTGTCGATAGAGATATTGATGCGTTTGACGCCAGCGGTTTTCAGCGCCGTGGCATATTTATCCAGCTGGCTGCCATTGGTGGTGAGTACACACTCATCCAGCCCGGGCAAATGGCCTATTTCCTCAAACAGCCACATGGCATTTTTGCGTACCAGCGGTTCGCCACCGGTAATGCGAACTTTACGCACGCCCATACGGACAAATAGTTTAACGAGGCGTGCACATTCTTCGAGTGATAACACAGCATCGCGCGGCAAGAAAGTCATGTCTTCTGCCATGCAGTATTGGCAACGAAAATCACAACGATCGGTGATCGACAGGCGGATATAGTCCACCCGCCGACCAAACTGGTCGATCAATTGTGTAGGAATGGTGGCCGTTGTTTGCATGACTATATTAAGGTCTAAAGTAATTCGTATTTTATGCCCTTTTTAGGCTTTCACAAGGCATAAATAGAGGATATGATTCGAGGGTGATAGAATGTAACTAAATTGTAACCAGTTAAATGTGAGGTCGGTTTGGATAACACATTAAGCCACGAGCAACACGCGCAGATACAAGCGCATATTCAAGCACACCAGCATGTGCCGGGTGGGCTGATGCCTTTGTTACATGCGATTCAGGACGATATCGGCTATGTGCCGGAAGGCGTTTATCCAGAGATCGCCAAAGCGCTGGCCCTGTCTGTGGCCGAGGTCCACGGTGTCGTCAGTTTTTATCATCATTTCCGTACCCACCCCATCGGCAAACATGTGTTGCAAGTGTGTCGTGCCGAGTCCTGCCAGTCTATGGGCTCCGGTAAGCTGGAAGCCGAACTGAAGGCGAAACTCGGTGTGGATTACCATCAAACCACAGCTGATGGTGAGCTAACCCTGTTACCGGTGTATTGTCTGGGTAACTGTGGCTGTTCGCCCGCCGTGATGCTGGATGATGAAGTGTATGGCCGTATGAGTGCCGACAAGGTCACTGCATTAATTAGCGAGGTGTGTCATGGTTAAGGTGTATGTCCCCATAGACTCCACCGCGCTTTCGCTGGGTGCTGAGCGTACGGCTAAAAAAATCATGCAAGAGGCGCAAGCGCGAGGTGTGGAAATCACGCTAGTGCGCAATGGTTCACGTGGCTTGTTCTGGCTGGAGCCGCTGGTGGAAGTTGAAACGGCGCAAGGCCGTGTCGCCTTTGGCCCGGTGCAGCCCTCCGATGTGGCTGGCTTGTTTGATGCAGGTTTTACCCAGGTGCAGGCTGACAAAGCCAAAGCGCATCCCTTGTATCTGGGCTTGACCGATGAACTGGCCTGGCTGAAAAAACAGCAACGTTTAACCTTCGCCCGCGTGGGCATCACTGACCCGCTTTCGCTCGAAGATTACCTGGCACATGATGGTTATCAAGGCCTCAAAAATGCCTTGGCCATGTCTGGTGCCGATATTGTTAAAGCAGTCACCGACTCTGGTTTGCGAGGTCGTGGTGGAGCGGCTTTCCCCACCGGCATCAAGTGGAATACTGTACTCAATGCCCCGGCTGAGCAGAAGTATGTGGTGTGTAACGCCGATGAAGGCGATTCTGGTACCTATTCTGACCGCATGATCATGGAAGATGATCCTTTTGTGCTCATTGAGGGCATGACTATTGCCGGAATTGCCGTGGGCGCAACACAAGGCTATATCTATTTGCGCAGCGAATATCCGCATGCGCTGAAAACACTGAATGAGGCCATCCGTAAAGCGAATTTAGCGGGCTACCTGGGCGAAAATATCCAGGGCTCGGGCCACACTTTCCATCTCGAAGTGCGCCGTGCTGCGGGCGCTTATGTGTGTGGTGAAGAAACCTCTTTGCTGGAAAGCCTGGAAGGCAAGCGTGGCCTGGTCAGATTTAAACCACCTTTGCCAGCTATCGAGGGTTTGTTTGGTAAGCCGACCATTGTCAACAATGTGATTTCACTGGCCACGGTGCCGATTATTCTGGACAAGGGCGCGCAATATTATGCCGATTACGGCATGGGCCGTTCGCGTGGTACCTTGCCTATCCAGCTGGCAGGCAATTTAAAACAGACCGGACTGGTCGAGCTGGCTTTTGGGGCGACCTTGCGTGAGTTGCTGTATGACTATGGCGGAGGCGCTGCGTCGGGTCGGCCTATCCGTGCCGTACAAGTCGGTGGCCCATTAGGGGCTTATCTGCCCGAGAGCCAGTTTGATACGCCGCTGGACTACGAAGCATTCACCAAGATTTGGGCCGTACTGGGGCATGGAGGTATTGTGGCATTTGATGACACGGTAGACATGGCCAAGATGGCGCGCTACGCCTTTGAGTTTTGTGCCGTTGAAAGTTGCGGCAAATGTACGCCGTGCCGCATTGGTTCCACGCGCGGCGTAGAAGTCATGGACAAGATTGTACTGGGTAAAAATCACCCGCAAAATGTGCAGTTACTGCGTGATTTGTCCGACACCATGCTCAATGGTTCTTTGTGTGCACTGGGCGGCATGACGCCTTACCCGGTGCTCAGTGCCTTGAATCATTTCCCTGAAGATTTTGGTCTAAGTAATAAAGAAGCTGCTGCCTAAGGGCAGCAAAGGATGACGTTATGGATGACATCAAATATACCTCTGCACAGCCGCAAGCCCCTAAGTACAATGCGGATACCGATTACGGCACGCCCAAGTCTGACAGCACCACCATGGTGACGCTGAACATAGACGGCGTAGACGTGACTGTGCCCGACGGGACGTCTATCATGCATGCCGCGCAACTGGGCGGCGTGACCGTGCCTAAACTGTGTGCGACTGACTCATTGGAACCGTTCGGCTCCTGCCGTTTGTGCCTGGTCGAGATCGAAGGCCGCCGTGGCTATCCGGCTTCTTGTACTACACCTGTGGCGCCAGGGCTCAAGGTGAAAACGCAAACGCCTAAACTGGCTGATGTGCGCCGTGGCGTGATGGAACTCTATATTTCAGACCACCCGCTGGATTGCCTGACCTGTGCTGCTAACGGTGATTGCGAGCTGCAAGACATGGCGGGCGCCGTGGGGCTTCGCGAAGTGCGTTATGGCTATGACGGTGAAAATCATCTTGGCCAGGCGAAAGACGAATCCAATCCCTATTTCACTTTTGATGCGTCTAAATGTATTGTGTGCTCGCGCTGTGTGCGCGCCTGTGAAGAAACCCAAGGCACATTCGCCCTGACGATTCAGGGCCGTGGCTTTGACAGCAAAGTCTCTGCCGGGGGCAAAGATTTCCTTGAGTCTGAGTGTGTGTCTTGCGGTGCCTGTGTGCAAGCCTGCCCGACCGCAACGCTGATGGAAAAAACCGTGATTGACGCCGGTACGCCGGAGCACAAAATCACGACTACGTGCGCTTATTGTGGCGTGGGTTGCAGTTTTGATGCAGAAATGAAAGGTGAGCAGGTCGTGCGCATGACGCCCACCAAAGAAGGTGGCGCCAACCATGGGCATAGTTGTGTCAAAGGTCGCTTTGCCTGGGGCTATGCCACCCATGCTGACAGGATTACCACGCCTATGATCCGTAAAAGCATTCATGACCCTTGGCAAAAAGTGGGCTGGGACGAGGCGATTAATTACGCCGCCAGTGAAATCCACCGCATTCAAGCCAAATATGGCAAAGAGTCAGTGGGCGGCATTACCTCCAGCCGCTGTACCAATGAAGAAGTGTATGTCACACAAAAGCTGATTCGTGCGGTGTTTGGCACTAACAACGTAGATACCTGCGCCCGTGTTTGCCATAGCCCGACCGGTTATGGCTTGAAGCAAACCTTGGGGGAGTCTGCAGGTACGCAAACGTTTGATTCTGTGATGAAGTCTGACGTCATTTTCGTGATGGGGGCAAACCCTACCGATGGTCACCCTGTCTTTGGCTCCCTCATGAAACGCCGTCTGCGTGAAGGCGCCAAGCTGATTGTGGTCGACCCGCGTGAAATTGACCTGGTGTCTAATTCAGCGCATGTGCGTGCGGATTACCATTTGAAGCTGCGTCCTGGCACCAATGTGGCCATGATCTCTGCCATTGCCCATGTGATTGTGACTGAAGGGTTGGTGCAGGAAGACTTTGTCAAAACGCGTTGTGAATGGGATTCTTTCGTCGCCTGGCGTGACTTTGTCGCCAAGCCGGAAAACTCCCCTGAAACACTGGAAAAAGAGTTGGGCGTGCCAGCGCAAGCGGTACGCGAAGCTGCACGCTTGTATGCCACCGGCGGGAACGCTGCGATTTACTACGGTTTGGGCGTCACTGAACACAGCCAGGGCTCTACCACCGTGATGGGGATTGCCAACCTTGCCATGGCGACGGCCAACATTGGCCGCGAAGGCGTGGGTGTTAACCCGTTACGCGGTCAAAACAACGTGCAAGGTTCTTGTGATATGGGCTCCATGCCGCATGAGTTCCCAGGCTACCGTCATGTGTCTGATGACGCAACGCGTGCGCAGTTTGAGCAGGCCTGGGGTGTGAAACTAAGTGCTGACCCTGGTTTGCGTATTCCTAATATGCTGGACCTGGCGGCTGAAGGCAGTTTTAAAGCCGTGTATTGTGTGGGTGAAGATATTGCCCAGTCAGACCCAGATACCCAGCACGTGACGCATGCGCTTGAGAGTATGGAATGCGTGATTGTGCAGGACTTGTTCCTCAACGAAACGGCCAAGTTTGCCCATGTGTTCTTCCCTGGCGCTTCTTTCCTTGAGAAAAATGGCACCTTTACCAATGCCGAACGCCGGATTTCACCCGTACGTAAAGTGATGACGCCTAAGAATGGTCTCAGAGACCATGGTCAGCATGAAGCCGGTATGGAAGACTGGGAGATTACAGCTAAATTCTCCGAGGCATTGGGCTACCCTATGCATTATGCGCATGCCAGCGAAATCATGGACGAGATTGCGGCGCTGACGCCGACCTTTACCGGTGTCAGCTTCAAAAAACTCGATGAACTGGGCAGTATCCAATGGCCATGTAATGATGAAGCACCGACAGGCACGCCGACCATGCACGTGGATGAATTTGTGCGCGGTAAGGGTAAGTTCTTTATTACCCAATATGTGCCGACCACGGAGCGCGTGAACCTGAAGTATCCGCTGATCCTGACGACTGGCCGTATCCTGTCGCAATACAACGTGGGGGCGCAAACACGTCGTACCCAAAACGTGGCCTGGCACCATGAGGATGTGATTGAAATCCATCCGCACGATGCTGAAGACCGTGGCATTGCAGAGGGCGATTGGGTTGGGATTAGCAGCCGCGCAGGTCAAACCGTATTGCGTGCCAAAATTACCGAGCGTGTGCAGCCTGGCGTGGTCTATACCACCTTCCATCATCCAGAGTCTGGCGCGAATGTGATTACCACCGACAACTCAGACTGGGCAACCAATTGCCCGGAATACAAGGTGACGGCAGTACAGGTGTCTAAAGTCACCCAGCTGTCGGATTGGCAGCAACATTACCGTGCATTTAGTGACATCCAAGTTGAATTGTCGGGAATGGATCCGAATACGGTTGTTTCTTGATGGCAGTTAAGTTTGATGAGCGTTGAAATGAATGTGAAGGATTGCCCGCTGCCAGTCAGCAGAGAATGGCAATCGATCGCTGCCGAACAGGCTGTCAGTACACTGCATGTGACCCGTTGGCGCGAGGGGCAGTCGTCCGCCTTGCCGGATGCCGTGGCAGAAGAGGTGCCGATTGCGCTCGTATATAACGGCATTTCGCATGTGGTCATGCTGGCGACACCGGCTGACCTTGAGGATTTTGCCTATGGTTTTTCGTTTACTGAGGGCATTATCACGCATCGTCGCCAGATTTACGGCGTAGATGCCAAAGCCTTATTTCATGCGAACGGACAATTACAAGGCATAGAGTTGCATATTGAATTGGCCACAGAACAGTTTGCGTTGCTGAAGGCGCAGCGCCGCAATTTAACTGGCCGTACTGGATGTGGGTTGTGTGGTGCCGAGAGTTTGCAGCAAGTATTTAAGCAGCCCAAATCAGCCACCAGCCCGTTGGTGACGGTGTCATCGTCGGCCATTGATGCAGCGCTGACTGGCTTGAAATCACAGCAACCATTGCAGCAACTGACAGGCGCTACCCACGCCAGTGCGATTGCAGATGCGCAAGGACAGGTGGTGTGCGTGCGCGAAGATGTTGGCAGGCATAATGCACTGGATAAGCTGATCGGTAGCTTGTTGCGCCAGGGCTGCGATTTTTCGACCTTCTGGACCCTGCACTGGGTGTTGACCACCAGCCGGGCCAGCTACGAAATGGTACAGAAAGTGGCGATGTGTGGCGGGCAGACACTGATTGCCCTGTCTGCGCCCACTGCACTGGCTGTCAATCTGGCGCAGGAATATGGATTTTTGTTGGTTGGTTTTGCCAAAGTCGGGCAGTGTGTGGTGTATAGCGGCGCGCTGTCAGAGCCCGATATACGTGAGTCTCGCTAGAAAGAGTGAAAACTTATGGAAGTTGAAAAATTAATCAAAATGGCCAACCAGATTGGCGATTTTTTCGAGGCGAATCCTGATGTGGAAGAGGCCAAGCTGGAGATTGCCAGCCACCTGAAGAAATTCTGGAATTCAGTCATGATTAACTCACTGGTTGCGCATGTGCAGCAACATCAAGGGCAGGGCCTGCATCCGCGGGTGATCGCGGCTATTCAGCAGCACGTGCAGGCATAAACCTTTTCAGCATGTGCCCATCAGATGATGGGCGCCAGACTAAACAGCGCTGCCGAAATCTCAGCAGCGCTTTTAATGGCGTTGCAATAACCTGAAGGATTCCCGGTTCTGGCGGGTTTGCTCACCTTCCCAAATCACTCGCCATTCATCCCCTGGTAATACATGGCGCTTACCTGGCTGGTCTTCAATCAGGTACAAATCACATTGCGTAGACTTGGCTTGCTCGTGGTCTTTTAGGTGTATGCCCGCATGATAGTGCAGCAAGTCCTCTTGTGAGGCGCCGATATTTTGTGCGTGGATGCAGTTGTAATGCGCTGGCAAGTGTTTGCGTAGGTCTTCAAACAGCGGCTGGTAGGTGCGTGCGGCTTCTATCATTGGCAGCCACAAACTCATGAATACCGTCCAGGCGCAAGTCATGCCGATGGCCCAGTTGGTGGCGCTGGAACGGTTGGAATGCTTGGCGCGCAACACGATGGATAGCCAAATGAGTGTCACCGCTACAGCAATTGCACCATAGAGCAGGCTGAAGCTGATGGTTTCCAGTCCTGACAAGTAACTCAGGCGCTGATAAAGCTTCACTGGCGAGCCGTTGAGCATGGCCCACCAGCCTAGCCAGGCGATGGCAATCAAAATGCCAAACAAAATCAGGCCGAACCAGTTTAAAGCACCGGCGGCGCCGCGTTTCAGTGTTTCTATGCTGCCCGCAGCCAGTACGGTTAATGGCACCAGCAGCGGCAGTGCGCTGACCTCGCTGCGGTCACTCATGAAGCCGATTAAGATAAAAGCGATGCCGAAGAAAATCAGACCTAATTGAAAGCGGTAGGTGCTGAGCACTGATTGCCTGAAGCGCCAAACGCCCCACATGGCAAACGGTAAAGCTGGCCAGGCATACCAGGCCAGCGTCCTTAAGAAGTAGCCATGATTGCCCGGCAGTTGGAATTGCCATTGCGATTGCCACCAGGCGTGCCACAGGCCAGGCGCCCATTGCTGGCATAGCCAGCACCATAACCAGATACCGGGCATGGCCAGTAAGGTGCCAGCCAGCATGGCCCGGTAGGTGGGTTTGTGCTGACGAATGGCAGGCACGAGTAGCAGGCCAAGCACAGACAATATAATGGTGAGTGCAGGGACGACCCCGCCTGCCAGAAAGGCGATTAATAGGCCTGTGCATAGCAACCACATGGCGCGTATCGGTTTGCGCATCACCAGTGCTAGCGCGTAAAAGGCCATGGTGATGCCGCTGAGTGCAGCGACAGCTGGCATCATGGTGTGAGCACTGACGACCAGCCCCAGGCAGCCGATAAAAATAAAATTGGTTTGACGGCCCACGCCCAGATTCCATAATTCACGACCACTGAGCCCGGTCATGATCAGGGTGACCAGCATCCAGAGGCCTACGCTGAGCCTGGCGGCATCATGCGTTGGCAGCAAAGGTGAGAGTAAATGGGCAAAACCGGTGGCGGCCCAGTAAAACAAAGGCGGTGTTTCCAGTAAGGGATGCCCGGCTGAGACCGGGGCAATCCAGTTGCCATGTGTCCAGCTGGCAGCAGACAGGAATGGGTGCTCGATCAGGTTTTGAATGATGCTGGCAGATTGCGATTCAAATGGCTTCCATGGCGAGTGACCGATCAATCCGACGCATAGCCAGATGGCGCATAGCAAAATCAGCAGATGTGTTTTTGCGCGCTCGCCGACCTTGGCGCGCGGAGTGGCCATGTTTTCTTGCCAGTCGTGATCAATGTAAAACTGCATGGGTGGGTTGTGGGTCGCTGGATAAACGCATTCTTAGAGTGTGATATTACCCCTGAAATGCCTAGCTATAAAAACAAAAAAGGCAGCCATGCTGCCTTTCTGGACCATATTCGCCGAAATTACATGCCGTATTTTTGGCGGAATTTCTCAACGCGACCAGCAGTATCCACGATCTTCTGTTTGCCAGTGTAGAACGGGTGGCATTGTGAACATACTTCAATGTTCAGGTCTTTGCCTGTGGTTGAACGGGTTTGGAATTTGTTGCCACAGCTACATGTGACGTTGATTTCCGGGTAATTTGGGTGAATATCAGCTTTCATGCTTTCTCTCTAATCTTTAAGCAGTTGCAGTAAACGCGCGATTATCTATGATTTTTATTGATTTATCAATAGCTGGGCGATAAATAATTGCGTCCAGGACAGTATTAGCCGCGACGCATGCTGTCGAAGAAGTCGTTGTTGCTCTTGGTCGCCTTGATCTTGTCAAGCAAGAACTCCATCGCCTCGAGGTCGTCCATCGGGTAGAGCAATTTGCGCAATACCCAGATTTTTTGCAGCACGTCTTTGTCCAGCAGCAGCTCTTCGCGGCGAGTGCCAGATTTGTTGACGTTGATGGCTGGGTAGGTACGTTTCTCGGCCATACGTCTATCCAGATGGATTTCCATGTTGCCGGTACCTTTAAATTCTTCGTAAATCACGTCATCCATACGCGAGCCGGTATCCACCAGCGCTGTTGCGATAATCGTGAGTGAACCGCCTTCTTCCACGTTACGGGCGGCACCAAAGAAACGCTTGGGTTTTTGCAGGGCGTTAGCGTCCACACCACCAGTCAATACCTTGCCTGATGAAGGGATTACCGTGTTGTAAGCACGTGCCAGGCGCGTAATCGAATCCAGCAGGATCACCACGTCTTTCTTGTGTTCTACCAGGCGTTTGGCTTTTTCCAGTACCATCTCGGCCACTTGCACGTGGCGGGTCGCAGGCTCATCAAACGTGGATGCTACGACTTCACCACGTACGGAACGCGTCATTTCTGTCACTTCTTCCGGACGCTCGTCAATCAGCAGTACGATCATGATACAGTCAGGGTGATTGGCGGTAATCGCATGCGCAATATTCTGCAGCATGACGGTTTTACCACTTTTCGGGCTGGCCACCAGCAGTGCGCGCTGACCTTTACCAATCGGCGCAATCATGTCGATGACGCGGCTGGTAATGTTTTCTTCGCCGCGGATTTCACGTTCCAGGGTCAGTGGTACCGTTGGAAACAGTGGTGTCAGGTTTTCAAACAGAATCTTGTGCTTGGTGTTCTCAGGCGCTTCGTTGTTGACGCTATCCACTTTCACCAGGGCAAAGTAGCGCTCGCCATCTTTAGGCGTGCGGATTTCACCTTGAATACTGTCACCCGTATGCAGGTTGAAGCGGCGGATTTGCGACGGCGACACATAAATGTCGTCAGGGCCAGCCAGGTATGACGTATCTGGGGAGCGCAAAAAGCCGAACCCGTCTGGCAATACTTCCAGCGTGCCGTCACCAAAAATGCTGTCGCCTTTTTTAGCCTTGTTTTTCAGGATCGCAAAGATAAGATCTTGCTTGCGCATGCGGCTGGCATTTTCAATGTCATTGGCAATGGCCATGTCGACCAGTTCGGTCACGGGGAGATGTTTAAGGTCGGATAAGTGCATGAGTAACTCGCTAGACTGAGAAACGCCGGAGAGATTGAAAAGAAAACCCGGCTTCGCAGACTGGAAGCCGGGTAAGTAGATTAAATGTTGCTGTCGATAAACGCGCTGAGTTGAGACTTGGACAATGCACCGACTTTGGTCGCTTCTACATTGCCATTTTTAAACAACATCAGGGTTGGAATGCCACGAATGCCGTATTTTGGCGGTGTATTCTGGTTATCGTCAATATTCAGTTTAGCCACTTTCAGGCGGCCAGCATATTCTTTACTGATGTCGTCCAGAATCGGGGCGATCATTTTACAAGGACCGCACCATTCAGCCCAGTAATCAACCAGTACCGGAATCGTGGATTGCAATACTTCTTGTTCAAAGCTGGCGTCGCTTAAATGGGTAATATTGTCGCTCATTATTGCCTCGTAAGAATGGTGGAGAATTTAAATCAAATCGTAGATGGATTTAAACAGAAATTTTTTGAAAGTGTGGCTAAAAATTGTTTGAATTAGTAATTTGCTGAAAGATGAAATTACCAAACGAGATAACAACTAGTATAGCAACAGTTTTCCAGCATAATCAAGTTTTTCCTTCTACGTTATTCAATATGGGGCGTATTTTGACTAAAAACAAGGGGTCTGGCCTGTGGTCAAGGCTGTTCATTGTCGTTGTGGCCTGGTTGTTGACGAGCACGGCCTGGGCAGCGGCGCCAGTAGCAGGCTGGACTATGCGTGATATGGCAGGTCATGTACATCAGTTGTCACAGTATTCGGGGCGTTGGGTGGTAGTGAATTACTGGGCGCCATGGTGTCCGCCTTGCCTGGAGGAAATGCCTGAGCTGGTGACTTTTTATGATGCGCATGCCAAAGCGGGTGTGGTGGTACTAGGGGTGGCTGTGCAATACGAATCCGTACAAAGCGTGAAAAAGTATGCCGACGATATGCTGATTTCTTATCCGATTGTGCTGGGGGAGGCGCAAAAAATTGCCATACCCACCCCAGAGGTGCTACCAACGACTTATATTTATGCGCCGGATGGCTCGCTTTATAAAGTAAAACGCGGCGCCTTAAGCAGGCAATGGTTGGAAAACCTGCTTAAGGAGGCCGCGTCTGCGCCTAAATAAGGTTTAAAACTAAATGGTGACCGCTTCGCCAGCTGGATTGATCACGCTGAGCTGGTTCTCTTTGGCAAATTGAATCAGTTGCTCAAAACCGGCCGGATTGACGTCTTTCAGTTTCATGTCCACAGACAGGCTGCGCACGTTGTTCACCAGCTTTGGCTTCAGGTAGGGCGAGTAGCGCAACTTTTTGTCATCGCCAAACGTGGCGTAGGTGCTGCACATGCGGTCCACCCAGTCGCTGGGGCGAAAGGGCTTTCCAGCCAATGTAATGCCCTGAATAATGATTTCCTGATTTTCCATTCAAATTCCTTGAGAACGAAGTTAATAATTTAGTTGGTGTATTCGAAAACCTTGACGACTTTAGTCACGCCTTCTGTGGTTCTGGCGATTTCCACCGCGTCATTGGCTTCTTTTTCAGAGACGATCCCCATCAGGTAAACCACGCTCGCTTCGGTGACGACTTTTACCACGTTGGCCGGGAACAGGTTTTCGCTGACAAAGCGTGCTTTTACTTTGGTGGTTAAATAGGTGTCATTGCTGCGGTCGCCAATCGATGAAGCGGGACCTACCGTCAACCCGTTGTGGATATTACGTACATTGGAGATTTCACGCGTCAGCGTTTCTGCTTGTGTCAGCTGGCCTGCGTTGGGCACTTCGCCAGACAGCAGCACAATACGGTTGTAGCTGGTGACATTGATGTGTGAGGCCTTATCCATATATTGAGACAGGCGTTTCAGTGTTTTCAGTTCGATATTTTCATCTTCGACATAAATGCCTGAAGTGCGGCGATCTGCTGCCATCGCGCCACCAGCGGCTGCGCCGCCCACCACTGCTGGAAAGCAGCCACTCAATTGGGTGCTGATTAATAACAAAGCAATAGCCGAGACTTTTCTGGTGAAAATGTGTTGAGTCATGAAACTTCCTTGATCTACGAGAAAAACTAAAGATGTTGGGTGTGACAGCAGATGATAAATAAAATTCTACGCTTTTTATGTGTCGATTGCATTACGAATCCAGTTGGGTGACTGGTAATGTGTGTTGTCGAACAGGATGGCATCGAAGCGGCAGGGGCAATTGAGGTCGTGGTGTTGCAGGTAATACTGGGCGGCGCGTATCAGTTTTTGTTGCTTGCGCTGGTCTATGCTGTCTGCGGCACTGGTGAAGCCGTGGTGGCTGCGCAAGCGTACTTCAATAAACACCAGTGTCTGGCCTTCGCGCATAATCAAGTCAATTTCGCCATAGCGACAACTATAGTTTTGCGCCAGCAGGGACAATCCATGTTGCTGTAAAAACAGCGCAGCAGCTTTTTCTGCGGCCAGTCCCTGGTTGTTTGGGTTGAGTTTCATGGTCTGTCTGCTTTTGTCGTCTACTTTAGTGCTTAGCGAAACCGGTACGATGTCTTAAAATAACAGTATGAATGAAACTGGTACATTGTATGTAGTGGCGACGCCTATTGGCAATCTGGGCGATATCACCCAGCGCGCATTGGCAACTTTGCAACAGGTTGATGCGATTGCGGCTGAAGATACCCGCCATAGTGTCGGTTTGTTGCGCCATTTTGGCATCAGCAAGCCTTTGCTGGCCGTGCATGAGCATAACGAACAGCAGTCTGCGCAAGGCTTGATTAAGCGTTTGCTGGCGGGCGACTCCATCGCATTGATTACTGACGCTGGTACGCCAGCAGTGAGTGACCCAGGTGCCGTGGTGGTGCAGGCCGTGCGACAGGCAGGCGTTAAGGTGGTGCCGGTGCCGGGTGTGAGTGCGGTGATTACGGCATTGTCGGCGGCAGGCATTGCCCAGTCTGGTTTTTATTTTGAAGGCTTCTTGCCTGCCAGTGGTTCGCAGCGTCGCAAGCGCTTGCAATTGCTGAAAGTGATCCCGTCTACGCTGGTGTTTTACGAGGCGCCGCACCGCATTGTCGAGTGCGTACAAGATTTGCATGATGTGTTGGGTGGCGCACGGCAATTGACGCTGGCGCGCGAGCTGACCAAAACCTTTGAAACCATCCATACCTGCCTATTGACAGACGCGGTAGACTGGTTAAATGCAGATACCAATCAGCAGCGCGGCGAGTTTGTGGTGCTGGTACATCCGGATCTGCAGGCAAAACCCGATGGCCTGGATGAAGAGACATTAAGGATATTGCAGCGTCTATTGCAGGAGTTGCCACTCAAGCAGGCGGTGGCGCTGGCAACCGATATTACAGGCCAGAAGAAAAACGAATTATATGAAGCAGCGCTTGCGCTTAAAGCGGCAAGCCCAGATTAAAAGGTAATAGCGTATGACTACTGAAATCACCCTGACCCGCCCGGATGACTGGCATTTGCACCTCCGAGATGGTACAGGTCTGCAGTCGGTGTTGCCGGACACCGCCAAGCAATTTGCGCGCGCAATCGTCATGCCGAATTTACGGCCACCGGTGACCACCGCCGAACTAGCGCTGGCGTATTATCAACGTATCAAGCAGGCCTTGCCTGCCGGGCTCAGCTTTGAGCCGTTGATGACGTTGTATTTAACCGACAATACGCCCGCGCAAGAAATAGCGGCGGCTCGCGCAAGTGGTGTGGTGCAGGCGGTGAAGTTGTATCCCGCCGGCGCGACCACGAACAGCGACTCTGGCGTCACCAGTTTGCATAAATGTGCTGCTGCATTGGCCGAGATGGAAAAACAAGGCATGCCTTTGCTGATTCATGGTGAAGTGACCGATGGCGATGTGGATGTGTTTGACCGTGAGAAAGTGTTTATCGAACGTCATTTGCAGCCGCTGTTAAAAGATTTTCCTGGCCTTAAAGTGGTGTTTGAACATATCACTACTCAAGATGCGGCTGAGTTTGTGGCCGCCGGCCCGGCCAATTTGGCCGCAACGATTACTGCGCACCATTTGCTGATGAACCGTAATGCCATGTTTACTGGCGGTATCCGCCCACATCATTATTGTTTGCCGGTGCTCAAGCGAGAAACACATCGTGAGGCCTTGATGAAAGCGGCGATTTCCGGATCAAGCAAGTTTTTCCTGGGCACCGACAGTGCGCCGCATCCTAAATCAGCCAAAGAAGCCAGTTGTGGTTGCGCGGGTATGTATACCGCCCACGCGGCGATTGAATTGTATGCTGAGGCCTTTGAGGAGGCAGGTGCGCTGGATAAACTGGAAGGCTTTGCCAGTTTCTATGGCGCAGACTTTTATGGTTTGCCGCGCAACACTGGTACAGTGACCTTGCGCAAAGAAGGCTGGCTGGTGCCGGAAAGCATTCCGTTTGCCGATGATGTGCTGGTGCCATTGCGCGCCGGGCAAACGATTGCATGGAAGTTGGTGTAACACTTTAAAACATTGGAGAATAAGCGATGAACAACACATGGTTGGTTGCAGTATTCGGTGTCATGTTAAGTACTCAGGCTTTTGCGGTCACGATTGATGAGATGCGTGGTGAGCAGGCGCCGTATGCACAAGCGTTTAAAGCGCTTGATAGTGATGGCAATGGCAAGCTGTCCAAAAAGGAAGCGACTAAAGATAAAGACATCAAAAATGCCTTTTCCAGGGCGGACAAAAACCATAATGGTAGTCTGGATCAGGACGAGTTTGCCGCTTATAAATCCAAGGTGGATGGTGCGGAAAACAAACAGGCAGCGGCGGATAGTGCCATCACGGCCAAAATCAAATCCAAATACCTGGTGGAGAAGAATCTCAGCAGTTTCAAGATCAGTGTGGAAACCAAAGACAATACGGTGATTCTGAGCGGTTTTGTCGATAGTGTCGAACAAAAGGCGCGCGCTGAGAAGATTGCCACCAGTGTGGATGGTGTGAAGTCGGTCAAAAACGCCTTGGTGGTTAAACCTTAATTAAAGCTGCCAGCGAATGGGCGCCTGCCCACGTGAAGCCAGGTAGTCATTAATCTGGGAAAACTGGCGAGTGCCAAAAAAACCACGGTGCGCCGACAATGGCGACGGGTGTACGGATTTAAGAACAAGATGTTTATTGGGGTCGATCACGGCCCCTTTTTTTTGCGCATAACTTCCCCACAGCACAAACACCAATCCTTCGCGTTGCGCGTTGAGCGCGGCAATGGCGGCGTCGGTGAAGGTTTCCCAGCCGCGGTTCTGGTGCGAGCCTGCATTTGCCATTTGCACGGTCAGGGTGGCGTTGAGGAGTAATACGCCTTGGTCCGCCCAGGGCGTTAAATCACCGCTGCCACTCATGCGGATGTTTAAGTCCGATTGAATCTCTTTAAAAATATTCATCAATGACGGTGGCAATGCCACGCCAGTCTGCACTGAGAAACTCAAGCCATGCGCCTGTCCGGGGCCGTGGTAAGGGTCTTGGCCGATAATGACCACGCGCACTTTGTCGAAAGGGGTGTGATTAAACGCATTAAAGATCAGGTGGCCTGGCGGAAAAATGGTTTTGCCTGCGCTTTTTTCCTGTTGCAGAAAGGCTTTGAGCGACTGCATGTAGGGCTTGTCAAATTCTGCGCCAAGCACGGCTTGCCAGGAGGGGGCTAATTGGCCAGGTTTTTCTTGTGTGGTCATGGTGGGTCAATCAATAAAGACGTTGCACATTATAGGGTGTTACGGTCGGCGTGGTAAAATGGCATTGAAGCCAACCAGACAGTCGCCGCCTGTGTAAACAGGGGGAGGAAAGTCCGGGCTGCACAGAGCGGGATGACGGCTAACGGCCGTACGCTGAAAGCTGGTAACAGTATAAGGTGAGGAATAGGGCCACAGAGACGAGTCGGTTCGACCAGTGAGCAACTTGTTGCGAACTTGCGTCGAAACGGGTGAAACGCGGTAACCTCCATCTGCAGCAATATCAAATAGGCTGGCACTTTACGCAAGTAATAAGGCGTGGCTCGCGCTGCCAGCGGGTAGATAGCTTGAGCGTGTGAGCAATTGCACGCCTAGATGAATGACTGTCGCCACGCAAGTGGATACAGAACCCGGCTTACCGGTTGGCTTTACTTTCTCTCGCTTCATAACTGCTTTACGAGGCTTCTTCCCAGGCTTGAATCAGGCTGCGCAATGCCGCCGTAAAAACTTGTGAGATCCCCGATTGGTGGGAGTGCGATTCGTTAAACTGGGCGATGGAGTCACTTTCTTGTATAGTTCATGCGTATGAATGGCTAAATAAGCGGTGATTTTATATGTTGAGTACCTTGGGCCGGGTGTTAATGGCGGTCATAATCGCTGTGCTGTCCGCTGGCTTGGCGCAGGCCTCTCCCCAATCTATAGAGGGTGATTGGTCTCTTGTACGCCCGTATGGCGGCGCGCAAAGTCACCATCAATTTCTTGCTGATCCGCTGCATAAAAAATACTCTCACGTTGACGCTGTCAGCCTGACAGGCGGTCATTATCTTTATGTGGCCTCTTTTGAAATCAATAAACAGCAGGCGTACGTTTTTGATTTCAAAAATACCAGTACGATAGAATATTTCCGGCATCAGCTGTATGACCAGCAAGGGCGTGAAGTGGCGCGCCTCGAGGGTGGCATTGGTCGTCAAATAGAGAATCCTTTTTTCTTGCGGCATGGCCGCAGTGTCAGTTTGGCGCCAGGCAAATACGTCCTGGCCACGCAAGTGATCTCTACCAATTACCTGGCAATTCCTGAGCCTTATCTGCAAGACCAGGCAGGTTATATGCAAGCGATCAAGCGTGGCAATGCGCTGACGCTGTTTGCCCTGGGCATCTTTTGTGGGCTGGGAATCTATTATGCGGTGCTCGCGACGAGTCGTAATCGTAGTGTGGAAGCCATGTATGCAATTTTTATTGCCGGTAATTTTATTTACAACAGTGCGGCGCTGCTTGTCCTCTCGGACCTGTTCAATTTGCACGCCATCTATTGGGTGTCGATGCCTGTGCTAGTGTCCAGCATGGCTTACATGTTGTTTGTGATACATCTGCTGGAAATCAATCGTTATCAGCACAGGCGACTTTATTACACCGGCGTGGCTATTCTGGTGGTAATGGGGGTGTTTTTGTTGCTGGCAATCGCCTACCCCAATTGGGCATTACAGCTTTGCCGCTATGAGGTTGGACTGTTTTTATGTTTCGGACTGGCAGCGGCAATCAGGCTCAGCCAACGTAAAAATGCAACGGCAAAACGCTATTTCATCGCGATTAGCCTGTTTTTTGTCTGTGGCATTATTACCATTAGCCTCAGCAAGCTGCATGAGCAATTTGATTTGTATATCGAACATCTGGGGCTGCTGAGTGTTGCTATTGAGGTGGTGTTGCTGGCATTGGTGCTTTCCTTTCAGTTCTCCCAATTGCGTAAAGAAAAAGAAGAGGCCCTGGAGGCGCTGGGCATGACAGAGAAGGTGGCAAATTCGGATGCCTTAACCAGCCTGCCGAATCGCTATGCTTTTGTCAAAGCGCTGGAACAGATGCCCATGCATGGCAGTATGACCTTTATTGATCTGGATGGGCTCAAGTTTTACAACGATCATTATGGTCATGCGCGTGGTGACGCGTTGCTAGTGAGTTTCGCAAAACACTATCAGCACTATTTGGGTAGCCATCTCGTCTTATACCGACTGGGAGGGGATGAGTTTGCCGTGTTGGCACACAAAGGCGAGGTGCGGGTGGTTGAGCAGGCACTGCAAAAAGCAATTGAAAGCGTACGCCTGGAGGGGTTTGAGTTTTCTGGTGCCAGCGCAGGGTCTGCCTATTACTATGAGGCTGAGAACATCACCGAACTCATGCAGTTGGCAGATGAGCGCATGTACGAAAATAAACGGTCGCGCCAGTTAGCTGTGACGGCCTGACGATCGCGGGCGCTCATGATGACAGCCTGTCTGTGATGTTCACCCGCTATTTAGCAGGGCTGGCTGCTTGTCGTTGCCAGTGATCCAGTAAAGTTTCCATTTTTTTCTGCTGATAACCTCGCACCACATCCCCTGCCACCAGTAATACTGGTACACCGTTCGCGGCCAACCGTTGGTATTGGCTGCGTGCTTCTGCCGAGGTTTCGATATTCATTTCCTGATATGGGATACCTTTGGCTGCCAGCAGCGCTCGTGTTTTTTCGCAATACGGGCACCAGTCGGTGGCGTAGAGCACCACTTGCCCATGGCTGAAGTCTGGCGGTGGACTCAGGTAGAGCCACCAAGTACGCCATTCCATGGCCAGCAAAATCACGGTGCCTATGATCAGGAATTTCAATCGTGGAGAAAGCTGCATCGCAATAGTCTATTAAGTGTGAGGGGATGTTGAGGTTGACCTATTTTTTGCACAAAGAATCATCAAAAAATAACATTTTTTAATTATTCAATATTTTCAATGAGATAGCTATTTTTATTAAACAACTTTATGTGTTTATTGCGCCAATATATTGATTTGAATTGCTTTGTTAAAATGCTCTAAGTCGTTGTCTTTAAAAGGGATTTTTTCTCCCAAAGTGCTTGCCAAGCACTTTTTTTTTATCTATAGTGTGCAAAAGGGTAATTTTGTGTTGAATTGTGGGAAATTCATCCCGCTTTTAAACAAAATGAATGGATAAAGGTCAATATTGATGTTTCGCGGGGCGGTACAGTTAAGTTTGGATGCTAAAGGACGGCTCAGTGTGCCGGCCAAGCATCGCGACGCCCTGACGGCTGGCGGGCAGGGTGAGGTCGTGCTCACGGCCCATCCGCACCGCTGCCTGATTTTGTACCCACAAGCAGCTTGGGAGCCGATTGAAACCAAGCTGACCAGTTTGTCCAGTTTTAATCCTCAGACCAGTGGTATTCAGCGCATGATCGTTGGCCAGGCAGATGTGATGCATTTGGACTCGGCGGGCCGTTTGCTGGTGAATGCCGTACTGCGCAAATTCGCTAAGCTCGACAAAGATGTGATGATGGTCGGGCAAGGCAGTCATTTTGAGTTGTGGGATGTTGCCGCATGGGATCAGCAACTGGAAAGCCTGATGGCGACCGACCAGTTGCAGATACCGCAAGAGCTAGAAGGATTCTCGCTATGACGCGGGGCGCGAAGTCAGCGCCCGCGTCCTTGACGGAAACGTCAGTGTCACCAGTCGCCGCCAGTCATATCACCGTGTTGTTGCATGAAGCGGTGGATGCGCTGAATGTGCAGGCCGATGGTGTGTATGTCGATGGCACCTTCGGGCGTGGCGGGCACAGCCGTCTTATTCTTTCCAAATTGGGTAGCAAAGGGCGTCTGATCGGCTTGGATCGCGATCTGGCGGCAGTGGCGCATGGGCAAACGATTGCCGATGCGCGTTTTACGATGGTGCATGCGCATTTTTCAGCCATGGCAACAGTGTTGGCTGAGCTGGGCGTGCAAGCGGTAGATGGGATTTTGCTCGATCTGGGTATTTCGTCACCGCAAATTGATGAGGGTGTGCGCGGGTTCAGTTTCCGTTTTGACGGGCCGCTGGATATGCGCATGGATCAAAGTCGGGGCAAAACCGCCGCAGAGTGGTTGGCGACGATGTCTGAAAAACAATTGGGTGAGGTGATTAGGGATTATGGTGAAGAACGGTTTGCTAAGCAGGTTGCAAGGGCGATTGTTAAAGAGCGCGAAGATGGGCATGCCATCACCACTACAGGGCAACTTGCCAAGATCGTGGCAGGCGCCATCCCCAAGAATGAGCCGGGCCAGAACCCTGCAACGCGCACATTTCAAGCTCTACGGATTTTCGTCAATCAAGAGCTTGAGGAACTCTCGCTAGTGTTGCCAGGTTGCTTGCAGTTGTTGCGTCCGCAAGGCCGGCTGGCGGTGATCAGCTTCCATTCGCTGGAAGACCGCATCGTCAAGCGCTTTATCCAGTCAGAAGTGGATAGAGACAACTTGCCAGCCGGGTTGCCGGTGCGCGCTAAGGATTTACCGCAGCCGCGCTTACTGGCTGTGGGTAAGGCCGTCAAGCCTGGTAAGGCAGAAGTGGCGGCTAATGTGCGTTCACGCAGTGCGGTGTTGCGTGTGGCTGAACGCACGCAGGTGCAATAGGTTGTTTCCATGATCCGGCTGAATTTGATTTTGTTTGCGTTGACGATTGCCATGGCCCTGGGCGTGGTGACGGCGCAATACAAGGCGCGCAAATTGTATTTTGAGCTGGACAGGCAAGAAGTGTTGACCAAGCAATATATGACGGAATATGACCAGTTGCAGATCGAGCAAAGCACCTGGGCCATGCATTCGCGGCTGGAAGACTTTGCGACCACGCGCTTGCATATGCATAGCCCGAGCATGCAGCAAACACAAGTGATTATGGTTGATGTGCCGCCTGCGCCATAGCCGGAATCATTGCGAGTGAATGGTCATGCTGCTTAAAGAGAGTCAACACAAGCTGGTGAAATTGCCAGCCTGGCGCAGAAGAACGCTACTGGTGTTGCTGCTGTTGAGTTTTGTCTTGTTGCTGGGGCGCGGGTTTTACCTGCAAACCTTGCATAAAGATTACCTGATTAAAAAAGGTGAAGCATTTTCGCGGCGCAAAGTGGTGTTGATGCCGCATCGCGGCAAGATTTATGACCGTAATTTCAAGCCATTGGCGATCAGTTTGCCGGTGGAGTCAGTCTGGGCGAACCCGACTGACGTGCAGGTGACGGCTGCGCAGTTAAAGCAAATGTCCAAGTTGCTGGAAATGCCAGCCAAAGAGTTGCAGCAAAAGCTGCAAAAAAAGAAAAAAGAATTTGTGTATATCAAACGGAGAGTGGCGCCCGATGTGGCAAAACAGGTGATGGCGATGAAAGTGCCCGGCGTATTCAGTCAGAAGGAATACAAACGCTTCTACCCCGCGGCAGAAGTGACGGCGCATATCGTCGGTTTCACCGGCGTGGATGATACCGGTGTGGAGGGCATGGAGCTTTACCGCAATAACGTATTATCTGGCAGTGCGGGCAAGCGTGATTTCGTACGTGACCGCAAAGGCCATGTGGTGGAAGATCTGGTGGCGGTGAAGTTGCCGCACGATGGACAGGATCTGGTGCTGAGCATCGATCGTACCGTGCAATATGTGGTGCACCGTGAATTGTCACGTGCGGTTGAAAAGCATAAAGCCAAAGCGGCGGCGGCTGTGGTGCTGGATGCCAAAACCGGTGAAGTGCTGGCGCTGGTGAATATCCCGACTTATAACCCGAATAATCCGGTTAATGTGGCCAGCAAATTGCGCAACTCGGCGATTGTGAATATTTTTGAACCGGGCTCGACCATGAAACCGGTGACTGCCGCCGCCGCCATGGAGTTTGGCCCTTACCAGCCTGATACCAAAATCCAGACCGCACCGGGCTACTTGCGTATAGGCACGGCCACCATTCATGACGCACACCCGAACCAGGTGCTCACTGTGTCGCAAGTAATCCAGAAATCCTCCAACGTTGGCTCGGCCAAGATGGCGCTTGATTTAAACCGCGAGCAATTGTGGAACACCTATGTGCAACTGGGGTTTGGCTCAGCCACCAAAATTGGTTTCCCTGGTGAAGCCTCTGGCAAGGTGCGTGATTACAAAACCTGGCGCCCGATTGAGCAGGCGACGATGTCTTACGGTCACGGCATTAGCGTGACCTTGTTGCAATTGGCACGCGCCTACACCGTATTTGCCAATGAAGGCGAGTTACTCCCTGTCACGCTGACCAAGTTGTCTGAACCACCAGTTGGTCGCCAGGTATTTTCTGCCAAAGTGGCTAATTCAGTCAAAGACATGCTGGAACTGGTCGTGCAGCCAGGCGGTACCGCTTTGAAAGCACAGGTCACCGGCTATCGCGTCGCGGGCAAAACAGGCACCGCGCACAAGCTGGGCGATCATGGTTACGAGCATGACAAATACGTCGGTTCTTTTGTTGGCATGGTGCCTGCCTCTAATCCACGCCTGATTATGGCGGTGATGATTGATGAGCCTAGCAATGGTGAATACTACGGTGGCAGCGTGGCTGCGCCGGTCTTTAGCGCAGTGATGAATGATGTGCTGCGCATGCTGGTGATTCCACAAGATGGTAATGCTTTGCCAGTGGCGGCCCCGGCGGACGCCACTGAAGTGAAGGAGGCGATGTGAGTAAATACATTATTCCCGCGCCGGTACACGGCATCACTGCAGACAGCCGCCAGGTGGAAAAGCATGGCTTGTTCCTGGCTTATCCAGGTCAGCACAGCGATGGCCGCGACTATATTGAAGATGCGATTGCCAAAGGTGCCAATACGGTGATCTGGGATAGCCAGGGTTTCGATTGGAACCCATCTTGGACTGTACATAACATCGCCATTGCTGACCTCAAGTCCCAGGTCGGCCATATCGCCAGCCAGTTTTACAAAGACCCTTCTGAGCAGATGTGGTGCGTCGGTGTGACTGGCACCAACGGAAAAACCACGGTGACGCATTGGTTGGCGCAGGCGTATCGCTTTTTGCAGCAAAAATCTGCTGTCATCGGCACATTAGGTAATGGCGCGCTGGAAGATTTACAAGCGACACAAAACACCACGCCTGGCCCGGTAGAACTGCAAAAAATGCTGGCGACATTTGTGCTGGATGACGTACGCATGGTGGCCATGGAAGTGTCTTCCCACGGCCTGGATCAAGGCCGTGTCAATGGCGTGGCTTTTGATGTTGCTGTGCTGACCAACATCACGCGCGACCATCTTGATTACCACCTGACCATGGAAGCCTACCAGGCGGCCAAACGCAAACTGTTTGACTGGCAAACCCTGTCAGCGGCAGTCGTCAATGCAGATGATCCGTTTGGTCTGGCGCTGATTGAAGATTTACGCAAGCAAGGTAAAAAAGTATTGAGCTATGGCTTGCATGCGCAGGCTGATGTGTGTGCAACGGCGGTGACCATGCATGCTACCGGTTTTGAAATTCAGGTGCGCACAGCGCAAGGTGCTGGCGATATCCAGTTACATGCCCTGGGGCAGTTCAACGTCTATAACGCCCTGGCCGTGTTGACTTGCCTGCTGGTGAACGAAGTGGCGCTACCTGCTGCCCTGCAGGCCGTGTCTGGCTTGGTGCCTGTGGCCGGGCGCATGCAGATGTTTGGTGGCGGTGACTTGCCGCTGGTGGTGGTGGATTACGCACATACGCCAGATGCGCTGGAAAAGGCCTTGCATACTCTGCGTAGCCAGGCACGCGGCAAACTGGCGTGCGTCTTTGGCTGTGGCGGCGACCGCGACAGTGGCAAGCGTAGCGAAATGGGCCGTATTGCTGACGAGTTGGCCGATAGCGTCATCATCACCAATGACAATCCACGCAGTGAAAACCCTTACGCCATTATCGCGGCAATTGCTGAAGGCATGGCCCGTGAGGCGTCGGTGGAAACAGACCGCGCCAAGGCGATTGCGCTCGCAGTGAGTCAGGCCGGTAAAGGTGACGTGGTGCTGGTGGCAGGTAAAGGCCATGAAGATTATCAGGAGATTCAGGGCATACGTTATCCATTCAGCGATGCCGATTGGGTACAAAACGCTTTGAAAAAGAGCGCATTGAATCAAGATGCTTCGAATCGGAAGGCACAGGCATGATCGCGCTGAAAACCATCGCTGACGTTTTACAAGGCACTTTGCAGCAGGGCGCAGAGGTGACTGTGACTTCGGTAGATACCGATAGCCGCCGTGTGCTGCCAGGTCAGCTATTCGTGGCGTTACCGGGTGAAAAGTTTGACGGTCATGACTTCCTGCCGCAAGTGGCCAATCAAGGCGCCGTAGCGGCGCTGGTGAGCAAACCGGTAACGAGTAGCTTGCCGACCGTACTGGTGAAAGATACGCGCCTGGCCTTGGGTCAATTGGCTAGCTGGTGGCGCCAACAGCTGGCTTTGCCGCTGATTGCTGTGACTGGTAGCAATGGCAAGACCACGACCAAGGAAATGATCGCGGCCATCATGCAGGCGCATGTCGGTGGCGCTGACAAGGTGTTAGCCACGGCCGGTAACTTTAACAACGATATTGGCATGCCGCTGACATTGCTGCGTTTGCAAGTAACACATCGCTGCGCTGTGATCGAGATGGGCATGAATCACCTGGGCGAGATTGATTACCTGACCCGCCTTGCGCGCCCCAATGTGGCGGTGATTAATAACGCTGGCACGGCGCATATTGGTGAACTGGGTTCGCGCGAAAACATTGCTAAAGCCAAAGGCGAAATCTTTGCCGGACTGAGCCAGGATGGCATCGCCGTCATCAATGCCGACAGTGAGTTTGCCGACTACTGGCGCGGGTTGAACGCTGGTCGGCAGGTGCTGACATTTGGCATGCATCCGGCCGCCGATGTTCGCGGTGAAGTGCTGGGCGATGCATCCAGCTTCAAATTGCATTATCAGGGCGAGGCTGTGACGTTAACGCTGGCGGTGCCTGGTGCGCACAACGTGATGAATGCATTGGCGGCTGCCGCTGCAAGTTTAGCCGCAGGTGCCGGCCTGGCCGACGTTGCCCAAGGACTGCAAGGTTTCGCCGGGGTTAAAGGGCGCTTGCAAGTGAAAACAGCTGCCAACGGCGCCAAAGTGATTGATGACACTTATAACGCCAACCCTGACTCCATGAAGGCCGCGCTGGATGTGTTGAAGCATGCCGGTGCAAACACGGTGTTTGTGATGGGTGACATGGGGGAACTGGGCGCAGATGCCGAGGCCATGCATATGCAAATCGGCCGTTATGCCAAAGAACACGGTATCGGCAAGCTGTATGCGCTGGGTAATTTCACGCAGGCAGCGGTGCAGGCGTTTGGTGCACAGGCGCAGCATTTTGCTTCGTTGGAGGCTTTGGTGGCCGCTTTGCAGGCTGAAACAACGGCGAATGACGTGGTATTGGTAAAAGGCTCGCGCTTTATGCAAATGGAGCGCGTAGTGAATGCGCTAGTGGAATCGTTGGTGGAATCGTTGGTGGAATCGCAAACCACTGAATTAGTGGGGAAATAGGGAAGCATATGTTATTAGAACTGACCAAATGGTTGGCATCAGATGTACACGGATTTCATGTATTCAATTACATCACCTTCCGTGCCGTACTGGCGACGCTGACAGCGCTGGCTATTTCGTTCCTGGTCGGGCCAGCCATGATCCGCAAGCTGACTGAATACAAGGTTGGCCAGGCGGTACGTGATGATGGTCCGCAAACACATTTGGTCAAGGCAGGGACGCCAACCATGGGCGGTGCCCTGATCCTGGTCGCGATTTCCATTTCGACCTTGCTGTGGGGCAACCTGCATAACCGCTTTATCTGGGTGGTATTGATTACAACATTGGGTTTCGGCGCGGTGGGCTGGGTCGATGATTACCGCAAAGTGGTCTACAAAAACCCTAAAGGCCTGTCTGCCAAAGCTAAATATTTTTGGCAAAGCCTGGTTGGCCTGGGGGTAGCAGGGTTTTTATATGCCACGTCGACCACACCGGTTGAAACGACGTTGATCGTACCTTTCTTTAAGCACCTGGTATTCCCGCTGGGCGCGGTGGGTTTCATTGTGCTGACCTACCTGGTGATTGTAGGTAGCAGCAATGCCGTCAACCTGACTGACGGCCTGGATGGCCTGGCGACTTTGCCTACGGTGATGGTAGGCAGCGCGCTGGCGATTTTCTCTTATGTGGCCGGGCATGCGGTGTTTTCTAAATACCTGGGCATTCCATATGTGGCAGGGGCCAGCGAGCTGATGGTGTTTTGTGCGGCGATGGCCGGTGCTGGCTTGGGTTTCCTGTGGTTTAACGCTTATCCGGCAGAAGTGTTTATGGGCGATGTTGGCGCGTTGGCGCTGGGGGCTGCACTGGGTGTGGTGGCGGTGATTGTGCGCCAGGAAATCGTGTTGTTCATCATGGGCGGCGTGTTTGTGGTGGAAACCTTCTCGGTGGCCGCACAAGTCCTTTATTTCAAATACACCAAAAAGATGACCGGGACCGGTAAACGTATTTTCCTCATGGCGCCTTTGCATCATCACTATGAGCAAAAAGGCTGGAAAGAGACACAGGTCGTGGTGCGTTTCTGGATTATCACCATGATGCTGGTGCTGGTCGGTTTATCTACCCTGAAATTGCGATAAGGCACGGAACAATCGTCGGGCGTGAACATGAAAAAACAGTTTGAACAACAGCGGATTGCAGTACTGGGACTGGGTGATACCGGCTTCTCAGCCTTGCGCTGGCTGCGTCATATGGGCGCAGACGTCGTGATGTTCGACTCACGCCTGCACCCGGCCGGGCAAGATCGATTGCATGCAGAGTTTCCTGAGGTGGAGTGCCACCTGGGTCCGTTTAACCATGCATTGTTAGCTGGCATGGATTTAATTGTGGCAAGCCCTGGCATCTCATTAAACGAGCCGGTCATCGCGCAACTCATGTCGGAAGGCAAAGCGGTGGTCGGCGATGTAGAGCTGTTTGCACGCTTTCGCGCCCCTTATGCCAAAGTGATTGCGATTACGGGTTCCAATGGTAAAACGACCGTGACCTCGCTGGTGGGTGAAATCTGCAAACAGGCCGGGTTGAACACCATTGTGGCTGGCAATATCGGTTTGCCGGTGCTGGATACCTTGCAGATGACCGCGCCTGATGTCTATGTGCTGGAATTATCCAGTTTCCAATTAGAAGCCCTGCATCAATTGCAAGTGGATGCAGCCACTATCCTGAATCTGTCTGAAGATCATATGGATCGCTACGACGGCATGGAAGGCTACGCGCAAGCCAAAGCGCGCATTTACCAACACGCACGCATTGCCGTGGTCAATCGTGATGATCCGGCCAGTGCCGCACTGGCAGGTCAGTTGCCACAGGTGTCGTTTGGAGTGAATCCGGCACCGTCCATTAATGATTACGGCCTCAACGACGCGGGCTGGTTATGCGCGGGCAACCGTCATTACATTGAAGCTGACAGCTTGCAGATTCGCGGCAAACATAATATTGCCAACGCCCTGGCAGCGATTGCGCTGACGCAAGCCATCGGTATCGACAAAGTGTCTATTCTGCACACCGTGCAAGCGTTTGCTGGTTTGCCGCACCGCGTGGAGTGGGTGGCCAATATCGACGATGTGGATTTCTACGATGACTCCAAAGGCACCAATGTAGGCGCCACTTGTGCTGCGATTAGCGGCATGCTCAAGCAGGGCAAGCCGCAAAAAGTGGTATTGATTGCCGGTGGTGACGGCAAGGGCCAGGATTTTACACCTTTGCGTGAAGCGATTTTGCATCATGCCAGGGCCGTGGTGCTCATCGGCCGCGATGCGCCAAAAATCCAGCAAGTCTTGCATAACCTGCAATTGCCAGTCGTCGATGCGGTTGATTTAACCGCCGCTGTCCATATTGCCAAAACCCTGGCCGAAGAAGGCGATGCCGTCCTGTTGTCACCGGCGTGCGCCAGCTTTGATATGTTCCGTAATTACGAACACAGGGCGCAGGTGTTTGTCGAGGCTGTCAAAGCCATGGAGGCCGCATGCTTGGGCCGTTAATGATGAACCGCGAGCGTTACAACTCCCCCAACTACGATGTGTCGTTGTTGTGGGTGGTGTTGTCCTTGCTGGCATTTGGCATGGTCATGGTGTATTCCGCCTCGATTGCCTATGCCGATTCGAGCAAGATGTTTGGCCATAACAGCACCTATTTCCTGGTGCGTCAGGCTCTGTATATCGTGGTCGGCCTGGTGGCAGCCGTGATTGTGTTCCAGATCCCCATGGCCTGGTGGCAGAAAATGTCGCCTTACCTGTTCATTATGGGCATTGTGCTGCTCATCATGGTGCTGATTCCAGGCATCGGCAAAGTGGTGAACGGTAGCCGCCGCTGGATTTCTCTGCTGGTGATGAACCTGCAACCTTCAGAGCTGATGAAGTTGTTTATTGCCATGTACGCCTCAGATTATGTGGTGCGCAAGGCCAGCAATATGCACAGTTTTCAAAAAGGATTCTTGCCCATGCTGGGCGTGATGGCGTTTGTGGGTGTGCTCTTGTTGCGCGAGCCAGATTTTGGCGCCTTTGCCGTGACGGCGTCTATTGCGTTTGCCATTATGTGGCTGGGTGGCGTAGACCTGAAAATCTTCCTGGGCCTGCTGGGCGCATTGCCATTGGCCGTGATCGGCCTGGTGGTGATGGAGCCATATCGTCTTGAACGTATGAAAGGCTTTCTGAATCCGTTTGATGACCCGTTTGATACCGGTTACCAGTTGTCACATGCGCTGATCGCGTTTGGCCGTGGCGAGTTCTGGGGTGTTGGCCTGGGTGGCAGCGTGGAAAAGTTATTGTATTTGCCAGAGGCGCATACCGACTTCCTACTGGCGGTGGTGGCTGAAGAGCTGGGCTATGTTGGCGTGTTAGTGGTGGTGTTGCTGTTTGCCTGGCTGGTGATCCGTGCCTTCAGTATCGCCAAAGAAGCGGTGGCTAACGAACGTTATTACTCTGCCTTGCTGGCGCAAGGCATTGGTGTGTGGATGGGCGTGCAGGGTTTTATCAATATGGGCGTGAATATGGGCCTGTTACCGACCAAAGGGCTGACCTTGCCATTGTTGTCGTATGGCGGTAGCGGCATCCTGGCGAATTGCATTGCGCTGTCGGTGCTACTGCGTATCGATTTCGAGAACCGTCGCTTGCAGAAAGGCTTGAACTGATGAGCCGTTCATACACATTGATGGTGATGGCCGGTGGTACCGGTGGGCATGTCTACCCAGCCATGGCGGTGGCCGACGCGCTACATGCGCAAGGCTGGAAAATCGTCTGGCTGGCAACCGAAAGCGGTATGGAAAACCGCCTGATTGCCGACAAACCTTATGACAAAGCCATGATGACGATGCGCGGTGTACGTGGCAAAGGCTTGCTGGGCTGGCTGACTTTGCCGGTGAAGCTGGTGCGTGCCTTTGCACAAGCCAGACAAGCGATCCGTCAACATCAGCCGGATGTGGTGTTGGGCATGGGCGGTTTTGCGGCGTTCCCTGGCGGTGTGATGGCCAGGTTGGCTGGTGTGCCGCTGGTGATTCACGAGCAAAACTCTATTGCTGGCCTGACCAATAAAGTGCTGGCCAAGATCGCTAGCCGTGTATTAACCGGTTTCCCTGGTGCTTTGGGCGCAAAAGGCGAGATGGTCGGTAATCCGGTGCGTGAAGGCATTACGACCTTGCCCACACCGGAGCAACGTTTTGCCGACCATCATGGCGTGTTGCGCGTGTTAGTGGTGGGCGGCAGCCTGGGCGCGGTCGCCTTGAATACCTTGTTGCCACAGGCTTTTGCCCAGTTACCTGTCAATGCGCGCCCGCAGATCATTCACCAGGCTGGTGAAAAACAGTTTGAGGCGCTGAAAAAAGCCTATGCCGATGCTGGCGTGGCCGCAGATTGCCGTGCCTTTATTCAGGATATGGCAGAAGTGTATGCCTGGGCGGATCTGGTGATTTGCCGTTCTGGTGCTTTGACGGTGGCTGAACTGGCTAACGTGGGCGCTGCCAGTATTTTAGTGCCGTTCCCGTTTGCAGTGGATGACCATCAGACGACGAATGCGGCTTACCTGCAGCAGGCAGGTGCGGCGTTGTTGATACAGCAGCGTGATATGGATGTCATGCAGTTAGCGGCAACTTTGCAAACGCTGGATAGACCGACTTGCCTGGCGATGGCACAGAAAGCACGTGCGCTGGCGAGGCCGCAAGCCACTACAGTGGTTGCAGAGGTTTGCCAGCAACTGGCGGCAAAGAAGACTAACGGAAACCAGGTTTAGTATGAAACATAAAGTTAAAAAAATTCACTTTATCGGCATCGGCGGCTCAGGCATGAGTGGCATCGCCGAAGTGTTGCTGAACCTGGATTTTGAAGTCAGTGGGTCTGACCTGGCCAGCAATGCCACCACCAAACGTTTGCAAGGTTTTGGCGCCACCGTGTTTCAGGGGCATGCGACCGAGCATTTGAATGATGCCGACGTGGTGGTTGTCTCCAGTGCCATTAACGAAGAAAACCCGGAAATCATTGCTGCGCGTGCACGCAAAGTACCAGTGATTCCACGGGCGGTGATGCTGGCCGAACTGATGCGCTTCAAGCAGGGCATTGCCGTAGCGGGTACCCATGGCAAAACCACCACCACCAGCCTGATCGCCAGCATTCTGGCCGAGGCCGATATGGACCCGACTTTTGTCATTGGTGGCAAGCTCGAAGCTGCCAGCGCCAATGCACGTCTGGGCACCGGCGAGTGGATTGTGGTGGAAGCTGACGAATCGGATGCGTCCTTCTTGCACCTGACCCCGATCATGGCGGTGGTGACCAATATCGACCAGGACCACATGGATACCTATGAACACAGTTTTGAAAAGCTCAAAACTGCGTTTGTCGAATTTCTGCAACAGATCCCGTTTTGGGGCATGGCGGTGTTGTGCATCGATGATGCCAATGTGCGTGAAATCTTGCCGCGCGTGACCCGTCCGGTGACGACCTATGGCATCCACGAAGAGGCCGCAATTCGCGCCGAGAATATTGTGGCTGACAACGGCAAGATGCATTTCACGCTGGTGCGTAAAAACGGCATCACCGTGCGCAACGAAGTGACACTGAACTTGCCTGGTCATCATTATGTGCTGAATGCGCTGGCAGCGATTGCGATTGCCACTGAGTTAAATGTGCCGGATGCTGCCATTTTGAAAGCCCTGGCAGAGTTCCGCGGCGTTGGTCGCCGTTTTGAGCGTTATGGCGAAATCCCGGCCAATGGCGGTCACTTTACCCTGGTGGATGACTACGGTCATCACCCGATTGAGATGCAGGCGGTCATTGCCGCCGCGCGTGGTGCTTTTCCAGACCGTCGCCTGGTGCTGGCATTCCAGCCGCATCGCTATACGCGCACGCGTGACTGCTTTGAAGATTTCGTCAAAGTGTTGTCCACCGTCGACGCCTTGTTGCTGACAGAAGTGTACTCGGCAGGAGAAGCGCCGATTGTGGCGGCAGATACGCGTAGCCTGATTCGTGCGATTCGGGTGAATGGCAAGGTCGAGCCACGCTTTGTCGAAACCACAGATGAACTGCCAGCCACCATCCTGGAAAGTGTACAACCGGGTGATGTGGTGGTGGTGATGGGTGCTGGCAATATTGGTAGCGTTGCAGCGAAAACCAGGGAGTTGGCTAGCGTATGAGCGCCTCAGGATTAAAAGCGACTGGCCTGCAAGTGCTGAATAACGAGCCATTGGCCCGCTATACCAGCTGGCGCGTGGGTGGCCCGGCCGATCGCCTGGTGCTGGCTGATAGCGTAGAACATTTGCAGCAGTTTTTGCAGCAATTGCCAGCCAGCGAACCACTGACCTTTATTGGCCTGGGTAGCAATTTGCTGGTGCGTGATGGCGGTGTGCGCGGCACCGTCGTGGTGATGCACCAGGCGCTGCAAGCGCTGGAGATGGAGGGTGAGCGTGTGTACGCCGATGCCGGTGTGACTTGCGCTAAATTGGCCCGTTTTGCTGCCAGCCATAACAAGGCGGGTGCCGAGTTTATGGCGGGTATTCCAGGCACCGTAGGCGGTGCGCTGGCGATGAATGCCGGTTGTTATGGTGGCGAAACCTGGCAGTGGGTGGATGAGGTGAAAACCATTAACCGTGCCGGGGTGGTGCAAGTGCGTGCAAAGGCCGAATACCGGCCTACTTATCGCCATGTGGAGCATCCGGCGGCAGATGAGTGGTTTCTGGGCGGCTGGTTTACGGTGCCCGCCGGCGATGGTAAAGCGTCTGCCGAACAGATCAAGCAGTTGCTGGCGAAGCGCTTGGCGAGCCAGCCACTGAATATGCCGAGCGCAGGGTCAACGTTCAGGAATCCTGAGGGTGATTTTGCGGCGCGTTTGATAGAAGCATCAGGGCTCAAAGGCACCACCATTGGCGGCGCGCAGGTGTCTGAAAAGCATGCAAATTTTATTGTGAATGTGGGTAATGCCAGCGCTGCTGACATTGAGGCCTTGATTGAGCACGTTAAAACGACCGTGCGGGCAAAGCAGGGCGTGGCATTAATACAGGAAGTGAAAGTCATTGGGGAAGGTGTTTTAAAGGTATGAGTGCAGGTCAACAGTCATTTGGCAAGGTCGCAGTATTGTTTGGCGGCCGTTCTGGCGAGCGTGAAGTGTCGCTCAAGAGTGGCTCCGCCGTATTGGCAGCATTGCAACGTCAGGGCGTGGATGCGCATGCATTTGACCCCGCCAGTCAGGATTTGTCTGCATTAAAAGCGTTTGACCGTGCCTTTATTGCCTTGCATGGCCGCTACGGTGAAGACGGCACGATTCAAGGTGCGTTGGAACTCATGGATATTCCTTACACCGGCAGCGGCGTCATGGCCTCTGCGCTGGGCATGGATAAATGGCGTACCAAATTGTTGTGGACAGCTGCTGGTGTCACCACGCCTAACTATGTGCTGATGGATGACAGTACGCATGCTGAAAATGTGGTCACTGCGCTTGGCTTGCCGCTGTTTGTAAAACCGGCGAACGAAGGCTCCAGCATTGGGGTGAGCAAGGTCAAGCAGGCGGGCGATTTAATGGCGGCTTATAGCCTGGCCAAACAGTCAGACCCACTGGTGATTGCCGAGCAGTTTGTCGGCGGTGGGGAGTATACCGTCGGCATCTTGGGTGAGACTGCACTGCCTATCGTGCGCATTGTGCCTAAAAACGAATATTACGATTACGAAGCCAAGTACTTGCGTGATGACACCGAGTATCGCTGCCCGAGCGGCCTGTCTGCCGCGCAGGAAAAGCAAATCCAGGCCGAAGCCTTGCAGGCTTTTAATGTACTGGGTTGCCGTGGCTGGGGCCGCGTTGACTTTCTGATGGATGAAGCCGGTAAACACTACTTCCTGGAAGTGAATACTAGCCCGGGTATGACCGACCATAGCCTGGTGCCGATGGCCGCCAAAGCGGCCGGCATGGACTTTGATGCGCTGGTCATACGTATTTTGCAACAAACGTTGCGTGACGTGTAAAGAGGACGACTGCGACGATGTGGGATAGACCAACATTGCTGAACTGGATCGCCAACCTGCTGTTTTCACTGGCAGTGGTGATGCTGCTGTACGCCATGTTGTTTGTGGTGCTGCATTTGCCTATCTTCCCGGTCAAGCAGGTGCAGGTCGAAGGCAATCTGGATCATGTGAATCATGAGCAGATTCAGTTGATCGTGAGCAAGTACCTCAAAGGTAACTTCTACACACTGGATTTGCAGCGCACACGCGCCGCATTTGAAAAATTGCCCTGGGCACGCAAGGTGAGTGTGCGTCGCCAGTGGCCGGACACCATTGTCGTGCAGATTGAAGAACATCAGGCCTTGGGCCGCTGGGGTGGCGTTGCACTGGTCAACCGCCATGGTGAGTTGTTCCAGGCCGCGTCTGATGAACAATTACCGACTTTTTACGGTCCAGGCGATGCGATCAAAGAAGTGGCACAAGGCTATGCCAGTTTTGCCCAGATGCTGACGGATACACCACTGCAAATTCAGCAGTTAAGCCTGTCTTCCCGTCGTGCCTGGGAGATCAAGACCGTGGATGGTCGACAAATGATGCTGGGCCGTGAAGCGGCCAAGCAGCGATTACAACAGTTTGTGGCGGCGTATCGCCAGCAGGCAAGTATCGCGGAAAGTGACTGGCGTTATGCCGATTTGCGCTACCCCAACGGCTTTGCCTTACGCATGCCGCGCGGTGGTGCCTGAGAACGCGCGGTAGCGCCTAAGAATAAGACTGCCAGAAAAAAGGTCAAGGAAGAGACATGAGTAGAGTCAGAGAAGATAAAAATTTAATTGTGGGCCTGGATATCGGCACCTCCAAAATTGTTGCCATTGCGGCTGAAATATTGCCGGAAGGTACATTGAAGGTGATTGGTGTCGGCCAGCATGCTTCCCGTGGCTTGAAAAAAGGCGTGGTGGTGAATATTGACTCCACCATGCAGGCGATTCAGCGCGCGATTGAAGAGGTCGAGCTGATGGCGGATTGCAAAATTAATACCGTGTATTCAGGCATTGCTGGCAGCCATATCAAGAGCCTGAATTCGCATGGCATGGTGAAGATTAAAGAGAGCGAAGTGTCGCAGATGGATATCGACCGTGTGGTGGAAACCGCGCGCGCGATTGCCCTGCCAGCCGACCAGCAGATCCTGCATATCCTGACCCAGGAATTCATTATCGACGGCCAGGAAGATGTGCGCGAACCTTTGGGTATGAGCGGCATCCGTCTCGAAGTGCGTGTGCATATCGTCACTGGCGCCATTGCGGCGGCACAGAACATCGTCAAGTGCATCAAGCGCTGTGGGCTCGAAGTGAGTGACCTCATTTTGCAACCGTTAGCGTCGAGTGAGTCTGTGCTCACTGATGATGAAAAAGAACTGGGTGTGTGCCTGGTGGATATTGGTGGCGGGACGACTGATTTGGCTGTGTTCAAGAATGGCGCCATTCGTCATACGGCCGTGATTCCGATTGCCGGCGACCAGATTACTAACGACATTGCCGTGGCTTTACGCACGCCGACGCAGTCGGCAGAAGAAATCAAGGTCAAGCATGGCTGTGCATTGCGCCAGCTGGCGGATCCGCGTGAAGTGGTGGAAGTGCCTGCGGTAGATGGCCGTGAACCACGCCAGCTGTCTTGCCAGGCCTTGACCGAGGTGATTGAAGACCGCGTGGAAGAGATTTATGAGTTCGTGCAGCAAGAGCTGCGCCGCAGTGGCATGGAGTCCATGATCGCCTCCGGCATTGTGATTACCGGCGGCGCGGCACAGATGCGCGGCATGGTTGAGTTGGGTGAAGAAATTTTCCATACCCCGGTACGTCTGGGCGTGCCCAGGGGCGTGGAAGGATTGTCCGAAGTAGTGGGCAATCCACGTTATGCCACCGGCATAGGCTTGTTGCTGATGGCCAAGCAACAGGTAGAAAAACAAATGGTGGGTAACTTGCAGTCTGGGTCAGTAGGCAGATTGCTGGAACGCATGAAGAGTTGGTTTACCGGTAATTTTTAGTCGTTTTTTAAACTGTTTTAGGGCGAGTGTGCGGGGCAAACCAAGCACTCAAATAATAGGCAATGGAGGGTTAGTATGATTGAGATTTTTGACAAAGAGAATGACGGCGCCGTAATCAAGGTAATTGGTGTCGGTGGTTGCGGTGGTAACGCCGTTGAGCACATGATGACCAAGAGCGTGACTGGCGTTGAGTTTATTTGCGCCAACACCGACATGCAGGCACTGAAGAAGAGCCATGCTAAAGTCGTGCTGCAAATTGGTTCTGATATCACCAAAGGTCTGGGCGCTGGCGCCAAGCCGGAAATCGGCCGCGAAGCTGCATTGGAAGACCGTGACAGCATTGCAGAAACCATTGATGGTGCTGACATGTTGTTTATTACAGCGGGTATGGGTGGTGGTACTGGTACCGGTGCGGCACCGATTATTGCCGAAGTGGCCCGTGAAATGGGTATCCTGACGGTGGCTGTGGTGACCAAGCCTTTTGCATTTGAAGGCAAGCGTGCCAAAGTAGCGCAAGAAGGCCTGGAAGAACTTTCACAGTATGTCGACTCTCTTATCGTTATCCCTAACGAAAAGTTGATGGACGTATTGGGTGAAGACGTGACCGTAGTGGAAGCCTACCGTGCTGCCAACGACGTGTTGCATAACGCAGTTTCTGGCATTGCTGAAATCATCAATTGCCCAGGTATGGTCAACGTCGACTTTGCTGACGTACGCACCGTGATGTCTGAAATGGGCATGGCGATGATGGGTTCTGCTGAAGCCAGCGGCCCTAACCGTGCACGTATCGCGGCTGAACAAGCGGTGGCCAGCCCATTGCTGGAAGACGTCAACCTGGCAAACGCCCGTGGTGTACTGGTCAACATCAGCGCCAGCGGCAGCTTCAAAATGCGTGAATACTATGATGTGATGAACACCATCAAAGAGTTCACCGCTGAAGATGCGACCGTGATCGTGGGTAATGTGATGGACGAAAACATGGGCGACAACCTGCGTGTGACCATGGTGGCAACCGGTTTGAACGGTTCACTGGGCAAGCGTCAGGCCAAGCCTGAGTTGAAGGTCATGACGACATTGCGTGATGGTACGACTAACCAGCCTATCTTCAGCGCAGTTGAAGAAGATGAGCCAGCCGTATTCACCAGCAACAGCCGTCGTGCCCAGGTTGAAGCCATGAAAAACTCCGGGATTGAAGAATATGATATCCCAGCGTTTTTGCGTAAACAGGCTGATTAATCGTTAAGGTTGGATTGCCTGACCAGCAAAGGCTGGTGCAATCTTGCCATGCGATTAAATGGCTGGTAACGGATTGGCTTATAATAATAGTGATTCATTAACACAGAGAAAACCATGTTAAAGCAACGCACGCTTAAACAATCGATCAGCGCCACGGGCGTTGGGCTGCACAGCGGTGAGAAAGTCACGCTGACGCTCAAACCTGCGCCCGCTGATCACGGAGTGGTGTTCCAGCGTGTCGATTTGCCCGATACGCCTGCCATGCGGGTCGCCCCGACGGCAGTGAATGACACTCGCCTGAGCTCCGCCCTAGAGTTTTCAGGTGCGCGCGTTGCTACCGTGGAGCATTTGATGTCAGCCCTCGCCGGTTTGGGGGTAGATAATGTGCTGATAGAATTGACGGCCGCTGAAGTGCCCATCATGGATGGCAGTTCAGGGCCGTTTATCTATTTGCTGCAGACTGCTGGTCTGCAAGAACTGGAAGTGCCCAAGAAGTTTGTGCGCATCCTTAAACCGGTAGAAGTGATTGATGGCGATAAATGGGCAAAATTTACGCCGCACCATGGCTTTAAAGCCGAATTTACCATTGATTTTGCACACCCTGTGTTCGAGTTCTCCGGCAAAACCGTGACCATCGATTACGATAGCCAGAGTTATGTCGACGAAATCAGCCGTGCCCGCACGTTTGGTTTTATGCACGAGGTGGAATACCTGCGCGCCAACGGTTTAGCAAAAGGCGGCAGCCTGGACAATGCCATTGTGCTGGATGAGTATAAAGTCCTCAATGGCGGTGGTTTGCGCTATGACGACGAGTTCGCCAAACACAAAGTACTGGATGCGATTGGCGATTTGTATATCCTGGGCTACCCGATTATTGGCCAGTTTACGGCCTTTAAGTCTGGTCATGCGCTGAATAACCAGTTGTTGCGCGCCTTGCTGGCAGATGAAAGCGCCTGGGAATATTGTACGTTTGATAACGATGCGCAGGCACCGGTTGGCTTTCTCAAACAGCGCGACTACTTTAGTCCCGCCCCTTTGTTGCCCGCATAATGCGCCAGGCAGATTAATATGTGGTGGATACGCATTTTATTTACCGTGTTGGTGATTAGCACCTTGGTGTTGGTGCTATTAGGCTGGCAAACCGGGCAAGCACGTTACTGGCGCTGGCTGAAAACGGTCTGGCGTGGTGGCTTTATTGTATTACTGCTGCTGTTGCTGTTTTTCTTTCTGAGTCGCTTGGCCAGAATTTGATTGTCATCACGTGATGCACGTGATTGTTGATGCATGAAGACTAGATTCCTTTCCCTCCTCTTTTTTGCTGCCTGCCTGCTGGGTACGTCCACGTTAGCCTTTGCGGGGGATGCTGAAGTGTATCTGCAGGCCAAGCAGGCCTACCAGACGCGTAACCTGCCGCAATTGGCCGAGGCGACCGAAGCCTTAAAGCAGCGCCGTTCACCGTTACTCCCTTACCTGCAATACTGGCAAATGATCCTGACCATGGATCAATTGTCTTACTATCAGGTACAGGCGTTCTTGCAGGAAAACAACGAGTCCCTGTTGTCGCAGCGTGTACGCGAGCTATGGCTCAAACGGCTGGGCCGTGTGCAGTTCTGGGATCAGTTTGTTGAAATGCGGGCGCAAATGCCTATGTATTACAGCATCAATGATACGGGTAACCAGTGTTACCAGGTGCAGGCAGGCATTGCGTTGGATGACCCTAATGCCTATGAGGATGGCAAGAAATTATTGCTGGCTGGCAAGGATTTTCCCGCTGATTGCCAGGGCATGATGGAAGCCTTGCAGCAAGTCGGTGTGCTGGATGAAAAGCTGCTGCTGACTTTGTATCGTGATGCCTTGTTCAGCAATAAAACCGGCCTGGCAAAAGTGCTGGCCAAGCGTAGCAGCAAAACCGATAACAGCCTGTCCAGGCAGATTGACGATGTGGCCCAGAACCCGGCACTGGCCTTGAAAAAGGGCAGCATACAGGAGCGTTCAGGCTATGGCCGTGCGCTGTATATGTATGCGATACACCGGCAAGCCAAGGCGGACCTGGCCGTGGCCAAAACCAGTTACCAGAAATACAGCGGCTTTCTCGATAACGATGAAAAGCAACTGGTGCAAGCTTATATGGCCCTGGAGGCAGCACGCAAGCATGAACCGGAAGCCATGCAGGGCTTTGCCAAGGTCAACACTGCCTTGTTGAGCAGCGAGCAATGGGAGTGGTATGCACGAAGTGCCTTGCGTCAGCAAGACTGGCATCAGGTGCTTAAAGTGATTAACGAAATGCCTGCGGCATTGGCGGAAGAGTCCGCCTGGCGTTACTGGAAGGCACGGGCACTCATCGCCAAAGGCCAGGTGGCCGAGGCGAACCAGATTCTGGCGAAACTCTCGCAGGAACGTCATTTCTACGGCTGGCTGGCGGCAGAAGATTTAGGCCCGGTAGCCGGTGAGCCCATGGCGACTTACCAGCCGGGTGATGATGAGGTGCGCCAGTTTGCCAAACAACCGGCAGTGAAACGCATGGAGGCCTTGTTTGATGTGGAGGCCCGCTACGAAGCGCGACTGGAGTGGATGTATCTGCTGGAAGCGCTGGATGATTCGACCCGCATCGTCGCCGCACAATATGCCTTACTCAAGGGTTGGTATGACCTGGCGGTGCTGGCGGCAGATAAAACCAGCCGCACGCACAATTTTGAATTACGTTACCCGACACCCTATCGGGATTATTTGCAAAAAGCCTCACGTAGCCGCGCAATTGATGAGGCATGGGTATATGGCATTATTCGCCAGGAAAGCCGCTTTATGCATTATGCCAAGTCGTCGGTAGGTGCGGGTGGTTTGATGCAGGTGATGCCTGCCACGGCCAAGTGGATCGCAAAAAAATTGGGGCTGAATGGCTATCATGATGGCATGCTGCATGATATTGATACCAACGTTAACCTGGGCACCTATTACATGCGCTACACCCTGGATACGTTTAACGGCCAGGAAGTGATGGCGACTGCGGCCTATAATGCCGGCCCCAGCCGCGCCAGACGCTGGGCCGCCAATGCGCCGCTGGAAGGGGCTATTTATGCCGAAACCATCCCATTTAGCGAAACGCGCAATTATGTGAAGAAAGTATTGGCCAATGCGCATATGTACGCGCCCAGGCTGGGTTTGCCTATGTTGACGCTTAAAAAGCGCCTCGGCACGATCCCGGCCCGCAGCACAGCAGATGCCGAGAATGTGACGACGACAATCAGCATTTCAGAGCAAGAGTAAACCCTTGGTTTAAGCAAGATTGAAGTGTCGTCGCCGTTTTTCGGTACAATACGGTTCAACGCAAGACGTACTCAGGAATAAAGCATGATGAAGACAGTGACTGTATTAGGTGGTAGCGGTTTTGTAGGCAGTAGTGTGGTTGCCAGGCTGGACCAGGCCGGGTATCAGGTGAAAGTGCTGACGCGCCGCCGCGAGCAGGCCAAGCACCTGATTTTGTTGCCGAATGTGCAGGTGGTCGAGTGTGATATTCATGACGAAGGGGCTTTGAAAACTCACCTGCAAGGGAGTGATGCCGTGATTAACCTGGTGGGCATTTTGCATCAGACACGCACCAACACCTTTGAACAAATGCATCATCAGTTTCCGCGCCAGGTTGCACAGTTATGCGAACAGTTGGCTATTCCGCGCCTGTTGCATATGAGTGCCTTGCAAGCCTCGGCCAATGCCCCTAGCGAATATCTGCGCACAAAAGCGGCGGGTGATCAGGCCGTACTGGAGTTCAGTAAAAAACTGCATGTTACCATTTTCAGGCCATCGGTCATTTTTGGTACGCGCGACCGCTTTATTAACCTGTTTGCCAAACTGATTCAATGGATCCCAGTCTTGGCGCTGGCGATGCCGCAAGCCAAATTCCAGCCCATCTGGGTAGAGGATGTTGCCGCAGCCATGGTCAATGCCGTGAATGAGCCTGCTACCTATGGCAGGACCTATGAGCTAGGCGGCCCGGCCATCATGACCTTGCAGCAAATCATGGAAGCAGTGATGAAAACCATCCATGTGCAACGTCCTATCATGGGTCTCAGCCTCAATATGTCCTTGTTGCAAGGCAGCTTTATGCAGTTGTTGCCGATCAAGCTCCTCTCGCGTGACAATGTTAAATCCATGCAGGTCGATAATGTCTGTCAGCAACCCATGGCCAATGAGCTGGGTGTGGTGCCGACCGATATGTTTGCCGTCATTTCTGGCTATCTGGTCAAAAACAATCCACGTGGTGCTTACGACCAGTTTCGTGCTGCCGCAGGTCGCGTCATCAACGCCAGGCGTTAATGCCTGGCTGTGAGTATTCCGCCATGCAGATCTATCAGGTAGGAGGTGCGGTCCGCGATCGCCTGCTTGGCCTGCCGGTCAAGGATAGGGATTATGTCGTGGTTGGCGCCACGCCCGAGCAGATGCTGGCGGCGGGCTACCGTGCGGTTGGCAAAGACTTTCCGGTATTCCTGCATCCAGACACGCAGCAAGAGCATGCGCTGGCGCGCACCGAGCGCAAAACAGGCAAAGGCTACAAAGGCTTTAGTGTTTATGCGGCGCCAGAAGTGACCCTGCAAGAAGATCTTGCCCGCCGTGATTTCACCATCAATGCTATTGCAGAAGCCGATGATGGCAGCCTGATCGATCCTTTTCACGGCCAGTTAGATATCCAGAAAAAACTGCTTAGACATGTGACGGATGCTTTTAGTGAAGATCCGGTGCGTATACTGCGCGCTGCACGCTTTCTGGCGCGTTTTACCGAGTTTACCGTGGCACCGGAAACGATGTTGCTGATGCGGGAGATGGTGGCTGCCGGAGAGGTCGACGCACTGGTGGCTGAGCGTGTTTGGCAAGAAATTGCCAAGGGCCTGATGGAAAAGCAACCCAGTCGCATGTTTGAAATGCTACGCGAGTGTGGCGCATTAAAAGTCATCTTGCCTGAGCTGGATCGCCTGTGGGGCGTGCCGCAAACTGCCACTTACCACCCTGAAGTCGATACCGGTATTCACGTTATGATGGTGATTGATTACTCGGCCAAACAAGGCTACAGCTTGCCGGTCAGGTTCGCTGCCTTGACCCATGATTTAGGCAAGGGCACAACGCCTGCTGATGTCTTGCCGCGACATATCGGCCATGAATTGCGCAGCGTGGATTTGATTCGTGAAGTGGTGGCCCGCCTACGTGTGCCCAATGATTGCAAGGACCTGGCGCTGGTGGTGGCCAAATATCATGGAAAATTGCACGCGGCCCGGCAGATGAAGGCCAGCACCTTATTGCAGTTTTTGGAAGAACTGGATGCATTCCGTCAGCGTATGCGCTTCGAAGATTTTTTACTGGCTTGTGAATGTGACAGCCGCGGCCGTTTAGGGCTGGAGGATTGCCCGTTGGCCGATGCGGAACATTTAGCCATGGCATTGCAGGCGGCACTCACGGTGGATGCCGGGGCCATTGCCAAACAATGCAGCTCACCGGCGCACATCAAACAGGCCGTGGCTGAGGCACGTATCCACGCCATACAGGCGATACTGCGTTAATCGCACTAGTTTCAGGCGCCGTTCACCACGATACGGTTGCGGCCATTGCGTTTGGCCTGATACATCAGCGCATCTACCGATTCAACAAAGGTTTTGAGGTCGTCCGCCTGGCTGGGGGTAATGCTGCCAGCGCCGACACTGATAGTCAGTATCTGGCTGACTTCAGACTTGGCATGCGGGATTTGCTCTTTAAACACCAGGTTGCGGCAACGCTCGGCAATTTTGCTGGCCGACACGTCATTGGTCTCTGGCAGGATCAGCGCAAACTCTTCACCGCCAAAACGGGCAAAAAAGTCTTTGGTACGCACCCCGGCCTGCGCCAGTATCTTCGCCACTTGCTTGAGTATTTCATCGCCCTGCAAATGCCCGTAAAAGTCATTAAATTGCTTGAAATAGTCGATATCAATCATGATCAGTGATAGCGGGTGCTGATGTTGCCTGGCTTCCAGCCACTCCCGTTCCAGCACGGTGTCGAACATGCGGCGGTTGGCCACGCCGGTCAAACCATCTTTGTAAGAAAGCTCTTCCAGTTGCTTTTGCATGATCAGTAATTGCTCTTCGGTTTTTTTGCGTTCGCTGATGTCGAACATAAAGCCTATCAATGCTTCAGGTTCACCAGTCGCTGTGCGCATCACATGCACGACGTCGCGGATCCAGACAAAGCTGCCATCTGCCGCCAGTGCACGATAGTCCGCCTCATGGTCCAGCCCTTGTAGCGATTGTTGTACGCAAAAATTGAACACGCGTTCACGGTCTTCTTCATGGATGCGGTTAACCCAGTCTTCCACCGAGTGCCAGCTTTCTGGCGACCAGCCTAGAAGGGGTTCGATTTGCGGGCCGATGTAGGCAAATTGCTTGGACGCCCAGTCAATCTTCCACGGGATGGCCTTGGTCGACTCCAGCAAGGTTTTGTAGACATCACTGTCGTTGGGAGGGGAATTATCCATATCAGGCAAGTATTTATCACTATGTATGACTTAGGGTAGCGGACTGCGGCAGGCACCGCAATAGCCCATGGGTGTCATAAACGTAATAAAGCGTTAACCGTATGTGCAACATGGGTATGCACATACGGGATATTTTGGGTGGCACGGCTATTTGTAGCGCTGGCCGTGCGGGCTGGAATTAGTGGATATTCAGGTAATGCTGAATGGCGAGTTTGGCCAGAAAACCCACCATGCCTAAGGTGAGGGCGAGAAACAGCGCGAATGTCCCGGTTTTGCCTGCTTTTGATTTCCAGGCCAGGTTGCCGACAATAAATACAATGAACAGGATCAGCCCGGCAAGGCCCCAGCTCATGCCAAACTCGGTGAGCTGGGCTTCATTCATGCCAAAAACGGTGGTTTCCATCGATTAAAACTTTCTACATCTTTTTTATTGCAAACAGCCGGTAATCAGTTGTGTGACATGCTGTTCAAGGTTGTCGCTAGGTTTGCGTTTAAAGCCGCTTTTGGCAAATGCATGCCAGCGACCAAGCACGAAGCTGATCATTGTGTTGGCGGCGATGCCCGCGTCGGTGATTTTATTGCCTTGTGCTTCGGCAATACGCAATGATTGTTTCAGGCTGGCTTCCAGGCGGTCCAGTAACTGGTTGATGCGTGCTTGCAGGGCTTCGTCTTCGTTGACCAGTGCATCACCTATCAGCACGCGTGACATGCCCGGGTTGCGCTCGGCAAACTTGAGCATAGTTTGCAGCATCAGTTGTACCTGTTTGAGGCCGTCAGTTTCGTCGGTGGTGATTTTATTCATGACGCCAAACAGCGCGCCTTCAATAAACTCAATCAGGCCTTCAAACATTTTGGCCTTGTTGGCAAAGTGACGGTATAAGGCTGCTTCTGACACATCCAGTTTGGCTGCCAGCGCAGCGGTGGTGATTTTTTCACCACGCGGTGTTTGCAGCATGCCTGCCAGGGTTTCCAAAATTTGTTGTTTGCGGTTTGCGCGTGCTTCTTTATTGATGGTTGCCATTGTGATTTCCAGAACCGAACCCAAGTGAGTGTTGTTATTTTGACGGCTATTTTAACCGCATTCGTTCAGCACGGAAATGCATGCGCTGCTTTTTTTAACGGACTGTGAGTGAGTGCCAACACATGCGATAACCTATACTGCACAAAGTTTGGCCTGTGCAGGCGGCGGCTGATCCACACGGTGCGCATGCCTAAGCGTTTAGCGGTCATCAGGGCGGGCAGGCTGTCCTCAAACATCGTGCAATCGGCTGCCCGGCATTGCAGTTGCCGCAACAGCAATTGAAAACCGCGCACGCTGGGTTTGGCATGAAAGCGGCTGGATTCGACGCTAAAAACCAGTGAAAAACAATCGGCGATGCCTAGCACGTTGAGTACGCGCATGGCGTAGGCACGCGGGGCGTTGGTGAAAATACATTTTCGCCCGGGCAGGCGCTGCAGCAGTTGCCGTAATTGCTTAGTGGTTTGCACCATGTCATCTGTCAAAAAGGCATGGGTCTCGGCCAGAAAATGATGCGGGTCCACACCGTGGTGCCGCATCAGGCCTTTCAGTGTTGCGCCATAAATGCGCCAGTAATGCTGGCGTAGCTGGTGCGCTGCCGCTTCTTCCATATCCAGCGACTGCATGATGTAACGCGTCATGGCTTGATTCATGACCGGGAAGATATGTGCGGAGGCATTGTGCAGGGTGTCATCAAGATCGAAAATCCACACCCTGCGCGACATGATAATAAAAGAAAGTAACTGCTTACTTATTTGGCTTTGATTAAAGTACCTACGCCTTCGTCGGTGAGCACTTCCAGCAGCAAGGCGTGCTCAACGCGGCCATCAATAATATGCACAGACTTCACGCCACTACGCGCAGCATCTAAAGCCGAGCTGATTTTTGGCAACATGCCACCACTTAAAGTGCCATCTTCCACCAGGTCGTCAATTTGCTTGGGTGTCAGGCCGGTTAAAAGTTGGCCGCTTTTATCCAGCACGCCAGGCGTGTTGGTGAGCAGAATCAGTTTTTCGGCATTGAGGATTTCTGCCAGTTTGCCGGCCACCACGTCGGCATTGATGTTATACGTTTCGCCGTCGCGGCCGACGCCAATGGGCGCCACGACCGGAATAAAATCGCCGCTGTCCAGAAAGTTGATGATGCTCGGATCAATCGCGGTAATCTCACCCACCTGGCCAACATCAATCATCTTGCTCGGGTCTTTGAGGTCTTCCATCAGCAGTTTGTGTGCGTGGATAAAGTTACCGTCCTGCCCGGTCAGGCCCACGGCTTTGCCGCCATGACGGTTAATCAGGTTCACAATCTCTTTGTTCACCTGGCCACCCAGCACCATTTCCACCACGTCCATGGTTTCTTCGTCAGTCACGCGCATGCCCTGGATGAACTCGCCTTTTTTGCCCAGCTTATCCAGCATTTCATTGATTTGCGGGCCGCCGCCGTGCACAACCACCGGGTTCATGCCCACCAGTTTGAGCAATACTACATCCTGGGCAAAGCATTCTTTAAGGCGCTCGTCAGTCATGGCGTTGCCGCCATATTTAATGACGATAGTTTTATCAAAGAAGCGTTTGATATAAGGAAGCGCTTCAGACAGGGTTTGCGCTTTTTGGCTGGCGGTAGAGGTTTGCATAGGTCAAACTTTCATTCAATCATCGGGCGATTGCAGTCAATCGGGTACAGGCTGAATTTTAGCCAAAAACTCATAACGGTTTGATGAAAACTTTGGATTTTCTCTGAAAATTGTAGAGTTTTTGCTTTTCGTCAGGCAATTGGTCGACATTCTGCTCGGTAAATCCACGTTCGAGGAACCAGTGCTCGGTGCGCGTAGTCAGGCAGAACAGCTGTTGATAGCCTTTTTGGCTGGCTTGTTCCTGGCAGTAGTTAAACAATTTATCGCCCCGGCCGCCGCCGCGGTAGGTCGGGTCTATCGCCAGGCAGGCAAACTCCACCATTTTTTCTTGGGCAAACGGATACAGCGCAGCGCAGCCAATCACGCGGTTGTCGTGCTCCATGACATAGAAATAATTGATTTCCATCTCTATGCGCTCGCGTCCGCGCCGCACCAGAATACCTTCGTTTTCCAGCGGTTCAATCAGCATCAAAATGCCGCCAACATCGTCAATGTTGGCCTGACGCATGGTTTCCAGTGGCAGTTCGGTAATCATGGTACCTATGCCCTGCCGGGTAAACAGCTCCTGGATAATTGCGCCGTCAATATGGCGCGAGATCAGGTGCGTCCGCGTCACGCCATGCTCGCAGGCGCGCACGGCGGCGGGCAGGTAGTAATTGACGTCCTCGGAGTAATGAATGGGCACGTCACTCTCCTGCACATTGCGCAGCAGGTTGCGCGCTTTGGCCGAGGTCATTTCACGTAACAGCTCGCCGCGCAGGTTGTGTACGCCTTCTGAGTCCATGAGGAAGATCAGTTTTTCGGCGTCCAGCGCACTTGCCGCACTCACTGCTACGTCTTCCAGGGTTAAGTTGAAGGTTTCGCCAGTGGGGGAGTAGCCCATTGGGGATAAAAGCACTAATTCGCCGTCATCTAACCGCTTCTGTATGCCAATAGCGTCAATCTTGCGTACTTCTCCCGTATGTTGCAGGTCGACGCCATCGCGCACGCCTAGTGGTTTGGCGGTAACAAAGTTGCCGCTAGCGACGCGGATATCGCTGCCTGCCATGGGCGAGTTGGCAATCCCCATCGAGAGCAGGGATTCAATTTCAACACGGATGGCGCCATTGGCCTCTTTTACGGCCTCCATGGCGGCATCGTCGGTAATCCGCAGGCCATTGTGCAATTTGGGCGTCAGGTTGTCGCGTTTGAGGCGCTGTTCAATTTGCGGACGGGCGCCGTGGACCAGCACCAGCCTTACTTCCAGGCTGGCGAGCAGGTTGAGGTCGTGCGAAAGTGCGACAAATTGTTGCTCGCTCACAACTTCGCCGCCAAACGCAATGACAAACGTGCTGCCACCAAAGGCATGGATATACGGCGCTGCGGAGCGGAACCAGTGCACAAAGTCTTTGCTGTTGGCGCTGGAGAGGATCGCTGGTGGTGTATTAGTGAGCGAGATCGGTGTCAGGTTGGCATCATATAAGCGTCCTGGTGTGGTGCTCAATGCTTGGGCGGCGGCGCGCAGCAGGGTCTCGGAAATGCCCACTTCTCCGCGCTCAATGCGCGACAAGTTACTGGCGTCAGTCCCCATGCGAGAAGCTAATTGCTGTAAAGTTAGATTTTGCGATTTGCGCAAATCTCTAATATTTGAACCGATCATAATATGATTTTTCGCATTTATTTTGCAAAATAATAATTAAATATGGTTTTTATTGCAAATTTATCTGCAAGGAGCGAGATGTTTGATCATAAAAAAATGACGGCTTGCGCCGTCAATAAGGAAGGACAGAGAGGACTACGTTTACATCAACTTGCTGGCGCCGGGCGCATTGAGCGGTAAATACGGGTGCTCTCCCGTTTGCTCAATACCAGTTGCCAGAGTTGTCCTTGCCGGGAGCGGAAATAGCCTGCACAACACATCAGGTAGTATTTCCACATCCGGTAAAAACTTTCATCATACTTAAACTGTAATTCGGGCCAGGCGCGATTGAATTTATCCCACCATGCCATCAGGGTGCGGTCGTAATCATGGCCAAAGTTGTGCCAGTCTTCAATTAAAAACTTTTGTTCAATGCCTTTGCTGATTTCGCTGACTGAAGGCAGCTTGCCATTCGGGAATATGTAGCGATCAATCCAGGCATCGGTGTGTAGCGCAGTTTTGTGGTTGCCTATGGTGTGCAGTAAAAACAAGCCGTTATCTTTGAGCAGGCGGTGTGCGGTGGCAAAATAAGTCTCGTAGTTTTTGGGGCCGACATGTTCAAACATGCCCACAGACACGATTTTGTCGAACTGGCCATGCAATTCACGATAGTCTTTGAGCTGGATATCGACAGGCAACCCCGCACAGCGCGCCCGGGCGAAGGCTTGTTGTTCGACCGAGACGGTAATGCCGACCACCTGTGCACCATAGTGTTGTGCCATATGTTTGGCCAGGCCGCCCCAGCCGCAGCCGATTTCCAGGACGTTGTCACCTGGCTGTAAATCCAGCTTGCGGCATATCATGTCCAGCTTGTTGAATTGTGCTTCTTCCAGCGTGTTGGCATGTTGCCAGTAGGCGCAGGAGTAGCTCATGCTGCTGTCCAGCATGGCTTCAAACACGTCGTTACCAATGTCGTAATGTTGTTGTGCCACCTGGTAGGCGCGATGCGGCGCCTGCAGGTTAAACAGCGTGTGGCGGATGACTTCGCCCAGCAGTTTCAGCTTGGCCAAGCCGCCCATTGTTTCATCAATGTCGGCGCGCATCACACGGTGAAAAAACTCATCCAGCCGTTTGCAGTCCCAGCGGCCTTCAATAAATGCCTGGCCGAGCCCCAGCGTACCCTTGGTCAACACGTCGCGGTAAACGCTTTCTTCATACACCTGGATATCCCAAGGCGCATTGCCATTGATGGTGACGCCGGTTTCCGCGAGCAAGCTGACTAGCGTCTCGGGAGGCGTGGGTTGTGGAGGTATATATTGATTGGTCGTGGTTTTCGGCATGATCTTCTGATAATCCCAAATAACACAAAGCGAAAGAGTGACGGTTTAGCAGCATCTTAAAAACAGACGTCGCCGCTGACAACTCGTCATATGACGTATGACAGCATGCATCATAAAAATTCACACGAAATGCGTGATTTCACGTGTTAATACGCGAAATAATATTGAATTTATGGCTGTAAGATGACAAACCAGAGTGACAGGCTGCCGATGCTGAGCAGGGTGCTCATGAACACGGCTGCGGCGTACAAGGCACCGTCCAGCCGGTAGCGTTCGCAAATGACAATGCCAAACACCATGGTAGGCATGGCGGCGAGCAGTATACAAGCAGTGAGCTGGTCGCCATGCAGGCCTAACGCGATGGCGACATGTTGCGCCGCCAATGGTGCAATCAGCAAACCGATCACGCACACAGGCAGCAATAAGGGAATCAGTTTGAGTTTAAAGGTGTCCCAGCGGATGCTCATGCCGAGGGCAATCAGCATCAAGGGCACCACGCCGCCTGCCAGCGTGTGCAGCGCATGGTTGATCATGACAGGTTGCGGTATATGGCCAACGTTCAACACAGTTGCCAGCAGCAATGCCCATAGCGGCGGCACGCGCATCAACTCCCTGACCGGGTGTGACTTGTGTTCGGACTGGCCATAGGTTTGCGCCATCAGCATGCCTAGCGTCAGCAATACCGGCGTACAGGCAAACAGGTCAAATTTCAGCACAATTTCATGCGTCCAGTCACCGAGGACTTCGCTGGTCACGGGGAGGCCTAAATAAGTGGCATTGGGAAACGTGGCAGCCAGCATTAATGCACCTTGTTGCGCGCGCGAAACAGTCATGACGCGTTGCAACAATTGCAGCGTCAGCCACATGCACAAGGCCGCCACTATGAGGCGGCTGAGCGCGGTGAGCGCAATGCTGAGCGTGCTGGCGTCAAACGGCGCCTGCCATAAGATATCCAGTACCAATGCAGGCAGCAATATGTAAAACACCAAGTCCGTCAGCGCGCGGCGGTGCGCAAGTGCAGACATATGGTCAGGCGCCAATCGCTGCCACAGCATGCCGGCGGCGATCATCAGCGCCATTTGTAACATCACTGCTAGCATGTGTGGTTACAACCCCAACTCGGTCAGCCCGGCATGGTCATCCGGACGCCTGCCCAGCGGCCAGAAAAATTTCCGGTCTTCTGCCTTGATGGGCAAGTCATTGATGCTGGCGTGGCGTTGCATCATGAGTCCGGCCTCATTAAACAGCCAGTTTTCATTGCCATAACTGCGATACCACTGGCCAGAGTCATCGTGCCATTCGTAGGCAAAACGCACGGCAATTTTATTATCCAAAAAAGCCCAGATTTCCTTGATCAGTCGGTAATCCAGCTCGCGCGCCCATTTGCGTGATAGAAATCCATGCACTGCTTGGCGGCCAACTGGAAACTCGGCGCGGTTACGCCAAATGGTGTCTTCGGTATACACCTGGATCACGCGGTCCGGGTCGCGGCTGTTCCAAGCGTCTTCCGCCAGGCGCACTTTCTGTATCGCGGTTTCCAGTGTGAATGGCGGTAATGGTGGACGGGTTTCCATCTGGTAACTCCTTTAGTTGGCTAGCGAAGTTAAAAATCGCCCCACAGTGACTGCATGCTGGCGATGGCGGTGAGCGCGGCGGTTTCGGTACGTAAAATTCTGGGGCCGAGGACGATGGATTGGAAGTGGTGTTGTGTGGCGAGTTCGATTTCAGCCGGGCTTAGGCCGCCTTCAGGGCCTATCAGCAGTTGAATGGCACTCGCTGGTCTGCTCAAAGCGGCTAGCCGTTTGGCGCCAACTGGGTTCAGCAATAAGTTTAATGTGTCTGGCGTGGCGTGCTGGCTGAGCCATTGCGCCAGCGTGAGTGGCGCATGCACGGTGGGCACCACCGCGCGGCCGCTTTGTTCACAGGCGGCGATGGCGACGCCTTGCCAATGTTCAGTGCGTTTCTCGGCACGGTCGCCGCTGAGTTTGGTCACGCAACGCTCGGTGCTGAGAGGATAAATCTCGGTCACGCCGAGTTCGACAGCTTTCTGGATGGTGTAATCCATGCGGTCACCGCTGGAGACGCCTTGTAGCAAACGAATATTGAGTGGTGATTCGTTATTCACTTCGCTTCTGCTCAACACCTCAACCTGTGCGGACTTTTTCTCTATGCTAGTGAGTGCGCACTGGTAGTCAAAGCCATCGCCACAAAACAGGTTAAGTGTATCGCCCACCTTGAGCCGCATCACCCTCACTGCATGCGCCATGGCGTTTTCACTCAATGGGGCTTGCTGGCCGACAGTTAATGCGATCGGGCTATGAAATCGTAAATTACTCATGACTGGCATTGTAACCAAAATGCCACTATTTATGGCGCTAGCGTGGTACGCATGGCGATGCGGGCGCGCTGTTCACAAGATTCACCTTGGCGCCTTAATCACGTACCATATTGCTTTGAATTTAATGGCAGGAGTATTCTGATGGCAAGTATTAGCCCACCCGTATGTGATTTTGGCTGGAAAGCCCCTCTGTTTAATCTGTTTAGCACCGATAAAAAAGCGGTCAGCATCAGCGATAGCATGGGTTCAAACGGCTTGTTGGTGATGTTTATCTGCAATCATTGCCCGTATGTCAAAGCCATATTGCCGCGGCTGATTGCTGATGTGCGCGAGCTGCAAGCCTTGGGCATCAATACCGTGGCTATTTCGAGTAACGATGACTTCGAATATCCTGAAGATAGCTTTGAAAACATGCAAAAAATTGCCACCGAGATGCAGTTTCCTTTCCCTTATTTGTGGGATGAGCGGCAAACTGTGGCGCAAGCTTATGGTGCGGTCTGTACGCCTGACTTCTTCGGCTTTAATAAAAACTTCGAGTTGCAATACCGTGGCCGTTTTGATGAAAGCCGCAAGGAAACCGCGCCTGAAAGTACGCGCGACCTGTTTAATGCCATGAGGCTGGTGGCAGAAACAGGGAGAGGGCCACAGGAACAGATCGCAAGTATCGGTTGTTCGATTAAGTGGAAAGAATAAGTCTTAACCGGGTGTGCCATCAATGCGTGGTTGACTAAGTATCTGCCAATAGACGATAGCAAATAGCGTAAATGCGGCGATCCAGCCGCCGGCGGCCAGCATCACCGATAGGCGGTAAAACTCCGGTAGTACGATAGGCAAGAACACCCGGCTCAGAGTGGCGAAAATGACCAGGCCAAATATCCAGGCCACGCTGCGCGGTGGGGTGTGGATATTGTGGCCGGTGTGACCTAATGAGACGCGTGCCATCATGGCTAATGTAATCACGCCGATGCCGCCAATGGCCCAGCAGTGAATCGCTAAAATGACGGAGACACTGCCTGCGAGGAAACTCAGCGCATAGAGTAGAAAACCGAGGTTAATCAGCCACAGTCCGCAGTAGAAGCTCCATAATAAAGGTACTTGCCAGATACCTGGCGTGTGCCAGCGCCATAACCTGAATCCAGCACTCAAAGTGATAGTGAGCCCTAACACTGCATTCAGTATTCCGGCATTAACGGTCAGGATGTTGATCAGCAAGGCTGCCAGGCACACCATCAGCAAGCGGTCTATCCAGGCGCTGTTTTTTAGGGCCACTTCCTCTTTCACACCACGCTCAATAAACATCGGCAAGATGCGGCGGCTGATCACCATAATCAGGCTCACATTCAGCAGCAGGCCTATCCATAGTGCCGCGTCTGCGCCATGGCTTGTCCAGCCCAGCGCCTGGGTGTAAAACGCCACATTGCCCATGGTGAGAAATACCACTTTTGACAGTACGCCGAGTTGTCGCCACTGTTTGACTTTGATGATCGGCTGCGCGACAGCGGCAATCAACCAGCCATTAAATAGCAGGTCGAAGATCGCGGCCAATAATACATAGTCTGGGGCAATCAACATTACACCGCGGGCGATGGCCCAGCATGCCACCAGGCCCATTAGCGGGCGGCCATGCAGTGTTTGTATGCCAGTCCAGTTTTTCACTGCGGTGAGCAGAAATCCCGCAATCACGGCAAAAGCAAAGCCATACAGCATTTCATGGGCATGCCATTGTGAGGCTGAAATAGTTGTGAAAGATTGTGCGTTATATTGAAAATAACGCGCCATCCAAACCGCCATAGACAGTGTCGCAAAGGTGGCCGCCAGCAGGAAGAAAGGCCGGAAACCGAGATTGAATAAAGCAAAGCCTTGCGTGGGTAGTTTGCGGCTGGGCGGAGAGATTTGAATCAGCGGCTGCATAGGGAAACTCCTGTCAATCTGATAATAGATCTCAGCATAGCAATTTAAAGTTGCATTGTAAATGAAACATATATTAGAATGCACATCATGCAGCTAAACAAATTTACCGATATTGGTTTGCGCGTCTTGATGTATTTGTCACAGTCGCGCTTTGACCAGCAAGTGACCATAGACGAGATCGCCAGCACGTTTGATCTGCCGCGCAACCATTTGATTAAAGTGATTACGCGCCTGAACAAACTGGGTTGGATCAAGGCAACGCGTGGCCGCAATGGTGGCTTGGAGTTGAATCCGGAGTCACTGCAGTTGCGTATAGGTGATATTTTGCGCGAGCTTGAGAATACGACTGAGCTGATTAATTGCGAAAAACCGATGTGCCGATTTCATGGAGACTGCCTGCTCAAAGGGGCTTTGCAAACCGGGCTGGAGTCGTTTTATGCGCATATGAACCAGCACCGGTTGTTCGATATCGTCAATCATAACACCAGGGAAAAAATTATTTCCATGCATAAAACCCACGCGGCCTAAGTGGGGTGCGGCCTGTGAAAGCAGGCTATTTTTTGATGTTAAAAGTTGCATTTAAGATGCTATTTAAAAAGGAGTGTTTATGTTATCCAGTAGTGCCCGTCCGTATATCCAGGCCAGTGTCCCCGTATTGCAGGCGCATGGCGTGGCCATTACCACCACGTTTTACAGCAATATGTTTAACGCGCATCCTGAGTTGAAAAACCTGTTTAATATGGGCAACCAGGCCAATGGCAGCCAGCAGCAATCGCTGGCCGCTGCCGTGTTTGCCTATGCTGCCAATATTGATAATGCAGCGGCACTGCAACCGGTGATTGAGCGTATCGTGCATAAGCATGCTGCGGTAGGTATCAAGCCAGCGCATTACCCGATTGTGGGCCGCCATTTGCTGGGCGCGATTGCTGAAGTGTTGGGTGACGCGGCCACGCCCCCACTGATTGCCGCCTGGGATGAGGCCTACTGGTTGCTGGCAGGGGAGTTTATCGCCGCAGAAGCCCGCTTATATCAAAGCACCGGTTATGCCGCAGACCAATGGATAGAGGCGCGTATCACAGCGTTGACGCCCGCCGCAGAAGGTATCCTGTCGATTGTGCTGGCGGCAGAAGATCATGCATTGCCTGCGTTCAAGGCCGGGCAATATGTTAGTATCGCCGTCACCCTGCCGGATGGTGCGCGCCAGATCCGTCAATACAGCCTGTCAGATGCCGAGCAAAAAGAGACTTACCGCATCAGTGTGAAACGCGAGGCTGGGGATATGCCAACACCGCAAGGCACGGTGTCCAACTGGTTGCATCAATACGCCAAGGTTGGCGGGCAGTTACTGATCAGCCATCCTTATGGCGAATTTACGCCAGCTTTGCAAGCCAGCACACCACTGGTGCTGGTCTCAGCAGGCGTGGGCATAACGCCTATGTTGTCCATGTTGAAAACACTACAGCAAGCGCAGGCTAAGCGCGAGGTGTGGTTTTTGCATGCAGCGCGCACCATGCAGCATGTGCCACACCTGGATGAACTGATTGCCAGTTCCGAGCAAATGTCATCACTGCACTTGGGTTTATATATTGAAGAGAAACCCGGTTTCGCAACAGAGCGCCTGGTGCATGAGGGCCGCATGCGTGTGAACGAGTGGGCATTCAATGCTGACCTGAATGCACAATATTACCTGTGTGGCCCGCTGCCATTCATGATAGAGCAGTGGCAAGCCTTGCTGGCATTAGGGATTCCACCGCAATACATCCACCGCGAAGTGTTCGGCCCGGAAAGCCTGAGTCAGGCTGCCTAGTATGTAAAGGCAGCATCATTCACCAACTGGCGTTAGAATGACGTTCTTTAGCGTCACGCAGGAAAGGTAGTTCGCATGCAAAAACAACTCAAGTGGGGCATTCTCGGTGCTGCGCGGGTCAATGAACGTTTGTTACCCGCCATCGTAGAGGCCAGTAACTCGCAATTGGTGGCCATTGCCAGCCGCCGTGCCGGGGCAGCCAAGGCAACGCTGGATAAATATGCACCCAACCTGGGTGGCGTCACTTGCTATGACGACATGGATAGCCTGCTGGCGGACAGCAATGTGGAGGCCGTGTATTGCCCGATGGCCAATGAGGAGCATGCCGAATGGGCGCTGAAGGCGATTCAGGCGGGTAAACATGTGCTGATTGAAAAGCCGATGACCACCAATCTGGCCGATATCGATACCATTGAATCTGCGGCCAAAGCCAAAGGCCTGACGGTGATGGAAGGCTTTATGTACCGCTTTCATCCGCAGCATGCCAAAGTGGCCGAGCTGGTGGCCTCCGGCCTGATCGGTGATGTATTGTCCTGCCGCGCCAGTTTTTCATTCCTGATGGCGCCGTCGCGCATGTACCGTATCAACCGTGATATGGCAAACGGTGGCGGAGCGATGTGGGATATTGGGCCTTATGCGATACACGCTTTGCGCTGGTGTTTTGGCAAAGACAATGTGCCTGCCGAACCGCAACATGTGGTGGCGTATGGCAAACTGAATGAACATGGTGCTGATGTGGTGGCCAGCGGTGTGCTCGATTTCGGGCCGGATGCGCAAGGTCGCGCGCGTTTTGGCAACTTTGACGTCAGCTTCGAGCGTGGTCGCAAAGCCGAGTATGAGCTCATCGGCGATAAAGGTTGGATCAAGTGCCACAATATGTGGGCGTACCCAGGTGATGACCCGGTGATTAGCTGGGAGGCCGGTGGCAAATCAGAAACCATCGTGTTGCCTAAAGCCAATCACTTTAATTTAGAGATTGAGCACTTTAGTGACTGCGTGCTTTATGGCAAAGCGCCTTTGCTGACGTTTGATGATGCGCGTGGCAATTGCAAAGCGATTGAAGCGGTGATCACCGCGTTAAAGCGCTAAAGTGAGCTCAATAAAAAAGGATGCCTGGGCATCCTTTTTTATTATTTAAATTGCCGTGCTTTTAGATCTTTCCATCTAAGCCCATCTGGTAATACTTATGCACGATTTTTTCCTGGTTTTCCAGTAACCAATCAATGCTAGGCTCATTACGCAGGGCTTTCTGGATCGCCTTGAAAGTCGCTTCACGGTGAATATCAAATAGGGCTTTGTGGTCGATTTTCTCTTGTTCCAGAATCGCCGGGCTTAGCCACACGGAGACGATAATGCCCAGGTCGTTGGCTTTCTCTTTCGAGATATCGCCGCTACGCACCGCATCCAGCACACCGTTGGCAATTGCACCTTGCACGGTGCCCATCAAGATATTGGTATAACGTGGGTCTTTCACCGTCACCTTGCTCACCATTAAGGTCGCCGGGCGCACCATAATGTCGGTATTCATAATCGCCAGCACACGGGTGTGACCTTTGACCTGGTCACCCAGCAGGTTGGCAAATGCCGTGCCCATAGGGCCATTCATTTCGCCAATCGCGACTTCAGGTTCGGCAGCTGTGCCGGGTGGGCCGCCAGCGACCAGTGCTTCACCTACACGCATGATAATTCGTTCGTCAGACATCATTACTTCCTTTGCTATCAATGTTTTGTCATGGTAGGGGAAAGCCTCGCTGAAAGCTACCCTTGCAAGCAGCAGAATGACCTTTTTCATAGGTCAGCCATAGCAAAACCATCATGAGAAAAAGGTGATTAACGCTTGAAGAAAAACGGGTTCTAGTGAATAATCTAGCCTTTCCGTAAAAGGCAGGTTTTCCGGGCTTTTTAAAGAATTCAATCAAGGTTTTGCAGCTTTTTGTGTAAGACCGCTCACTTTCACTCTAGGGAGAAAACAATGGCAACTCGTGTCGACTTGTGCAACGCCATCCGTGCTCTGAGCATGGACGCTGTACAAAAAGCAAACTCCGGCCACCCAGGCGCACCTATGGGCATGGCTGAAATTGCTGAAGTATTGTGGAACCACAATCTGAGCCACAACCCAAACAACCCACAATGGGCTAACCGTGACCGTTTCGTATTGTCCAACGGCCATGGCTCAATGTTGATCTACTCCTTGCTGCACCTGACCGGTTACGATTTAGGTATTGAAGATATCAAGACTTTCCGTCAATTGCACTCCCGCTGTGCTGGCCACCCTGAGTACGGCTACGCACCAGGCATTGAAACCACTACAGGTCCATTGGGCCAAGGTATTGCTAACGGCGTTGGTTTCGCGATGGCAGAAAAACTGCTGGCTGACCAATTCAACAAGCCAGGCCACAACATCGTTGACCACTACACATACGTGTTCCTGGGCGACGGTTGTATGATGGAAGGCGTTTCTCACGAAGCATGTGCACTGGCTGGTACTTGGGGCCTGGGCAAACTGGTTGCTTTCTGGGATGACAACGGTATTTCTATCGACGGCCACATCGAAGGCTGGTACACAGACGACACCGTAGGCCGCTTCAAAGCATACGGCTGGCACGTTGTTTCAGTAGATGGTCACGACCAGGCTGCGATTCAAAAAGCAATCGACGAAGCTAAATCAGTGACTGACAAACCATCACTGATCTGCTGTAAAACAATCATCGGTAAAGGTTCACCAAACAAATCCGGTTCACACGACTGCCACGGTTCCGCACTGGGCGACGCAGAAGTTGCTGCAACACGTGCTGAAATCGGCTGGCCACATGAGCCGTTTGTTATTCCTGCTGACGTATACGCTGGCTGGGATCAAAAAGCTAAAGGTGCTGAGCGCGAATCTGCTTGGGACGCTAAATTTGCTGCTTACGCAGCTGCATTCCCAGCTGAAGCTGCTGAATTCAAACGCCGTATGGCAGGTGAATTGCCAGCTAACTGGAAAGCATTGACTGACGCAATCATTGCTGAAACTAACGAAAAAGCTGAGAAATTGGCTACTCGTCAAGCTTCACAAAAAGCAATTACTGCTTTGGCTCCAATCTTGCCAGAATTCCTGGGCGGTTCAGCTGACTTGACAGGTTCTAACCTGACAGCATCTAAAGACTTCAAACACGTGAGTGGTAAAGAGCCAGGCAACTACATCTCTTACGGTGTACGTGAGTTCGGTATGTCTGCCATCATGAACGGTATGGCATTGCACGGTGGCTTGTTGCCATACGGCGGTACTTTCCACATGTTCTCTGACTACATGAAAAACGGCATGCGTATGTCTGCGTTGATGCATCAACGTGTGGTTTACGTATTGACCCATGACTCTATCGGTCAAGGTGAAGATGGTCCTACACACCAACCAGTAGAAAACACTTCTGGTCTGCGTATGATTCCTCGTATGGATGTATGGCGCCCAGCTGACTCTACAGAAACAACCGTTGCATGGGTTGCTGCAGTAGAGCGCACTGAAGGCCCAACCAGCTTGGTATTGAGCCGTCAAGCTGTGCCAGGCATCAAGCACGACGCTAAAGATTTCGACCTGATCCGTAAAGGTGGCTATGTATTCTCTGACGTCGCTGGTAAAGCTGATGTCATCATCATCGCTAACGGTTCCGAGTTGGATCTGGCCATTCAAGCGGCTGCTGAATTGAACGCTGCTGGTACTAAAGTGCGTGTGGTTTCCATGCCATCCACTAACGTATTCGACCGTCAAGACCAAGCTTACAAAGACAGCGTATTGACTCCAGGCGTTAAACGCGTGGCTGTTGAAGCTGCTCACCCAGACTTCTGGCGTAAGTATGTAGGTATTGAAGGTGCAGTTGTTGGTATCGATACCTTCGGCGAATCCGCACCAGGCGGCGCACTGTTCAAACACTTCGGCTTCACAGTTGAAAACGTAGTCAACACAGTTAAGTCCGTACTGTAATTGTTGACGAAGTTTCAGTGAAGGCTAACCTTTAGGTTATGCCGGAGCTAAAATGTTGTGAACACAGTGAAATCTGTTCTGTAATTTAGAACAGTCGCTATAAAAAACCGCTTCCTAGTGAAGCGGTTTTTTTACGTTCACGCCTAAATGGCGTTATAACGTTATGATGCTATAATGTCTGAAAACTCATTCAGAGGAGAACTCAAATGGCCGAATTGTCCAAGCGTTCAACCGTCTATTTTGACCCAGCTATTCATCAAGCTTTGCGCTTAAAAGCAGCCACCAATCACAGCTCACTTTCTGAACTGGTAGATGAAGCTGTGAGACTGTTAATGCGTGAAGACCAAGAGGATCTGGATGCCATCAATCAGCGCGCGAACGAGCCAGAGATAAGCTACGAAGCGATGCTCAATGCTTTAAAGCAAGATGGCAAAATATAGTATTAGTTTTAAAGCCTCGGTTGCCAAAGACCTGCGTGCCATCCCCAAGCCGGATGTGGCACGTATACTCAGCCGTATTAATACCTTGGCAGAAGATCCTCGTGCAGATGGCTGCATCAAACTCACGGGGCATGATTGCTACCGTGTCAGGCAAGGGCTCTACCGCATTGTCTATGAGATTCACGACGATAGGTTGGTGGTGTTGGTGATTAAAGTCGGGCACCGTTCAAGCATTTACGATCAGGTTTAAATGCCACCCAATGAGGCGGTTTTTTTTATATCTGATATTGCGAAATCTCTTTGCGCGACAAGCGAACTAGGGTATTCAATAATAACCCTGTAAAATATATGGTTTTATTGTTTGCACCAAGAAAGTCCGTATGTCTACATTACCAGCCTGCCCACAATGCCAATCCGAATACACCTATGAAGACGGTGACAATTACGTTTGCCCTGAATGCGCAAATGAATGGAGCAAGGTCGCAGCGTCAGATTCAGAAGAAGTGAAAGTCGTGCGTGATGCCAACGGCAACGTGCTGCAAGATGGCGATACGATTACTGTGATTAAAGACCTGAAAGTGAAAGGCTCTTCATCCGTGGTGAAAGTCGGCACCAAAGTGAAAAACATCCGCCTGGTCGATGGTGACCATGATATCGATTGCAAAATTGATGGTTTTGGCGCGATGAAACTCAAATCAGAGTTTGTGAAAAAGGCCTAACCGCCAACAATAAAAAACGCCTCAGTTAGAGGCGTTTTTTATTGATAGGCTAATTATAAAAAGCCTTCAAACATTCTCGCTGACAATTGTTTGATTCTCTCCAGTAGGCCACGCTTTTTCCATTCTTCCAGTTCGATTTTTTTGGCAGAGGTCGTGTCCTCTTTAAACATTTCCTCCAGCGCTTTGGCAACCTCTTTGCCTAAAATCACCATATCAACTTCTGCATTAATCCCCGCGCTGCGGTAATCAAAGTTTGAGCTACCTATAGACGACCATACGCCATCAATCGTGATGGTTTTGGCATGCAGGACTTGCCCCTGCATCTCATAGATTTCAACCTGGTTTTCAAGCAACAGGCTGTATCTTGAACGTTGCACCAGCAGAGATAGGGTTGAGTCTGTAAAACTCGGCACTAACAACTGCACACGCACGCCACGATTGGCCGCGTTGATGAGCGCCTGTAACTGCGCCTTGGTTGGTACAAAGTAGGCGGCATTGATCATGATACGGTCTTCTGCGCTATCAATCGCTGAGAGCAGGGTCAGGTAATACGGTGAGTCCGTGTCTTTTTGTTTAGTGGCTGGTGTGGCAATCACACGCGCAAACTGGTTCCCCTGTTTGCTTAATTTCGGAAAAAAGTTGGATTCGTCGAGCGGCTGCTTTTCATCCCAGTTGGATAAAAAGATGCGTTGAATATCACTTAAAATCGGCCCTTGCACCATCACGTCCGTATCCCGCCAGACCACATCCGTTAACGGGTTCACGGTATCTTTTTTATAAGTCTTGAACGAGCCTTTGCTTTGATAAGTTTTGCTCAGGTTCACGCCACCAATGATCGCCACCTTGCCATCCACCACCATGATTTTCCGGTGATCGCGCTGATTCCTCTGCGTGAGTGAGCCTTCATTTAAAGGATGAAACACCGTGATTTTGGCCCCGGCATTTTTCAGGGATTCAAAAAACTCAGGGGGTGTTTGCTGGGAGCCATAGGCGTCATAAATCACATGTACCTCAACACCCTGCGCAAGCTTCTCAAGCAGCAAAGCCTTAAGCGTGACGCCACCTAAATCGACATCTTCAAAAGTGAAGTATTCCAGGTGAATATTTTTCTCGGCACTGCCAAGCAACTCTTTCATTTTGCTAAAGGTCGACTGACCATTGAACAGCAAGGTGAACGCGTTATCGGCAAACAAGTGATTATCAGAAATGGCCTGCTCGACCTTTAAATGCGCCTCCAATGATGCCCTGATGCTTTCATCGGGAGAGAGCTTTTGCAATGCTTTGGAAACTTTGGCTTGTGGCAGCTCTTTTTTTGCCCCAACCACTTCCACCTTTTGCTGTGGCTCAATGTTCTCAAAGGTTTGTTTATGATCCGGGATCACCGCACAGCTTGAGAGCAATAAACTCACCAGCAATATGATCGATGAGGCGAGTCTGGTAGATGTACAATTGTTTGCCATCAAACACGAGTTTGTGAGAATCATGAGTTGGGACAAAAGCCATAATGAGTAATGGCGGAAGTGTAGCTGAAGTTGGGTTATAAAAAAGTCGGTGTCAGGCCTACAAGTGCTTTGATGGACTAAACAGCAACGAGCTTCAAAATGGCGATACTATCAATGTGATCAAAGACCTCAAAGTAAAAGGTTCTTCGTCCGTGGTAAAAGTCGGTACTAAAGTGAAAAATATCCGCCTGGTCGATGGTGATCATGATATCGACTGCGAGATTGATGGCTTTGGTGCGATGAAGTTAAAGTCGGAGTTTGTGAAGAAGGTTTAGTCTTTGGCACTAGAACCGCCTCTTTCTGAGGCGGATACTTAACACTGCTTGAATTATTAAGAGGTTTGTCGACATCATTCTCCTGCCTCGCCAAACTGGGCACCCGCTGCTCGATTCATGATAATTCGTAGCAACATTTGCATGCAATTGCATTAAACCAATTGGCCTGAGCCAACTCTCAAATATAATCCTTTATATTTCCTATTCTCAGGTTATCCAAATGCGAACCGAAAACGCTGTTGCACCAAAAACCATTTACCTCAAAGACTATACGCCTGCACCTTATAACGCTGCGCAGGTGAATCTGAGTTTTAACCTGTTGCCGGGTAAAACCATCGTCACGTCTGAAGTGAAGTATGTGAAAAACTCGGCGGGTGTTTCGAATGATCTGGTGCTGGATGGTGAAGATCAGAAAATTGTTTCTGTTGCGATTGATGGTCAGCCGTTTGATGGTTACACCGTGGCTGATGGGCAAATGACGATAGCCAATCCAGGCAATGAGTTTACGTTAACCATTGTCAGCGAGATTGACCCGGCAGCGAATACGGCGCTGGAGGGGTTGTATCAATCACAGGGTAACTATTGCACGCAGTGCGAGGCGGAAGGCTTCAGACGGATTACTTATTATCAGGATCGTCCGGATGTGCTGAGTGTGTTCACCGTGCGCATTGAGGCGGATGCCAAGTTGTATCCGGTGTTGCTCTCCAACGGTAATTTGCAGGAAGAGGGCGGTTTGCCAGATGGCCGTCATTTTCGCGTCTGGCATGATCCTTTCCCTAAACCTTGTTATTTGTTTGCGCTGGTGGCAGGCGATTTGCAGCGCGTGGCGGATACCTTTACCACCATGTCTGGCCGCAAGATGGATTTGCATATTTATGTGCGGGCGGGCGATGAAAAGCAGTGCGACCATGCGATGGAATCACTGAAAAAGTCGATGAAGTGGGATGAGGAAGTGTACGGCCGCGAGTATCAGCTCGACTTGTTCAATATCGTCGCGGTGAGCGATTTTAATATGGGCGCGATGGAAAACACCTCTCTCAATATTTTTAATACGGCGCTGGTATTGGCGCATCAGGAAACCGCGACCGACAGCGATTTTATGAGCGTGGAAGGCGTGATTGGTCACGAGTATTTCCACAACTGGACCGGTAACCGCGTGACATGCCGTGACTGGTTCCAGTTGTCGCTGAAAGAAGGCTTTACCGTATTCCGCGATCAGGAGTTCAGCTCGGATTTGAACTCGCGTGCGGTACAGCGGATTGACGATGTGAATGGCTTGCGTCGCTTGCAGTTTGCTGAAGATGGCAGCCCATTGGCGCACTCGGTGCAGCCGGACCAGTTTATCGAGATCAGCAACTTTTACACCAAAACCATTTATGAAAAAGGCGCTGAGCTGATCCGCATGCAGCATACGTTGCTGGGTGCGGAGACTTTCCGTAAAGCCACCGATTTGTATTTTGACCGTTATGACGGTCACGCTGTGACTTGTGATGATTTTGTGCAGTGTATGGCGGATGCGTCTGGTCGTGATTTGTCGCAATTTTTCCGCTGGTATAAACAGGCAGGGACGCCGACCTTGCAAGTGAGCAGCCAGTACGATGCAGTAAAGCAAAGCTATACACTGACTTTCAAGCAATCACAAGCTGATACGCCTGGACAAACCGATAAGCAACCGCTGCATATTCCAGTGGCAATTGGTTTGCTGGACGCACAAGGCAAAGAGATTCTGCCGACCCGCGTGCTGGAAGTCACTGCGCGCGAGCAATCATTCACGTTTGTCGATTTGCCGGGTAAACCTGTACCTTCCATTTTGCGTGGCTTCTCTGCGCCAGTGAAGCTAGAAACGGATTTAAGTGACGATGATTTGCGCTTGCTACAAGTGCACGACACTGACGGATTCAATAAATGGGAAGCGGGCCAGACATTGGCTTTGCGTACTATTCAGCGCGTCATGGCAGATCCACAAGCGGATATCAGCCAGTTTATTGCAGATGTAGGGACATTGATTGCGCAAGGCTTGAGCGGGCAGGGTGATAAAGCGCTGCTGGCGCGGGCCCTGAGTTTGCCGATGATAGGCGTGATCGGGCAATATCTGCCCGTCATAGACCCGGCAGCGATTGATGCGGCACGTACCAGCATCCTGACGCAGATTAAACGCGCGCATAAAGATGCATTAGCGGCGCTGTACGACGCGAATAGCAATCCGGGTACATTCTCAGTAACACCTGAAGCCATGGGCCGCCGTGCGTTGCAAAATGCGGTGCTGGAAATCCTCACCGTGACCAATGGCACTGGCTGCGCTGCACGTGCCAAAGCGCATTATGATGCGGCAGATAATATGACCGACAGGGTCGCCGCGCTGGCTTGCCTGGCCGATAGTACCCAGCCACAACGCGCAGAAGTGTTTGCTGACTTCTACCAGGCATTTGAAAACTATCCGCTGGTGGTCGATAAGTGGTTCTCGCTGCAAGCGCTGGCGAATCGCGAGGCGATTTTTGATGACCTGGCCATGTTGCGCAAGCATCCGGATTTCAATATCAAGAACCCAAACCGCGTGCGCTCACTGTATAGCACGTTTGCCATTAACAACCCGATCAAGTTCCACGATCCTAGCGGTAAAGGCTACGCTTTCTTGCGTGATGCGATTATCGAGCTCAACACGATTAACCCGCAGATTGCCGCACGCATGGTGACGCCATTGCGCGAGTGGAAGCGCTACACGCCAGCCTTGCAGGTTCAGATGAAAGCGGCGCTGGAAGCGATTCTGGCGACGCCTAACTTGTCTGGCGATGTGTTTGAGATCGTCAGCAAGAGTTTGAACGGCTAATAAAAAAAGCGGAGTTTACACTCCGCTTTTTTATAGCTTTCAGGGGGGGTTATTTGCCCATTGCTTCGCCCAGGCGTATCGGTTTGCCTGGGTGCCAGCTGCCATGAAAGTCCAGCACATCTTTTTCAAATAACATGACCACGGTAGAGCCCAGCAGGAAACGGCCCATTTCCTCGCCTTGTTTTAAGGTGATGTTGCGGTCACTGTAATCCCATTGCACCACTTTGCCAGGGCGTGGCGGGTTGATGATGCGGTCTTTGGCATCATGCCAGACGGTGGCCATGCTGCCGACAATGGTGGCGCCGACCAGCACCAATACAAACTTGCCATGCTGGGCAGATTCAAACGTACAGACTACGCGCTCATTACGCGCAAACAGGCCGGGCACGTTGGCGGCTGTGAGCGGATTCACTGAGAATAAATCCCCTGGCACATAAGTCATGCTCAATAGCTTGCCTTCGCAAGGCATATGGATGCGGTGGTAGTCTTTGGGGCTTAAATACAGGCAGGCAAAGCTGCCGCTATCGAAATTAGCCGCCAGTGTCGCATCGCCGCCGACGAGTGTCTGCGCTGTGTAATGATGCCCTTTGGCCTGGAAAATCTGGCCGTTTTCAATGTTGCCAAACTGGCTGATAGCGCCATCGACCGGGCAGACAAAAGCATTATTTGCTAGTGGTCTGGCACCTGATTTGAGTGGGCGGGTGAAGAATAGATTGAACGTTGCGTAGCTGCCAATATCGCCATTGAGCGCTTCTTCCATATTGACGTGGTACTTGTTGACAAACCAGCCGATAAACGCCGTGGTCAGGCGTCCAGCTTGCCAGTGCGCCAGCTTGCCAGCGGCGGCAGTCAGTAATTGTTTGGGGGCAATGTATTGCAGCAGAATGGCGAGTTTCACTTCTATCCCTTTTTAAGCAGTTCCAGTGTGTTGCAGAAACTTATTTTTATCATATATTTGTTCGTGATTTTACAAATAAAAAAGCACAGGCGATATATCAGCCTGTGCTTTTTGCCCACCGTTGTTTAATTAAACAGCGGTCAGCTTGGTTAAATTCCAAAAATTAGTTTTTAGATTGATCAACCAGTTTGTTTTTCGCGATCCAAGGCATCATGGCGCGCAGTTTGTTACCCACTTGCTCGATTGGGTGAGCAGCGTTCAAACGACGACGTGCAGTCATTTCTGGATAGTTAGTGCGGCCTTCCAGGATGAACTGTTTAGCGTAGTTGCCGTTCTGGATGTTAGCCAGGCACTGACGCATAGCTTCTTTAGATTGGCTATTGATCACTTGTGGGCCTGTTACGTACTCACCGTACTCCGCGTTGTTGGAGATGGAGTAGTTCATGTTGGCGATACCGCCTTCGTACATCAGGTCAACGATTAATTTCAGTTCGTGCAAGCACTCGAAGTAGGCCATTTCTGGCGCATAGCCAGCTTCAACCAAAGTTTCGAAACCAGCTTTAACCAGTTCAACCGCGCCACCACACAGTACTGCTTGTTCGCCGAACAAGTCGGTTTCTGTTTCTTCACGGAAGTCAGTCTCGATCACGCCACCTTTGGTGCCGCCGTTAGCTGCAGCGTAAGACAAAGCGATGTCTTTGGCTTTGCCAGACACGTTTTGGTAAACAGCGATCAGTGAAGGTACGCCGCCGCCTTTGAGGTACTCGGAACGCACAGTGTGGCCTGGGCCTTTAGGAGCGATCATGATCACGTCCAGATCAGCACGTGGCACGATTTGGTTGTAATGGATGTTGAAACCGTGGGCGAATGCCAGTGCAGCGCCTTTTTTCAGGTTAGGCGCGATTTCAGCATGGAAGATTTCTGCCATGGTTTCATCTGGCAGCAATACCATCACTACGTCAGCATCTTTAACTGCTGCTGCGATTTCCAGAGTGGTGTGGCCAGCGCCTTCAGCTTTAGCCCATGAGCCGCCGCCTTTACGCAAACCGATGGTGACGTTCACGCCGCTGTCACGCAGGTTAGCTGCGTGTGCATGGCCTTGTGAACCGTAGCCCACGATAGTCACTTTTTTGCCTTTAATGATGCTTAGGTCGGCATCTTTGTCGTAATAAACGTTCATGTCTGCTTTTGCCTTTCAATACAAATGCTTAGGTATAGTTTGAAAATACTGTCGATTAAACTTTGAGGATGCGGTCGCCACGACCAATGCCGGACGCGCCGGTACGCACGGTTTCCAGAATCGCGCTGCGGTCTATGGCTTCAATAAACGCATCCAGTTTGCTGCAAGAGCCGGTAAGCTCAATGGTGTAACTATTGTCGGCCACATCGATAATACGGCCGCGGAAAATGTCGCACATACGCTTCATTTCGTCTTTATGGACGCCGGTGGCTTTGACCTTGACCAGCATCAGTTCGCGCTCAATGTGCTTGCCATCGTTGAGGTCCAGCACTTTGACCACGTCAATCAACTTGTTGAGTTGCTTGATAATTTGTTCAATCACATCATCGGAGCCTGTCGTCACAATGGTCATGCGTGACAGGGTTGGGTCTTCGGTGACCGCGACCGTGAGTGATTCAATGTTGTAACCGCGTGCGGAAAACAGGCCTGCCACGCGTGACAGGGCACCTGCTTCGTTTTCCATCAGCAGTGAAATAATATGGCGCATTATTCTTCCCCTTTCAGGCGGCTGGCGGTGCGTGGGCTCAATACCATTTCGGATAGGCCCTTGCCGTTTTCAACCATAGGGAAGACGTTTTCGGCTTGGTCGGTTAAGAAGTTCATAAACACAAACTTGTCTTTTTTATCAAATGCTTCTTTGAGCGCGCCTTCTACATCGGCAGGGTTGGTAATGTTCATACCAACATGACCATAAGACTCGGCAAGTTTGACGAAGTCTGGCAGGCTGTCCATGTAAGACTCGGAGTAGCGGTTCTCGTAGAAGAACTCTTGCCACTGGCGCACCATACCCAGGTAACGGTTGTTGAGCAGGATGACCTTGATCGGCAAGCCGTATTGCGCACAGGTGGACAGCTCCTGGATGTTCATCTGGATGCTGCCTTCGCCGGTGATACAGGCTACTTGCGCATTTTTATCTGCAAACTGACAGCCCATGGCGTAGGGCAAGCCCACACCCATGGTGCCCAGGCCGCCGGAATTGATCCAGCGACGTGGTTTGTCAAATTTGTAGTATTGCGCAGCCCACATCTGGTGCTGGCCGACGTCAGACGTCACATAGGCTTCGCCTTTGGTGACTTCCCACAGTTTTTGTACCACGTATTGTGGCTTGATCACCGTGTCTGAATAGGCGTAATCCAGTGACTGGATGCCACGCCATTCGTTAATTTGCGTCCACCAGTCAGCGGTATCTGTGGTCTGGTTTTCTTCCTGTGACAGGATTTCATTCATGTCAGCTAATACGGACTGCACATCGCCCACAATTGGCACATCAACCTTCACGCGCTTGGAGATGCTGGAAGGATCAACGTCGATATGAATAATGGTACGTTTCTGGCCGGAGAAGTGTTTCGGGTTGCCAATCACACGGTCGTCAAAGCGCGCGCCTACCGCCAGCAACACGTCACAGTGCTGCATGGCCATGTTGGCTTCATAGGTGCCGTGCATGCCCAGCATGCCGACAAACTGCCGGTCTGTGGCTGGATAACCGCCCAGCCCCATCAGCGTGTTGGTGACTGGGAAGTTCAAGGCCTTGGCCAGTTTCACCAGCTCGGCTGCGCCATTACCCAATACCAGGCCACCGCCGGTGTAAATCATCGGACGTTTGGCACCCAGCAGTAACTTGACTGCTTTTTTGATCTGGCCGCTGTGGCCTTTCAAAATTGGGTTGTAAGAACGCATCTCTACCGTTTTCGGGTAGATGAAGTCTGCCACGTGCGCCGTGATATCTTTGGGAATATCGACCACGACCGGACCTGGACGGCCAGTTTTGGCAATGAAAAATGCTTTCTTGATGGTAGGCGCAATGTCTTTGACATGCTTGACCAGGAAGTTGTGTTTCACACAGGGGCGGGTCACGCCAACCATGTCGACTTCCTGGAATGCGTCCATGCCAATGGCCGGTACGGGTACCTGGCCACTGATGACCACCATAGGGATGGAGTCCATATAAGCCGTGGCAATACCCGTTACCGCATTGGTGGCACCTGGGCCGCTGGTGACCAAGGCGACGCCCACATCCCCTGTTGCACGTGAATAAGCATCTGCCGCGTGTACGGCTGCCTGTTCGTGGCGCACCAGAATGTGCTTGAAGCCATTCTGTTTATAGAGTGCGTCGTAAATGTGCAAGACCGCACCACCTGGATAGCCAAAGACGAATTTGACTTTTTCCTCATTCAGGCAGGAGACAACGATGTCCGCACCTGTCATGGATTTGGCGTGGGTGTCTGTCGCGGAGTGGGCTGAAGCGTCCATAAAACCTTGATTTTTCGGCTAATAATTGTTGAACCCTATACATTAGCTTGCTTTACTAATTTGGTCAAGATTGTCGATCAATCGGGCGGGTTGTTATCTCCAGGATGTTGGGTGTATGCCTAATAGCAGGAGGGACTTTGCTGGTGATTGCAAACAGTAGTTGACATTATAAATGAGAAACATTATCATTTGCATAAACGATTAAATGAAAGTCATTGCAATGCAAGTTGATTACGCAGCGCCAGCCAGTCATTTGTTTGATCCGGATTTGCCTACTGCCAGTGCGGTATTGGTTTCACTGAGTTGTGTGGCCACGCGCTATGCGGTGAATCCTTCTGAGGACCTGGCTTTGTTGGGTTGTAGCCTGGCGCAGACGCTGACAGCGCCTGAATATGCGGAAAGCGGGTTGATTCAATCCGCAGCCAAACAGTTGTTGCAGGATTGGCAAGCCTTGCTGCAGGCACATCAGGAGTTTGCGATGCAGCAGGCGGTGACTGATTTTGTGGCGCAGCCAGCTACGCTGCAGTAACAAGCGGCTGACGATAAATTTAAAAGATAGTAATAAAAGATAAATCAAGAAAGGCTATAGATTCATGGCAAGAACCACAGGACCCAGACTGAAGATTATGCGTGCATTGGGCGTAGAGCTGCCCGGGTTGTCACGTAAGTCGATTGAAAATCGCCCTAATCCACCAGGTCAGCATGGGCAGCAGGCGTCACGCCGCCGCCGTTCTGACTTTGCCGTCAAGCTGGTTGAAAAGCAGAAGATTCGTTTTAACTACGGTGTGAGCGAAAAGCAGATGCGTCGCCTGATCTTGGAAGCGCGTAAAGGCAGCGAGCCAACTGGTGAAAAATTGATGTCTTTGCTGGAGCGCCGCTTGGATAACGTGGTGTTTCGTGCGGGTTTCGCGCCTACAGGCATTGCTGCGCGTCAACTGGTGAACCATGGCCACGTGTTGCTCAACGGTAAATCAGCCAACATTGCCTCTATTCGTTTGCAAATTGGTGATGTGGTGACGGTGAAAGAAAAGAGCCGCAAGATCCCAATGGTGGTCGATGCCATGGCAACGCCTAGCTTGACGATTCCTGAGTGGTTGTCGGTAGAAGCAGCATCTGCAAGCGCAAAAATCGGTCATTTGCCGTCTATTGAAGATGTGCCGTTCCCGATTGATGTGCAGCAAGTGGTTGAGTATTACTCTAACCGCGTTTAATTTCACTGGCGGTCCTGATGCATCAGGGCTGTTGGTAAAGCATTTGAGCAATGCTCCTAACCCCAACATGTCATTGCTCAAATTAGGCGTGATTATTCATGCGCCAAATTACCCCTGGTAAGGGTGTTCCTTGAAATCCTATGCCGCGATGCTTTTGCATATAAGTCGGCCTTTTTTTAATTTGGATGTGAATGCATGACCAATCGCTTGCAATCATCATTAGGTAAAGCGCAAAATGCGGCCAGTGTTTCATCGCATCGTGTGCCGACCATTGAGGCGAGTCAATTGCTGGGTGAGGCCGGTGTATTGGCCATTGTGCATGGTGGTGATACTTATCAGTTGACCCGTACCAAACAGAATAAATTACTGTTGACCAAGTGTCATGCGCTGGCGGTGTCATCGCAGGCACAACAAGCACTGGTGCAACAAGATTAGTAGAGGTTTTGCGTGAACTGTGTATGTAATACTGGCAACCTGGGGTTGCCTTTTGTGGTTTTGATTGAGGAGTATGCGAATGGTGCAGCGTGAGTCTTTGCAGGGGTTGTCGTTAAAACCCGCACGTGCGTCAGCGCCCCAATTGCCTGAGTTGAGCCTGCATCGCCGCCAGTTGGGTGAGCTGGCAGGTATTTTCCGCTGGTCCGTGCTGGCGACCGAGGATTGGCTGCAACGCGATAAGCGCCAGGACTGGCATGGCTTGGGTATGTTGCTGGTGGTCGCTTTGCATGCGGCAGTCATTGCCTGGCTGGTCATGCATCAAGAGCCTGTCATCATTGAGCCTAAGCCGGAGCCGATGACAGTTTCCCTGATTACTTTGCCGGCCAAAAAAGAAGAAGCGCCTGCGCCAGAAGTGGTGCCTATCATCAAACAGCAGCCAGTTGTGAAACCCGTGATTAAACCTAAAGAAACGCCAGTGAAGCCGATAGAGCGCCCGGCGCCTGTGGTGGAGCGTATTGTCGAAACCACGCCAGACCAGCCGCGCTTTGAGGCCAGTACGCAACCTTCTGCGCCACCGCTGGAGACGCCTGTGGCTGCTGCGCCGAGCAAACCGGCACCGGTTGTTTCTGCACCTCCCAAGCAGGAGGTTGTAGAAAAAGAAGAGCCGCCAAAATTTGGTGTGGCTTACTTGCATAATCCAGCACCTGAGTATCCGCGACTGTCAAAGCGAGCTGGTGAAGAGGGTAAAGTATTGATGAAGGTACTCGTGTCTCCTGACGGGCGTCCAGAGTCGGTGGATGTTGTTAGTAGTAGTGGTTTTGAGCGCTTGGACAAGGCGGCTGTTAATGCGGTCACACAATGGCGTTTCGTGCCCGGACGCAAAGGTGACAAGACAGTCAGTGCCTACGTAAATGTACCGTTGTCATTCTCGCTGACGCAAGAATAAGCAAGTTTCAAGAGTTAAGTTAAGTTTCAAGTGAAAGGGAATTTTTGATGCAATCAACAAGTGGTTTGGCTTTTATCACCGAAGGCGGTGTGGTGTCGGTTTTGGTGGCGCTGATTTTACTGACGATGTCAGTGCTGAGCTGGTATTTCATTCTGGTCAAAACCTGGCAGGTATTCAAGCGCAAGCGTGACGTGTCTGCCTATGTGCGCCAGTTCTGGCGTAAAGCGACTTTGCAGGAAGCGCTGCAAGAGCCGCAACTGCAGTCCCCGGCATTTCGCCTGGCAGTGACCGCCGCTGAATCTACCCAGCATCACCAGCAATACGCTAGCCAGTCATTGGGCGCAGCTTGCAGCCAGGATGAGTTTATTGCACGCCAATTGCGCCGTACCTTGTCACAAGAGCAGGCAGCGTTAGAAAGCGGTTTGTCCGTGCTGGCTTCTGTGGGTAGCGTGGCACCATTTGTTGGTTTGTTCGGTACGGTGTGGGGGATTTACCACGCGCTGACAGCGATTGGCCAATCCGGTGTAGCCACCATTGATAAAGTGGCTGGCCCGGTGGGTGAAGCCTTGATTATGACGGCGATTGGCCTGGCCGTGGCGATTCCTGCGGTGCTGGCTTATAACGCTTTTATCAAGGCCAACCGCGGCATCATGGCTGAACTGGAAAGCTTTGCGCAAGATTTGCATACATTGCTGACAACTGGTGCGCCATTGGTGATTAAAAGCACAGCAAAACCAGCTAATGTTACCGAATTGCATGCCAAGGTAGCCAATAAAGGTGGCAATGTATGATGGGGCAAAATCCATTTAGCGCAGGTGAGCACACTCAGCCTATGAGTGAAATCAACACCACGCCGTTGGTGGATGTGATGTTGGTGCTGCTGGTGATTTTTATTATTACTGCGCCATTGCTGACGCATGCAGTGAAGATTGATTTGCCGCAAGCGACCTCGCAGCCGCTGGAAGAAAAGCCGGAAGTGATCGACCTGGCGGTCGATGTGGATGGCAAGATTTTCTGGAATGACAGCGAAGTGTCCGTTGCTGATTTATCTGCACGTATGACAGATGAAGCGGCCAAGCAACAACAGCCGGAATTGCAGATACGCGCTGATAAAAACACACGTTACCAGGTGTTGGCTGAAGTGTTGGCCAAGGCGCAAACCGCTGGCATGAAAAAAGTAGGCTTTGTCAGCCAGCCACAACCATAAGTCAGCAAACTGAGTATTTCTATGTTGACGCAGTCCTCTATCCGTACCTGGGCGTGGGTGCATAAATGGTCCAGCCTGGTTTGCACGGTGTTTATGTTATTGCTATGCCTGACCGGCCTGCCGCTGATCTTCCACCACGAGATTGGCGACTGGCTAGGCAATCATATTGAGACGCCGCAGATTGCGCACCAGGGGCCGCTGGCTAGTATGGATGCCTTGCTGGCAGCGGCCAAAAGCAAGCAACCTGGCATGGTGCCTTTGTATATGTACCGTGAAGAGGATGAGCCGCTGCAATGGGTCATTAGCATGGCTAAAACGGTGGATGCCGAGAGCGGGTTCAGGCAAGTGGTGCTGGACGCACGCACGGCACAAGTGTTGGGTGAGCCGCCGGTAGAAGAGGGCTTTATGTATGTCATGTTCAAGTTGCATGTCGACTTGTTCGCAGGCTTGCCGGGCATGCTGTTTCTGGGCTTGATGGGCTTTTTGCTGGTGATCGCGATTGTGTCGGGTGTGGTGCTGTATGCGCCGTTTATGCGTAAGCTGGCATTTGGTGAAATTCGCCGTCAGCGTGGCAAAAAACTCAAGCGGCTAGATGTGCATAATTTCCTTGGGATTGTTATCCTCAGTTGGACCCTGGTCGTGGCTGCCACCGGTGTGATAAATGCCTGGTCAGATTTATTGGTGAAATATTGGCAGTTTGACCAGATGTCGCAAATGATTGCGCCTTACAAAAATCTGCCGCCGCCGGAGAAATTTGCCTCATTGCAGGCCTCTGTACAGGTTGCGCAACAAACCGAACCAGACATGCAATTGGGCTTTATTGCCTTCCCCGGCACAGTCTATGCCAGTCCGCATCATTACGGTATTTTTATGCGTGGCGATTCACCAATCACCAAGCGCCTGTTTAAACCTGTGCTGGTCGATGCACGTACGGCAAGCTTGACCGATAGCCGTGACTTGCCATGGTACCTGGTGGCCTTGCTGATTTCGCAGCCACTGCATTTTGGGGATTATGGTGGCACCACTTTGAAATGGTTATGGGCGGTGCTGGATGTGATCACGATTGTTGTATTGTGGACCGGTCTGATGCTGTGGTGGAAAAAGCGGCATCAGTATGTGCCGGATATTCGTTCAAGAATTACGCTAAGCGAGGCTTATTAAAAAGCAAAGCCTGCTAAAGCGACACTGATCAAACGAGTGAAGCCTATGAAACGCAGTTTTTCTGTAGAGGTTGAGCAATATGGTGACGCACTTATTTATGCCTAATAAACAACTCTCCCAAATTTTTTTCTGGCCCTTGCTGATCGCCGTGATTTCACTGGCCGGGCTGATTTTTGCCCTCGTGTATGACGATGCGCGTGAGTGGCTGGCGAATGCCGCCATTGGCATCCCTGTGCTGGTCGCTATCTTTTTCTATTGGCTACAGCCACTCATCACACGTCGTTAAATTGCTGGCGGCTTGCTTTTGCGCAAGCGCTGCCATGACTCCCTGACTTTTCACAAAGACCTGCTTGAGCCTGCTGTTGGGAAGCATTAAATCATTATTGTAAATAATAATGATTATCATATAGAATATCATTAATTGCTGTGATGGCCTGTCGCAGTGTCAGCAAACGCTGTGTGAATAAAAACAATACGCAGTGTATTGCTTCATGAACAATAGGAGAAGTTGCATGAACGAGAACGAAAAGTTGCAATCCGTGGGCGAACAAGCCATTGCTTTTAAAGGCTTGTTTAAATCTGTGCAGTTGGCGACGACCAATGCCCAGGGCATTCCCGAGGCGAGTTATGCCGCGTTTGTTGAGCGCGATAACAAGTTTTATGTCTACGTGAGTGAGTTGGCGACGCATTGCGCTAATCTGCGTGAAACTGGCCGTTGTTCAGCCATGTTTATCGAGAGCGAAAAAGACGCTGGCCACCTGTTTGCCAGAAAACGCCTGGTGTTCAAATGTGACACGCAGGAAGTGGCCAGAAATACGGCCAAGTTTGATGAAGTGATGGCCTTGTTCTATGACAAGTTTGGCAAGTTCATGGATGCGATTGGCAAACTGACCGATTTTCATATGGTGGAATTGGCGCCAACGCATGGCAGTTATGTGGCTGGCTTTGCTAAGGCCTACCATTTGAATGGCCAGGATTTGCTGCAAATCACACACCGTAATGATCAAGGCCATGCTGCGCCAGACCAGGCCAGCCAGCAAAAACTGGACGAATTGGCTTAAGCCTGAGAGATGCCGTCATGAGTCACACGAGTGCGTTTATCCGTCAGCAATTTGTCATTGAGCGCCAGTCGGGCAAGGCGCGTCATCGAGATATTGCAGAAAAGCTGCAGATTTCTGAAGGCGAGCTGATTGCTGCGCACGTGGGTGCCGGACATGAGGAGCCCTTGATGCGCGCGACCCGCCTGCAGCCTGTGTGGCCAACGTTGATCAAATCGCTGGAGCCATTGGGCGAGGTGATGGCTTTAACGCGTAATCTTTCGTGTGTGCACGAAAAAACCGGCGTTTATACCAATGTGAGTGATAGCAATCACGTGGGGCTGGTGCTGGGGGCAGAAATTGATTTGCGCGCGTTTTATAGTCAATGGGCGCATGGCTTTGCCGTGTCAGAAACTGGCGAAAACGGTATTCAACAAAGCTTGCAGTTTTTTGATGCCAGCGGCACCGCTATCCATAAGGTCTTTATCAAACCGCAAAGTCATGTGGCAGCCTATGAGACTTTTGTGGCGCAGTTTGCGGATACAGACCAGCAGCCTGGATTGGTGCCCCTGCCAGCCGCCACGCCAGTTGCCGAGCAACCTGATGACAGTATTGATGTCGATGGTTTTCAGGCGGCCTGGGCAGCGTTGCAGGATACGCATGATTTTTTTGCCTTGTTAAAAAAGTTTGGTGTGTCACGCCTGCAGAGCATGCGCCTGGGCGAAGAGCGTTTTGTGCAGCAAATCAATCCCGCCGGTGCCCGTCAATTGCTGGAAACGGCTGCCAGCGACAACGTCGCCATCATGATTTTTGTCGGTAATCCGGGCATGATCCAGATTCACTCTGGCCTGGTAAACAAGATTGCGGTGATGGGCCCGTGGCTCAATGTGCTGGATCCCGGTTTTAACCTGCATTTGCGTGAAGACCATATTGCCAGTGCATGGATTGTGCGTAAGCCAACCGTCGATGGCTTGGTGACTTCACTGGAGTTGTTTGATCGGCATGGCGAAGTGATTGCGATGTTTTTTGGTGAGCGCAAACCTGGCAAACCAGAACTTGCTACATGGCGGACATTGGTTGAAGGTCTGCTCAATGATAATGCGTTATGTCTGAGTTAAATATGTCATTTTTAAATATGTCCCAAGACGATCTGGCAACCACACCCGCTCGCCGCACCTTCTTGTTGCAGGCAGGGGCGCTGGCTGCCAGTGTTTGCCTGCCGCAAACGCTATGGGCGGCGGATAAAAAATCTGCACGCCGTATTGTCAGTATCGGTGGTGCGCTGACGGAGATTATTTATGCCTTGGGAGCTAGTCAGGAGCTGGCGGGGGTAGATACCACCTCGCTGTATCCAGAGGCGGCAACCAAGCTGCCGAGTGTGGGCTATGCACGCACTTTATCCAGCGAGGGCATTCTGGCATTGGCGCCTAATCACGTGGTTGCGACTGAGGATGCCGGGCCGCCTGCGGTGCTGCGTCAGATTAGTGCTGCGGGCGTGCCGGTCACTATTTTGGCCGCGAATGATAAATTTGAAGGCGTGCTGGATCGCGTTGCTCGACTGGGCATCTTGATTGACCGCCCAACACAGGCAGCACAACTGGTCGAAAAAATGAAAGCTGACTGGCAGCGTGCACGTGAGCCTATCCTGGCCCGCAAATCGCCTGCGCCACGTGTGCTCTTTATCCTTTCGCATAGTCCGGGCCAGGTCATGGTTGGCGGCAAGGGCAGCAGCGCCGAAGCCATGCTGCATTATGTGGGTGCACAAAATGCCGTGCAGGGGTTCGATGGCTTCAAGCCATTGACGCCGGAGGCAGTTATTGCGGCCCAGCCGGATGTGGTGTTATTTACTGACCAGGGCTTGAGTATTGTCGGCGGGATTGATGGCGTATTGAAGCTGCCGGGCGTGGCGCAAACACCTGCGGGACAAAAGCGTCGCGTGGCCTCGCTGGAAGCGATGTTTATGCTGGGTTTTGGTCCGCGCATGCCACAAGCACTGACAGCGCTGGATAACGCATTGCTGAAGGTGATGAGTACATGAGTGCGGCGGTAGGAGCGATATCCTTGACTTCGCGTTTCACCACCGGCCTGCTCAACAGGCCGGTCTGGTTTTTATGGGTAGTGTTGCTGCTCTGTTTTTGGGTGGCGGCCTGGGCGGGGGCAGTGCCTGTCACGGCGGATGACTGGCGCGTGTTGTGGCGTCACGAAGAGCCGCTCACCAGTGGTGCCTATGTGCTGTGGAACCTGCGTTTGCCGCGCATCTTGTTTGCGGCTTTGGTGGGTGCAGTGCTTGGCTTGTCTGGCGCATTAACGCAAGGCCTGTTTCGTAATCCGCTGGCTGATCCTGGTCTGTTGGGTGTTACCAGTGGCGCCGCCTGTGCCGCCGCCTTGACCATTGTGGTGCTCGCGGGCAGTGGTATTGATATCCCAATTGCCTGGCGTTTTTGGGTGCTACCGCTGACGGCGTTTGCGGGTGCTGTGGGTGTGTGTTTGCTGCTGGATACGGTCGCGCGCTGGCTCACAGCAGATTCTATCGCAGGACTGTTGTTGACGGGTATTGCCTTGAATGCATTAGCTGCAGCCATTATCGGCTTGTGTACTTACCTAGCCACAGACGAACAATTACGCAGCCTGACCTTTTGGACGCTAGGCTCCCTGGCCGGCGGCAGTTGGCCATTGGTGGGGACGCTGTCGGTGTTGCTGCTGGCGGCCATCTGGTATGTACGGCGGCTGGTCAGTGCCATGAATGCGTTGGCGCTGGGTGAAGCCACCGCTGCGCACGTGGGTATTAATGTACGGCATTTGCGCCGTCGCGTGATTATCCTGGTCGCGCTGTTATCTGGTTTTGCGGTCGCCTGGTGTGGTGTCATCGGGTTTATCGGCCTGGTTGCACCGCATATCGTGCGATTAGTGGTCGGGCCTGACCAACGCCGTATGGCACCACTGGCCATGCTGGTGGGTGCCATCATTCTGCTGGTGGCGGATACTACCGCCCGAACCGTGGCTATCCCGGCAGAAATCCCGGTGGGCATCTTTACTGCCCTGCTAGGCGCGCCTTTCTTTCTTGTGCTGCTCACCAGTGTCAGAAAAGGAGGCTAACATGATCCATACCGTACAAAGCCACAGTATGTTGTCACTCGACCGAGTCACCGTGAAACTTGGTCAACGTACGTTTGGCCCTTTTTCATTTGCCATTCAGCCCGGAGAGCGTGTGGCCGTATTGGGCCCCAGCGGGGCGGGCAAGTCGACCTTGCTTAAACTGCTTGCGCGTGAGCTAAGCCCGGCGAGTGGCCACGCAGGCTTTTGCCAGCAACCACTCCAAGGCTGGTCGCTGCCAGATTTAAGCCGCCGTCGTGCCATCTTGCCGCAGTCGCATGAGGTCGCATTCGGGTTGCCCGTAGACTTGGTCATTGGATTGGGCCGTGTGTCGCGCATGCATGATCCATCGCTGGCCTCCATTGTGCAGCAAGCGGCCGAGCAGGCCTGCGCCGCGCATCTACTGGGCCGCCGGTTTGACACGTTGTCAGGCGGTGAAAAAGCACGCGTACAAATGGCGCGCGTGTTTGCACAGCTATGGGACGTAGAGCAGGGTTTGTTGCTGGTAGATGAGCCGTTGGCCGCGCTGGATCCCGGCTTGCAGTTCAGTTTGATGGAAGCGATTTATACGTTTGCCGCCAAACGCGGTCACGCCATCCTGGCCATCTTGCATGATATTAATCAGGCCTTGCAAGGCTTTGAGCGTTTGATATTTATCAAGCATGGCGCCATGGTAGGTGACTATCAAACCCCACATGTCACTTTACCATTGCTAGAGGCATTGTATGACGTTAACCTGGCCTGTGCCGTGACCGAAGAGGGCGAAATGATTGTCGCACCTAGCTTGCAACGGAAGGTTGTCGCTGAGTGTTAGCACGGTTTTACATGGGCGCATGACTCTCGCCTATCTTGTCTTCTTGATGTTTTTAATGAGAATTGTTATCATTTAAGGCTTTAGTGCAAGCCAACGAGTTTTTCTCCTGTAGCCAGCAATTAACTCACAGGGGAGTCTCGTGCACAGTCCACAATTACAATATTCATTTCGTCGTCGTAGCCTGGTAGCTGCATTGATGCTGGCGATGCCTTATCTGGCTTATGCTGAAGACTCAGCACGCAAAGAAGAAGTTGAGTCTCTGCCAGAGGTGAAGGTCACTTCCCAAGCAGAAAAAGATCGGCCTTCGGAAAAAACAAAGTCCTATACCGTTAAATCTACCGCAACGGCTACCCGTCTAAATACTAGTATCCGGGACACGCCACAATCTATCTCCGTGGTTACACGCGAGCAGTTAGATGATTTTCGTGTCTTGACCGTCAATGATGCATTGTCTTACGCAACCGGCATTAAAGTTGAGCAGTTTGAGACAGACCGTACCGAATATACCTCACGTGGTTTTAATATCACCAACTTTCAGGTAGATGGCCTGAGCACGCCGATTAGTTTTAGCGGGACAAATTACGGCGATCTGGATATTGCCACGTATGACCGTATTGAAGTGCTGCGTGGCGCCAATGGCTTGTTAACGGGTCCTGGCAATCCTTCTGCAACCATCAATTTTATTCGTAAACGTGCGACAAGAGATTTTCAGGCTAAAGCCAGCGCCTCCCTTGGTTCTTGGGATAACAGGCGCCTGGATGCCGATATTTCGGGCGCTTTGAATAGTGATGGCAGTGTACGTGCGCGCTTGGTCGCAGCTCATCAGGAGAAGAACTCTTATCTTGACCGTTACAGTAGTACACGAGATGTTGTCTACGGCATTGTTGAGGCAGACCTCACAGAGAACACCAGTTTCTCAATTGGCCATACCTATCAAAGAAACGACGCCAGCGGCAATATGTTTGGTGGTTTGACTTTATTGTATTCCGATGGCAGCAAGCGCCCTTACAAAGTGTCTGATTCGACCGCGCCGAGCTGGAGTCAGCGGAATGTGGATACCAATATCAGTTTTGCTGAGTTAACGCATTACTTTAATAACGAATGGAAGATGAAAGGCCAGCTCACACAAAAGGCAGTCACCTCTGCTGGACCGCATGATTATGTGGATGGTAGCGAAGACCGGACCACTGGCCTTGGCTTAAAAACCAATCCTTTCTTCTATACCTTCAAGACACAAGATTATGTGGCGGATATTTATGCCAATGGGCCGTTTGAGTTGGCTGGCCGCAAGCATGAGTTGGTCGTTGGTACCACTTTAAGCCGCAGTAATATGAGGGAGTTTTCTCGCAGTGTGGCGGGCGTGCCACTCGACAGCTTTGACGCTGCGGGGGATGTTCCTTATCCTGCATTTGGGGCTGAAAGTAAAAGCTCCGACTATTCGACTAGAACGACCAATATTTATACTGCTGCCAAGTTGAACCCGGCTGAGGGTTTAAAAGTCACCGTGGGCGGCAATTTGTTAAGCTACAAATTGGAAGGCAATGCTTATGGCGTGCCTCAGGAGGCCAAGGAAGATAATAAATTTACCCCTTATGTGGGTGCAATATATGATTTGACCAATGCGCATTCGTTATATGCCAGCTACGCGGGCATTTACAGGCCGCAAATTGAGTTGGGCACCAACGGCAAAGTGCTTGCGCCATTACAAGGGAGAAACTATGAAATGGGTGTTAAAAGTGAGTGGTTTAACAAGGCGTTGAATAGTTCGTTTGCATTGTTTAAAACCGAACAGGAAAATCAAGCAGTATACAGTTCTCAGTCGACACCCGCTAAGTCGGTGTATGAGGCCATAGAAGCGATGAGCAAAGGCTATGAGTTTGATGTTTCCGGTGAAGTGAATGACCATTTGAGCATGAGTGCAGGCTATACACGCTTGACGAGTATTAAAGGGCAGGGTGGGGCGAGTGCAAACACTTACACGCCCAAGCATATGGCGCATTTGAGCCTGGTGTATAAAGTGCCATTTGTGCAGAATTTAAAAGTCGGCGCAAGCGTCAATTGGCAGAGTGACATCTATGTGGATATTGGCACCGTGCGCTATGTGCAAGATAGTTACGCTGTTTTAAACCTGATGGCTAATTATAAAATCGACAATCACTGGGATGCTGCCGTCAATGTCTATAACGTGACAGATGAAAAGTATTTGTCGAGCTTTAGATATTCCGCGTATGGACAAGCTTTTTACGCAGCACCAGTGAATGCAATGGCTACGCTTACCTGGAAATATTAACCAAGAAAATCATATGGGTATTTTAGTGATTGGCTTGGCTTAAGAATGGCATGATAAACGTTGGCTGTTAAGGCTCGCACAGGAAAGTGACATTGTCGGGGTGACCTTGCAACATCCGCTTAATCCATCAGTTGTTTTTATGCAAAATAATTATCGAGATAGGTGTTTTTGTGTAAAATAGCTTGTGTTAATAAATGAGAATTATTATCATCAATTCATGTAAATAGCTGGCAATCAAATAAGCTAAAAAAGGCTACTGAACATTCAGTAGCCTTTTTTTATTGATGGTAATTTTTTAAGGAATGATGAGAGCTTGAATGATCTTTATAGATAAAAGTGGCGTTTCCAATATGCAGTTTCTACCAAAAAAGACCGTTGTGGCTGTCATGTTGGCCTTTGCTGCAGTCCCTGTATTTGCACAAGATGCTGCATCTGATAAAGATGATACGGTCACGTTGGAAGAGGTGAAGGTAAAAGCGTCGGCTGATGCAAACGCCAAAGGCTTGATGAAGCCATATGCTGGTGGCCAGATGGCGAAAGGCGGCCGTGTTGGGGTGATGGGTAACCAAGATGCAATGGATACGCCATTCTCAATCAATGCTTACACCAATGAGCTCATTCAGAACCAGCAAGCGAAGAGTGTTGGAGATGTTTTGTTAAATGACCCATCTGTACGTGTTGCACGCGGTTTTGGTAACTTCCAGGAATCTTATTTCATTCGTGGTTTTCAGCTGTATTCAGACAGTGTTGCGTATAACGGTTTGTATGGCTTGTTACCCAGGCAATATATTGCAGCAGAACTTTTTGAGCGTGTAGAAGTGTTACGTGGCGCTTCAGCTTTCTTGAATGGTTCTAGCCCGAATGGCGACGGCATCGGCGGTTCTATTTCATTGTTGCCGAAACGCGCACCCAATGAGCCATTAAGCGTGGTGAATGCTGGCTGGAGCTCTGGTAACCAGCAATTAATTTCTGCCGATGTGGCCAGGCGCTTTGGGCCAGATGATCGTGCTGGTGTTCGACTGAATGTTTCCAAGCGTGATGGCGGTACAGCGGTTGATAAAGAACATGCTGATGTGGACTTGGTTTCATTGGCGTTAGATTGGCGCGGTGAGAAATTACGCTTGTCTGGTGATATTGGTTATCAGGATAACCACTTAAAGCAAACGCGCACCAATGTTTCTCTGGCGTCAGGTATAAATGTACCTCGTGCCCCCAAAAGTGATACGAACTGGGCACAGCCATGGTCATATTCTAATGAGAGAGACACATTCGGGAGCTTGCGTGGTGAGTATGATTTGACCGGAAAAGTGACTGCTTATTTTGCTGGCGGATTCCGTGAATCACATGAAGCCAACTCTCTGGCTAACTTGACGGTTAGTAATGCTGCAACAGGTGCAGGTAGCCTGTATCGATTTGACAATACCAGAGAAGACTCTGTGAGAACTGGTGAAGTAGGCGTCAAGGGCAAATTTGAAACAGGTTCGATTGGGCACGATGTGGTTCTGAATGCGAACTTATATCACTTTGAGAAAAAAGCAGCTTATACATTTGATTTTAGTGGCACTTCAGTCAGTACTAATTTGTATTCGCCAGTTTACGCCTCACTGCCGGCCTTTACTGCAACTGCTGGTTCAGGCGGTGTGCTCAATAATCCAAAGACGACAGGCAGAACGATATTGCGAAGTGTTGCACTGGGTGACACAGTGTCTATGCTGGACAATCAGCTATTGCTGACGTTGGGGGTGAGACATCAGCAAATAGTCGGTACAACTTATACCTACGATGGCGTGTTTGATGATGCTTATGATAAGAGCAAGTTAAGTCCGGTATTGGGTGCCGTGGTAAAACCTTGGGACGGTATCTCCCTGTATGCCAATTATATTGAAGGTTTATCGCAAGGCGCGACTGCACCGGCATCAACAGTGTCTCAGCCAATCTCAAACCCTGGGCAGACGCTTGCTCCTTATGTATCCAAACAAAAAGAAGTGGGTGCTAAGTTTGACTTTGGTAAGGTTCGCGTGACTACCGCTTACTTTACAACTGAGAAGCCACGTGGATTTGTCAATGCGGCGGATGTATTTACCTCACAAGGTAAAGAGGAGCATCAAGGGGTTGAGTTGATGACTTATGGTCAAATTTTACCAAGCCTGCGCGTGCTAGGCGGGATTACCTGGTTGGATGCTAAGCAGAAAAACACTGATGATGCTGCTTCTGAAGGTAAGCAAACCATCGGTGTGCCGGATCGACAAGCTAACCTGGGGATGGAGTGGGATGCATTTATGGTGCCAGGTTTAACTTTTGATGCGCGTGTGATTGCTACTGGTCATGTATATGTCGATAGTGATAATACGCAACGTGCTCCAGGCTGGACTCGGTTAGATATCGGAGCGAGATATGCAACCGAAATTAAAGGGCATTTATTGACTGTACGCAGTCGTATTGATAACGTAACAGACCGAGATTACTGGGCTTCCGCAGGTGGTTATGCTGGTACTACCTCTAATTCTGGGTATTTGGTATTAGGCGCTCCACGCACTGTGACGATTAGTGCACAACTTGATTTCTAGTTTGAGGTGATGTGATTTGCGTTCGTCTTTGTTATTGATTCATCGCTGGCTAGGCCTGGCAAGCGCCTTATTCTTATTGCTTGCCGGCCTGACTGGCGCAGTGATTTCCTGGGATCATGAGCTAGACGAGTGGCTGAATCCCGCGTGGATGTATAGTGAGTCACAAGGGTTGCATCAATCGACACTCGTGCTTGCAAAACAGGTGGCTGAGCGCTATCCGCAAGTGCAGGTCAGTTCTATTCCGCTGACAGTGGAGCCGGGGCATACGCTGGCGATTGGTGTACGGCCGCTACCGAACCCTCCCAATGGCCTTGCGCCAGTCAAGTTTAACCAGGTGTTTCTTGACCCCGTGACTGGTGAAGAGTTGGGTAAGCGTGAATGGGGTGCGGTGTGGCCTGTGGATCGTACCAATGCAGTCTCTTTCCTGTATAAGCTACATTACAGCCTGCACCTACCCGAAATGTGGGGCATAGACCGCTGGGGCATCTGGTTATTGGGTGGCGTGGCGATTATTTGGCTGATTGATAGTTTTGTGGGCTTTTACCTCACTTTGCCCAAGTCTGCCAATAAACCCAAGACCAAACTGCACAAAGCACAACGTCATCCTCATCAAGCAACATTTTGGCAGCGCTGGTGGCCAGCCTGGAAAATGCGCTGGAACAGCAGTACACACAAACGTTACTTTGACATGCATAGGGCATTTGGCTTGTGGACATGGATATTGCTGATTATTCTGGCATTTTCAGCCTTGGCGCTTAACCTGCGGCGGGAAGTCTTTATGCCGGTGATGAGGTCTGCTTTTACGTTGACGCCAACGCCTTCTGATTTGCGTCCGCGCTTACCCGTTGCACAGCAATTGCCACCAATAGTGAGTTATGAACAGGTATTGGCATTGGCTGTAGAGGAGGCGCGAGTTCAACATTGGCAAGAGCCTGTGGGACGCATTTCATACAGCGCGGCTTTCCAGCTGTTTAATGTCGATTTTTATTATCCTGAGGCGGACCATGGCGTTGCTGGCGCGGGGCATAAACGATTGTATTACGATGGTGTGGACGGACATTTTGTAGGTAAGCGTATTCCATGGGAAGGCACGGTGGGGGATGTCATCGTACAAGCGCAGTTTCCATTGCACTCTGGCCGTATTCTTGGCGTGCCGGGTAGGGTGCTGATCTCTGTGATGGGGCTGGTGGTCGCGATGTTGTCAGTAACAGGTATTTATCTCTGGTGGAAGAAGCGAAAAGCCAGGCAAGTTTCAAAGGTCATTGTGCGGGAGTCGTTCATTGGGGCGCATAGATCAAAGCGGTTGGCTCGTTAATCACTTCCCTCAATAGTCTGCTAATTAGCAGACTATTTCTATGTATATCAATATACTAGCAAGCTATCTTTAATTGCTTTCAAAAATGAGAATTGTTATCATTAGCGATTAAGCAATTTGCAAGCCAACGACTATTGTTTCCAGTAGCCAGCAATCCAAATAACACAAGAGTGAATTAGGGAAAGATTATGCCATCCGGCTTTAACAAAAAAACCATGACATTGGCGCTGATGATGGCGCTACCAGCAGTTGCAATGGCTGCTGATGAAGAGAAAAAAACAGATGCTGCACAAACAATGACCGAGGTTGAGGTTAAGTCTAAGCGCGTTCAAGATGCACCCAATAAAGGTTATCAGGCGACTAAAACCCGTGTAGGTAAAACTTGGCAAGATCCGCAAGATGTGCCGCAGGCCGTGACTACCCTGACCCGGGAGTTGCTGCACGATCAGCAAGTGGGCTCCTTGCGTGAGGCCTTGCGTAATGTAGTGGGACTGTCTGTGAACGCTGCCGAAGGTGGTCGCGCTGGTGATAACTTCAACCTGCGTGGTTTCTATACTTTCGGTGATATTTATCTGGATAACATGCGTGACACTGCGCAGTACAACCGTGAAACCTTTAACCTCGAGCAGGTAGATGTATTGCGTGGTTCTGCAGCGATGTTGTTTGGTCGTGGTCAAGCGGGTGGTGTGATTAACCAGGTCAGCAAGATGGCTGAACTGCGTGATAAAAATACGATTACAGGTAGTGCGGGTAATTACGATTATCATCAGTTTACCGGTGACTTTAACAAGCAGCTGACTGAAACTGCTGCGATTCGTGTCAATGTCATGGACAGACATGATGAAACTTATCGTAAAAACCCAACGACGGGTGACCGACCATCATTTGACCGCAAAGGGATTGCTGTAAGCTTTGGTGCAGGTATCGGAACTGAAAATGAGTTCTTCTTGAATCATATTTACACACAAACACGTGATGTGCCTGATTTTGGCATTCGATTCTTGAATAAACGCCCTCTCAGCAGTAGCAGTGATGGCCGCTCTGATCGCACCTTTTGGGGCAGCAATAACAACTTTGATGATAGTGATACACGGATTACTACAGGTATCTTTACCCATAAGTTTAGTGATGATACCCAGTTAAGAACACAGTTAAGACAAGCAGAGTATCAACGCGGATATTGGGCAAAAACGCCTGCGAATGCCTTGCCAACAGCGAATGATGCCGTTGGCGGTAACGTGACACGAAAAATGGATTACAAAACGCTTAATCTGCAATCTGACTTTAGTACCAAATTTGAGCTTGCTGGCATGAAGCATTCTTTGTTGACTGGTATGGAGTATTTAAAAGAAGACTCATATCGTCACACTTTGCAAGCATTTGATCCAGTCACAGGTTTGCCTTATACCCAAACCACCAATGCGGCATTGAATGCGGCCATCGCAGCAAATCCAAATGGTGTGACATTTAACCGTCATATCGCTAGTGCGTATATCGGAACGCCGACCGAATTTAATGCAGATAATTACGCTTTGTATGTGCAAGACAGTGTCGAAGTTGTGAAAAACTGGACTGTGCTGGCGGGGATTCGACGTGACAAAATGGATGCCGATTACTCCAGTGCAACCTCGCCGAAACTCAAATACTATGAGAACAGTTATCGCACAGGGTTGTCATGGCAGCCGAATGCTGACCGTCATTACTATTTAACCTTTAGTGACTCCTTTAGTCCAACCGCAGATTTGTACCAGCTATCAGTGCAGAAGTTGCCACCTGAGCGTGCACGTACGTTGGAGTTAGGTACTAAATGGCTGTTTATGGATGGCGATTTGGCTGTACGAACTGCATTGTTTACCACGACGAAAGACTGGGAGCGAAATACTGACTTGGAATCCACGGCGGCTATTTTGACTAAGCGTCGCCGTACCAATGGTGTTGAGTTTGAAGTCACAGGTAAAATTACAGACCGTTGGGATATGTTTGCAGGGTTTGCTTTGCTGGATGCGCGTATTATCAATGTGGCGGAAAATGTGAATGCGACCACTGGTGCTATTACGTATGCTGATTCAAGGTTTGAAGGCGAGCGCGCTCGTAATACGCCGATTGGCACCTTTAATTTATGGACAACCTATGCGCTCACCGAAGCTTGGAAAGTTGGTGGTGGTGTTGAGGCAAAAGGTGAGCGTTATGCTTATGTACCATCAGCAGCGAGCGGAACTGGTCAAGGACAAACAGGCGCTGTAGGTGGAGTTTTTCAGAACGGCGTATTCGATCCAAACAAAGCACCCGGTTACGCCCGTGTTGACCTCATGGCGACTTATGAACAACCTAAATGGGCTGTACGTTTGAATGTCAAGAATTTGCTCAACAAAGTGTATTATGACGCAGTGTATGACAATGGTGGTTTGGTGACTCCTGGTAATGGTCGCCAGGCGATCATTACCACTGAGTATAAATTCTAGGAGTTGATTTGCTGCTGACGTTACCGGATGTATTGCTGAAAGAAGAACTAACTGCCATCCGAGGCCTGCTTAAACAGGCGCAATGGGTCGATGGTCGCAATACCGCCGGGGCGCAGGCAGCACAAGTCAAAAATAACCAGCAACTGGCCGAACAGGATCCGTTGCTGGCAAACATTCGAGGGATCGTGTTGCAGGCATTGCATCGCGATCCTTTATTTTTTTCGGCAGCCTTGCCGGATAAGATTTTGCCACCGTTTGTGAATCGCTATGTCGGGGTAACCAATCATTACGGCTTCCATGTCGATAGTGCCATGCGTAGCATGCCGGATGGCAGTGCACGTGTGCGCGCAGATGTATCTGCGACCTTGTTTTTTAATGATCCTGACGAATATGAGGGGGGTGAGCTGGTGGTGCAGGATGTGTTTGGTGATCAGCGCATCAAGCTCAAGGCCGGCTCTATTGTTATCTATCCTTCCAGCTCAGTGCATGCAGTGACGCCTGTCACGCGTGGCGAGCGCTTGGCCAGTTTTATGTTTATCCAGAGCATGGTGCGCGATGCCGCACACAGACGCATGTTGTTTGATATGGATATGGCGTTGGTCAGGTTGCGCCAGCAGCATGGGGAAACGCCTGAGGTGGTTCAGTTGACTGGTATCTACCATAACCTGTTACGCCAGTGGGCGCTCTAAGCATGCAAGCCTTACCGTTGTTACCTTATTTTGCGCAGCAGGCGCAAGTCAAACTGCCTGCCAATATCTGGCATTACCTGCAATCTGATGCAGGTAATGGTACGCAATTGCAAGCCAATGACGCTGGGTGGCAGGCACTAAAACTGATACCGCGCCCATTGCAGGCTTTGCAAACCCCCAACACACAATGCACTTTATTCGCTGAGCAATGGGCACACCCCATCATGTTGGCGCCAGTGGCTTACCAGAAACTGTTTCATGCCGATGGTGAAATCGGCACCGCAGTGGCTTGTAATGCCCAGCAAGGGCAGATGATGGTGAGTAGCCTCGCCAGCCAGCCCGTTGGTGACATTGTGAAACAGGCGCAGCAAGCGTTATGGTTCCAGCTCTATTGGCAGGGTGACCGTGCTCGCACAGCTGTGTTGTTGCAAAAAGCGCTGGCAGTGGGCGTCAGCGCTATCGTGTTTACCGTCGATGCACCGGTCAAGCAGGCGTTGATCGACTTACCCGCAGGTATTTCTGCCGTGAATTTAGCCCAGCCGCTGGCGATGCAAGCCTTGCAACCTGGCCAGAGCCAGGTATTTGATGGCTGGATGACGCAGGCACCAACCTGGGACGATGTGGCCTGGCTACGGCAGCAGGTCAAGACCCCGCTGCTGATTAAAGGCCTGATGCATGTGGATGATGCTAAACAGGTGGTGGCGCTGGGCTATGAGGGTATCGTTGTCTCTAATCACGGTGGGCGCGTGCTCGATAGTACGCCGTCAGCCGCCGCTGTGTTGCCGGATATCGTGGCAGCGGTGGGCGGACAGTGTAAAATCCTGGTCGATAGCGGCATCCGCTCCGGGCAGGATGTATTTAAAGCACTGGCCATGGGGGCTGATGCCGTATGTATTGGCCGCCCTTATGTGTGGGGCCTGGCGACAGAAGGGGCGATGGGGGTGGCCAAAGTCATCCGCACCCTGCGCGATGAATTGGAAATGACCATGGCACTCACAGGTGTCTCGAATCTTGCTGAGATTCGCCAGGTCGAATTGTATGCGTAACAGAAAGGAAGCAAACATGAAAAAAATTGGTTTTTCACTCTTATTGGCCATGGGTCTGTTGGGCTCTCAGGCAGCGTTTGCTGCGGCTGATTGCAAGTCCTACCCTAAAGAGGAGTGGGCTTCTGAAGATACGCTGAAAGAAGCGATGGAAGCAGAAGGCTATACGATCAAGAAGTTTAAAATTGACGGTAATTGTTACGAGATTTATGGCCGTAGCAAAGAAGGCAAAAAGGTCGAAATTTATTTCGACATGAAAACGCTGGCCATCGTGAAAGCCATTGGCCTGAAAGACTAGTCACGCGGATGCAAACACGCGCTGAGATGCTGTGGCCGTGGTGGGTGCGGCTGAGCCATTGGCTGGTAGCGGCAGGGGTGATCTCCCTGTGGCTTATGAGTTATGTCTGGTATGAAACCGACTGGCTGCATCGTGCAGTCGGTTATGCGGTAATCACCATGGTGGTTGTGCGTATTTTGCTGGGCTGTCTGAGCAAAGTCAGTAGTGCGCGTTTCTACCTGCCCGGCTGGCGTGCATTGCGCACACATATTGCCGAATTGCGGCAGGGCCATATCACCGCGCATCGTGGCCATAATCCGTTCGGCCAGTGGGCTGTGTACCTGATCTGGTTGTTGATTGCCGCGCTGGCGCTGACTGGCTGGTTGAGTCGCACGGATGCCTTTTGGGGTGAGGATTGGCCAGTGGATCTACATGCTGCCCTAAGCCTGAGCTTGCTTGGCCTGATTGCGGTACATGTGCTGGCGGTGGTTGTGGTGTCGCGGCTATCTGGCCAGCATTTGTTAGCACAAATGATACATGGGCGTTCGGCGCCAATAAAAAGCAAGTCACACTGAATGTTGGCAGTTGCTGGCATTTAACCCTATTTTCCTCCTGAGTCTTATCTACTTTTCTGCGCTTAAAAGTATCAAAATGTATCGCTCTCTTTAGTCTCGCGCAGGGTTCATTTAAGATGGCACATCTGCTGATTGGAATGATGTGTATGACCTTGCTTTTATTGTGCTGTCTGGTTGATTAAATGTGGAATGACATGCGCATATTGTTATGGATCATCATGCTGTTCCCCCTTGCTTGTGTGCAGGCGCAAGAGTCGCTGTTTTACAACGATGGTGATCCTTTAGACACGCAAGTACAAACTCTGCCTAAGGTCCCGGGCGCGTATTGGGGGAGTGCATCTGGTTGCGGCGAAGTGGATTGGCAACAAGCATTGACGCTGGCAGAGGTAGCAGAAATCAGTTTATGCCATAACCCGCAAACCAGTGAAATGTGGGCCAGTGCGCGTGTGCAAGCTGCGCAACTAGGCGTGGCCAAGTCTGCCTATTTACCCAGCGTGACCGATACAGTCTCCAGCAATATGGGTGTGCTCAATCCTGAGTCGGCCACGCGTGGCAACCCTAACCTCAATCTTTCCAATAGCCTGGTCGCGAGTTACCTGTTATATGACTTCGGCAACCGCAAGGCCAACGTGGAGAGTGCGCGCCAGTTATTGCTGGCGGCCGGTGCAACACAAAGCAGTACCGTGCAAGCGGTGTTGCTGAATACCATCATTGCCTATTACCAGGTGCAAGCCAATATGGCAGCACTCACGGCGGCCCAGCAGGCTGAGCGTGCGGCAGAAGAGAGTTTCAAGGCTGCCAATGCACGCTATCAGGCGGGCGTGGCAACCCCGGCAGACAAGTTGCAGGCACAGACCGCGTATGCGCAACTGACCTTGCAACGTATTACCATCGAAGGCACATTGCGTGTGGCCTACGGTAACCTGGTGAATCTGATGGGTTGGCCGGCTAACCGTAGCGTGAGGCTGGCGAGCAGCAGTACTGATGTGCCACCAGGCATTTTGGACGATGTAGGCACATTAATTGAACAGGCAGGGCAGCGCCGCCCAGACTTGCTGGCCAGCGAGGCACAGGTGCGCGCCGCCGAGGCCGGCATTGCTGCCAGTAAAGCGGCCAGCAAACCGACCATTAGCATGGGCGTCTCCAATAACCTGCAGGATGGCTCACAATATGCCGCCAACAGCGCTACCACATTGGGCGTCACGGTTTCCATCCCCTTGTTTGCCGGTTATGCACCTACCTACCGTATCCGTGCGGCAGAGGCCACGGCTGATTTACGCCTCGCTCAGCGTGACCGTCTGCGTTTGCAGATTTCACTGGATGTGTGGAGTGCTTATCAGAACCTGCGCACTGCCTTGCAGTCAGTCACTGCCAGCAAGGTTTTGCTTGAAAGTGCGGAGCAATCTTACCGGGTGGCTTTCGGCCGTTATACGTCTGGCGTTGGCAATATCATCGACACTTTGAATGCACAAAGTGCCTTGGCCGCGGCTCGCCAGCAAAACATCCAGGCGGGGCTTAACGCTAATATCTCGCGCGCGACGTTGGCGCAAGCGATAGGCGTGCTCGACCATGCCATGATTCAATCATTACCTGGTGCCCAAGCACCTGTTAGTGATTTGCCCGGTGCCCAGGCACCTAGTCAATAAAATAAATGGACACGCATTCATGAAGCGCATCAAAAACATACTGGTGTTGTTGCTGTTAGTGGCGATCGCCGCCGCGGCCTATTGGTACTACAAGCACACCCATCAACCCAAGCCGGAAGACTTGTACCGGCTGGATGAGGTGACACAAGGGCATATTGAGCAAACCGTATCGGCGAATGGTACGCTCAACCCGGTCAGCCTGATTAGTGTCGGTACCCAGGTATCGGGCATTGTGCGCAAGATGTATGTTGACTTTAATGATGTGGTTAAAAAAGACCAGGTGTTGCTGGAGCTGGACAGCCGCTTGTTTAACGCGCAGATTGCACAATCACAAGGCAGTGTCAGGAACAACGAGGCGGCGGTAGAGCTCGCGATTGCCAATGAAAAACGCATGCGCCAGTTGTATGCGCAGGAGTATGTCTCTAAACAGGAGCTGGATACGGCCGTGCAGGTATTAAAGTCAGCCAAGGCGCAACTGGAAACGGCACGTGGCTTATTGGCGCGTGATGTGACTAACCTTAATTTCAGTATTATTCGATCGCCGGTGTCGGGCGTGGTGGTTAACCGGGTGGTCGACGTGGGCCAGACGGTGGCTGCCAGTTTCCAGACGCCAACCCTGATCCAGATTGCGCAAGACCTGTCCAAGATGCAGATAGATACCAGTTTTGCCGAAGCGGATATCGGCAAAATCAAGGAAGGGCAGAAAGTGAATTTTAATGTGGATGCCTTCCCGGATCGCAGTTTTGAAGGGGTAGTGAAGCAGCTACGTTTAAACTCGACCAACACCTCGAATGTGGTGACCTATAACGTGGTGGTGTCTGTCGATAACCAGGATTTAACCCTGCTGCCGGGCATGACAGCCTACGTCAATATTATTGTGGATAGAGCCCGGCATGCCTTGCTCGTCCCCAATGCTGCCTTGCGCTATAAACCCAAGCTGGACAACGCTGCTACACCTGATAGCTCAAAACCAGAAGCCGGTGGCGGGGAAGGTAAGCGTGGCTGGCGCAAGCATGGTGCGAAAGGTGGAGGCCAAGGCGCTGCTGCCAGCAGTGTCATGGGCAAGATTTATGTACTCAAGGCCGGGAAGCCAGTCATGGTACGCGTGCATACCGGGATTACAGATGGCCGTTCCACCGTGGTCTCAGGCGATGGTTTGGCGGCGGGCGATAAAGTCATTGTGAGCGAGTTGCAAAGAGACAATGCGCCTAATAAAGGGCAGGGCAACAATAACGGCCCGCGCGGCCCGAGAATGTTCTAAACGCATGCAACAGTCTGTCATTGAGGTGAACCATCTGTACAAGGCCTATCAAACGGCCGCAGGGGATTTTCCGGTATTAAAGGATGTCAATTTACAGGTGCTGGCTGGCGATTATGTCGCCATCATGGGCCCTTCCGGTTCGGGAAAGTCGACCTTTATGAATATTCTGGGCTGCCTGGATATGCCTACCGCTGGCAATTATGTGCTGGATGGTTACGCCGTGGCCACCATGGCGGCGGACCAGGTGGCTAAGGTGCGTAACCAGACCATAGGCTTTGTGTTCCAGGGCTTTAACCTGTTGGCACGCGCCAGCTTGCTGGATAACGTGGCTTTGCCATTGGTCTATGCCGGGGTCAGCAAAGAAGCGCGTCATGCCCGTGCCAGCCTATTGCTGGAAAAGGTGGGCTTGAGCAAGCATATGCATTCCCACCCAAACCAGATTTCCGGCGGTCAGCAACAGCGTGTCGCTATTGCCCGTGCGCTGGTGAATCAGCCACGCTTGATTCTGGCAGATGAACCCACCGGTAACCTGGACAGCACCACCAGTGAAGAGATTATGGCTATTTTTGATGGCTTGAACCAGGAAGGCATCACCATTGTGCTGGTGACGCATGAAACTGATATTGCCGAGCACGCCAAGCGGCAGGTGAGATTCCTGGATGGGCGTATTGTGCAGGACACTGGCGCTGTTGCATCAACTGTCATAGGACATGACCATGTTTAGCGCCATGTTAGGCGAAGCCTGGCATGCCATGGGCGCTAACCGTTTGCGTACCTTCCTGACCATGCTAGGCATGGTGATCGGTGTAGGTGCAGTAGTGCTGATGATGGCCATCGGCCAGGGGGCTGAGGCTTCAGTCAAACGCTCAATCAGTGCCATGGGTAGCCATTTATTTGTCGTGCTTTCAGGGCCGCCACGGATGGGTGGCGCGCGCACCGCGACTGGTAACGCGCCTTCACTTAATGTGCGTGATGCGAATGCTATTGGGGAGCTGTATGGCGTAGTGGGCGTCGCGCCGGTGACCATGGGTAAGGGGCAAGTGGTCTATGCCAGCAATAACTGGAATACCGATATTATTGGCACGACAGCAGAGTATATGGATATCCGTGGCTGGGGATTGTCGGCTGGTTATCCGTTCTCCACTTCGGATACCCGTTCTGCCACCCGCGTGGCGCTGCTAGGTAAAACGGTAGTCCAAAACCTGTTTGGTGAGGAGGATGACGTGGACCCTATCGGCAAAACTATCCGTATCAACCAGCGGCCGTTTGTGGTGCTGGGCGTGCTGGATAGCAAAGGGCAAACACTGGATGGGCGCGACCAGGATGACACCATCATTGTGCCGCTCACCACCGCACAGCGTAAACTGTTCGGTAACCAGTTGCCGGGCACCGTGCGGCAGATTATGGTGCAAGCTGAGTCTGATAACGTCATGAGCATGGTGGAGGATGCGTTGAATAGCCTGCTCAACCAGCGCCACAATATCCGCGAAGGCGCTGACAGTGATTTTTCGGTGCGTAACTTGACGGCCATTGCCAACTCGGCGGCTGAAACTGCGCGTACCATGTCTTTGCTGCTAGGGGCGATTGCCTCAGTCTCGTTACTGGTGGGAGGCATCGGCATTATGAATATCATGTTGGTGTCGGTGACGGAGCGTACACGCGAAATCGGTATCCGTATGGCGATCGGTGCGCGTGAACGCGATATCCTCATGCAGTTTTTGCTGGAGGCAATCATGATCTCCATTGTCGGTTGCCTGATCGGCATTGTCATCGGCGTGACGGGTGCGGTGCTGGTGAGTGTGTTTACGCAGGCGGAGGTGATTGTTTCCAGTGCTTCTGTGTTGATTGCTTTTAGTGTGGCCGCCAGTATCGGCGTCTTCTTTGGTTTTTATCCGGCCAGAAAAGCAGCCAGGTTAAACCCGATTGAGGCGCTGCGTTATCAATAGGCTTTGCAAAAACGCAACGCGTGATGGCTAGTCCATTTCAATCGGCGGGGCGACTTTTAACACTTCTGCCACGGTGGTCAGGCCCGCGGCAATCTTTTCTGCGCCATTAAGCATCAAGGGTTGCATGCCAGCCTTAGTCGCGGCCTGGCGTAACTGCAGCAAATCGGTTTCCGGGGTAATCAGCTTGCGCAAGGCGGGCGTCAAGGTCAGCATTTCATAAATACCTGTGCGCCCTCGATACCCAGTCTGGCGGCATTCCTGGCAGCCGACAGCTTGCATGACTTTGGCCGGTTTCTTGGCCTTGAACGGGTGCGTGACGCTGGCCCATTCATCGTCCGAAATCTCTGCCTCGGTTTTGCAATGCGGGCATAGCGTACGCACCAGGCGCTGCGCCATAATGCCGAGCAAACTGGAGTGGATCAGGTAAGCAGGCACGCCCAGGTCAAGCAAGCGCGTGACGGCGGAAGGCGCATCATTGGTATGCAAGGTAGACAGCACCAGGTGGCCCGTCAATGCAGCCTGAATGGCCATATCCGCGGTTTCCTGATCGCGAATCTCGCCGACCATGATAATGTCCGGGTCTTGCCGCATCAGCGTGCGTATGCCTTCGGCAAAACCGAGGCCGATATTCTGCGTTACCTGCATCTGGTTAAACGCAGGTTCTATCATTTCAATCGGGTCTTCCACCGTGCACACATTCACCTCATCTGTCGCCAGTTGCTTGAGCGTGGTGTACAAAGTGGTGGTTTTACCCGAGCCGGTAGGCCCGGTGACCAAAATAATGCCATTCGGTTGATGCGTCCATTGCGCCCACTGTTCGCTCTGGCGTTTGGAGAAACCCAGTAGCTGAAAGTCCTGCACCAGAATATCCGGCTTGAAAATCCGCATCACCAGCTTCTCGCCAAATGCGGTTGGCATGGTCGATAACCGTAACTCGATTTCCTTGCCGTCGGTGCCTACGGTTTTGACACGGCCATCCTGCGGACGACGCTTTTCTACCATATCCATACGGCCCAGCAGCTTAATGCGGCTGGTAATCGCGTTCATGATATTGCTGGGCAACTGGTAAACCTGGTGCAGCACCCCATCAATACGGAAGCGCATCAAGCCCATATTGCGGCGTGGTTCGAGGTGAATATCGCTGGCACGTTGTTCAAACGCATATTTAAACAGCCAGTCGACAATGTTCACCACATGCTGTTCATTTGCATCGAGCTGGCGGTCTTTACCCAGCTCAATCAACTGTTCAAAATTTTGTACGCCTACAATCTGCCCGGCCTTGGCCGCATTGGCCGATTGAATCGCGGCAGACAGCTGATAGACCTCAGGCAGGTAGCGCTGTAAATCTAGCGGGTTGACCATCACCACTTGAATTTTTAGCTTGAGCAAACGCTCCAGGTCATGCAGCCACTCCTGGTGAAACGGATCGGCCGTCGCAATCGAGGCGATGCCATCCTTGACCGTGATCGGCATGATGCGTAAGCGTTCGGCATAGGCCTGCGATACAATTTGCGCTGCCGCGCTGAAATCAAGTTTCAGTGGGTCAATCTGGTAATAAGGCACATCCGCCTTTTCCGCCACATAACGGCTCAGGCTGTCCACCGTCAGCAATTGTGACGGCTGACGCTGGTCGGTCCATTTCTGTTCGGCCACAATCACAATCGGGTGGATTTTCGAACTGTCGCGCTTGCGGTCCTGATGCAGTTTTTCTGCCCATGCTTTTTCGATGCGGCCATCGGAAACCAGCATGCGTAGCAAATCGCCTAGACGCAGGATTTCTAGGGTTTTCGGCAGTGAAAATGGGATTGGGCTATTCATGTCATATCTGGGCAGGAGTACCAGCATATGGTGCAAGAATCATGCCATGGAAAAGTGGCAAGAATGGTCACTTTATGTGTGTTTTATTGAGTGTTTTATAGAGGGCGGGATTGCAAAAGAGGGTTGTTTTTGTGATGTTGCTTTTCGCCCTTTCGGCGAGTTACTTTTCTTTGCTTGCACAAAGAACAAGTAACCAAAAGAAAGTGCACCCCAGCTTCCGCTTGTTTCCTGCGCTACTCGGCTTGTCGGGCGGCAATCAAAAACTCGCTCCTTTGGAGCTCAAACAGTTGCTTGCCGACTACCCCCGCCAAGCCTGCGTTGCTCGGCGCGGCAGATGGGGACCCCGAACACCATACGACTGCAACCATTCGCGAATTGAAGAAAAAGAATCTGGTTTTTAGACCGTCCGCATTTATGAAATGTGAGTTTGGCGAGATAACTCCCATTCCATCACGCTGAGTAGCGGAGACAAAATAAGAGTAGAGGGAGCGACTGTTCGAATCCCGCAGTAGCTCACGTTCTGTGTGAGCTACAAGGTTGAGTTTCGTGACCGGCTTATTTTGTCGAGCAACGCAAGGGAGCCGTAGGCCGTGATGGCTGGGTGCCCTCTTCTTTGGTTACTTTCTGAGGGGCAAGCATCAGAAAGTGACTCGCCGAGAGGCGAAACAGGATGTTCGGTTAGAACGTTAGCCTTTTCCGTTCACCGAATGATTCTTTCGTGAGCTTACAATTTCATCTGAATCCGCATACTCAAATCCACTGCCTGTATATTTTTAGTCAGCGCGCCAATCGAAATCCTATCCACCCCAGTTTCTGCAATCGCTCGCACAGTGGTTAAATCGACATTGCCCGAGGCTTCTAGCAAGGCGCGTTTCTGGTTAATCACTACCGCTTCCCGCAGGTCTTCCAGCGTAAAGTTGTCCAGCAAAATACTGGTCGCGCCAGCACTTAATGCTTGTTGCAGTTCATCCAGGTTTTCCACTTCAATCTGGATATTATTCGTCTGCTTTAAGGCAAAAGCGGCAGTGAGTACTGCGGCGATAGAGCCTGCGGCCGCAATATGGTTTTCCTTAATCAGGATGCCGTCGTATAAGGCGAGCCTCTGGTTGGCGCCACCGCCGGTGAGTACGGCATATTTTTGTGCCAGACGCAGCCCTGGCAGGGTTTTGCGGGTATCGAGAATCTGTGTTGGCAACCCGGAAATCGCATCGACATAGTGGCGGGTATGCGTTGCCACGGCAGACAGGGTTTGCAGAAAGTTGAGTGCCGGGCGCTCGGCGCTGAGCATGGCGCGCGCATCGCCTTGAATATGGACCAGTGGCTGGTTAGGCGTCACCTGGTCACCATCTTTGACCAGCCATTCCAGTTGTATGTCCGCATCCAGTTGCGCAAAGCATTGGGCGAACCAGACGCAACCACAAATCACGGCGGCTTCGCGGCTGATGATGGTGGCGCTGGCTTGTGTGCCTGCCGGAATCAGGGCCGCGGTCAGATCGCCGTTGCCCATGTCTTCTGACAAGGCCAGGCTTACCTGTTGGCTGATGATGGCGGCGTTCAAATAAGCGGGTAAGTGTTGGTAAAGTGCAGATGTGGTCATTAGGTTGCCAGCAAGGTTAAAAATTATGCATGTGACCATTCTAAGCCCATGCCAAAAGCTATTATAATAAAACTACCCCAAGACACGCGATGTTTGGATATGCGCTTTTTGTCATGGGGTATTTTTTCGGGAAAAGTACTTAACCTTTTGGCTCACATCACACTATGCAGCTTTTATATACGGTAAACAGTCCTTATGCACGCAAGGTGCGTATTGTGGCCATTGAAAAACATGTTGATTTAACGCTGACTGAGGTGGTGCTGTCGGCACCAGACTGTCCGGTGAGCCAACATAACCCGCTAGGCAAAGTGCCTGTGCTGGTGCTCGATGATGGTGATGCTTTGTATGACTCGCGGGTGATTGTTGAGTACCTGGATCACCGTACGCCGGTGGCGCACCTGATTCCGCAAGATCACTCTGCGAAAATTAAAGTACGCCGCTGGGAAGCCTTGGCCGATGGCGTCTGTGATGCCGCGGTGGCGACGATGTTGGAGCAGCGCAAACCAGAAGCGCAGCAATCTGTGGCCTGGCTTGAAAAGCAATTTGCCAAAGTGACCGCCGGATTGACCACACTGGATGATGATTTGCTTAAGAAAAAGTGGTGTGTGAACGAAACCTTCAGCTTGGCCGATATTGCGCTGGGCACTGCGCTGGGCTACCTGGATTTACGTTTTAAAAGCGTTCAGTGGGAAGGCAAATACTGGCAGGAGAAGTTTCCTAACCTGGCCAAGCATTATGGCGTGCTGGTGAAGCGCCCTAGCTTCAAACAAACCATGCCACAGCCCTAACCTGGCTTCATGACAGAGTGCCTGCTATCAATGCGGGTATTCTGCTTCGTTTTTCCTCTATTTTACGGTCTTGTTCCTGACGATAGTCACAGGGTGAGACGCTATTCGCCTAAGCCATTGTTCCGGTTTTGTTTTTTTCTGAAAACCCCATTTTTATCATTAACCATTCTTTACGCGTGCACTTTGTTAATTTATTATTGATAAACTAAATGATAATTGTTATCATTTAAAATCAAACAAGACAATGATGAATAAATTCTATGCAAGCTGTAAATGCGCCGGTTAAAAAAAGATTGCTCGAATTACTGGATGAGCTGATTGCTCATGATGGTTTTGGCAGCATCAAGGTGGATATTCGCTTGTTAAAACGTGGGCAAAAAGAAGTCATTATCGATTGCGGCAAGCAATACCGCTTTGTGGTCGATTTTGAAACGGCAACCGCCATAGAAAAATAAATTTATTCTCTCAATTTCAGTTTTTAACCATGCGTTGACAGCATGGAGATTGAAATACTCAACGGTGTGGGTCCGTGAGACTTATTTTAGAGGTAGCGCAATGGCCTTCGAGAGGAAGGGGAACAAGCGCTTGTTGAGGAGAATTAACAATGAAAGTTTCAGTATTAGCACTTACTTTAGGCATGGCGTTCAGTAGTTCTGCATTTGCGACACAGGCAGTTTGGAACTCAGCCAATCCATGGGGTAGCGAAACGCCAGTTAGCTATGCCGAATGGAATATTTTTAACGGTACTAGCGACAGTTCACCTGATGTTGCTGTGACGGCTGGCACGACAGCTTCAGTAGTGGAAACCAGTGGCGGTTCATTTGTAACTGGTGGCGGTAATATTTACAGCTTCTCTGGCGCTACATCATTTACTGCGACGCTGAGTGGTTCAACCAGTGGCCTGTTCGATGTGTACCTGCGTATTGGTACGCTGGGTACCTTGGCGAACACGACTGCGACATTGAACGGTCTTTCAGCGACTTCAGTACTGCAGTTCAATGAAGATCAAGGCACTGTGATGGGTGGCGCGACAGCAGAGCAAGAGCTGTACTGGAAATGGACTAGCGTCAGCGCGGCTAGCCTGTACACATTCAAATTCACTTCCACTTCATCCAGCATGAGCTTGGATCAGTTGGCTTTGGCGGCTGTTTCTGTGCCAACAGTCACACCAGTTCCAGAGCCAGAAGCCTTCAGCATGATGGCATTGGGCTTGGGTTTGATGGCTTTTGCAGCACGCCGCAACAAAGCCTAATTTCCCGTTAGTGCGACCATGACAAAGGGGCTAAATAGCCCCTTTGTTTCTATCCTATGAATGAATAAAAGAGTGCTTCATGATGGCAAGCTCTGACGACTCCTGGTTACAACATATTAAAAAGAAGAGTGCACTGCTCAGATCGGTCGGCAGTATAGCCGTCTGCTGGTTGGTGATGATTGCATGCTTGCAGCTGGCGTATGCCGACGCCCAAACTGTTAATGAGGCCGTGAGTGAAGCAGTCTCTGTTCCCGTAAGTAAAGCTGCGAAAAAGGCGGATTCAGACGACGTTGATACTTTGCCTGAGGTTTCGGTGACTGACACCAAGATCAAAACACCAGACACCGGTATTAACCGTACATTGCCAATCACTACGATTACCAGCGAGCAGTTACAGAGAGCGCAACCCAGCAATATTTTTGATGCGGTGAGGTCTGTCCCAGGAGTGTCTATTTCTGGTGGTCCACGCCCTACTGGCATGACATTTAGCATTCGTGGCTATGCTGATAATGAAGATGTGATGGTGAAAGTGGATGGCGTACCCAAGGGTTTTGAAAAATACCGTATGGGCGGCACGTTTATTGAGCCGGAATTACTTAAAAGCATAGAAGTGCAACGTGGTCCGCAAATCACCAGCGGTTCCGGTTCACTGGGGGGCACTATCAATGCAACGACTAAAAATGCAGAAGACTTTTTAAAACCTGGCCAGAAGTATGGCGGCAAGGTCAAGTTTGGCTATGGCAATAACAGTGATGAGTATTCACGCTCTTATTTGTTATATGCGCGCCCGGACGAGCGTGTAGATATTCTTTATAACTATTCTAACCGTCAAGCAAATAACATTACTTTGGGTGATGGCAGTAAGCTGGAGAATTCTGCCATTGAGTCAATTTCTCATTTATTGAAAGTAAGTGTATTTCCAACTGAAGATCTGGAGTTTGTGACCTCTGTTGTTAAATTCGATGACATGGGTTTGCAGCAGTACGATGCTAACTCTGCGACGCCTGGTTTTTTTGGCTACGTTATTCGTTCCATTGATGACCTGACATGGTCTGAAACGGTGAAATATAATCCCGAGCATCCATGGGTTAATTTGAAAGCTACGGTCGGCGCTGGTCACACCAATCTTGAGGATCTGGCGCCGCCAGGCCTGTCACCTGTGATTAATCCTAATGCGCCAGCCGGATGTAGCGGTACTGTCTACACCCCCAATCCTTCAGATGTGACCAGATGCCGCGGTGATGCCAGAGATACTTATCAATATAAAACACGTACCGTAGATATTAGTAATCAGGCAGTTTTTACGGAAAAGGGGTTCTTTAATTTTTCACTGCTTACTGGTTATCAATATAACTCTAGTGAGCGTGATGTGACTCGTCTTTATGACAACCCATACTTTAATCCTACCAATGGATTCAATGCATCGGCGCCACCAGGTAGTAAGTCATTTAATGCGATTTATATACAGCCTACATTTGAGCTTGGTCAGTTCACGGTGATTCCGGGCTATCGGCAAGATCGCTATGAGGTGGAGGCTGCAGGTGGAACGCTTGCTTTATTAGCCCCTTATAAGCAAGCAAGCAAAATCAAACTCAAGGAAGAAACCTGGAGTTTAGGATTGTCATATGATGTGCTGGCCAAAAATAATCCGGAGAAACTGACGCTTTACACCAATTATGGGCAGGGTTTTCGGCCACCATTGATTGATGAGTATTTTACACAAGGAGCGTTTGGCCGCTGCCGTCCTCCCTTTGTACCTAATATTTATCCTGCATCACGTATTTGTGGTGACCTTTATCAACCACAATTGTCAGAGTCTACGGAAGCAGGCATTAGCTATCAGAATCCGCACTTGTTGGGTAGTGATGTATGGTTTTCTGGCAAGTTGAATTTTTATCACATCTACACCTCACAGTTATTATCCTCACTACGTGAGGAGTCTGGACGCATTACCCAAAATGGTTGGGAGCGCAGAAATGGGGTGGAGGTAGAGAGTTTTATGCAATACCGAAGCTGGTACCTACGTAGCGGCTATTCGAGAATTAACGGTGAAATATTTACCGGACTTGTGGGTGTGCCTTTGTATACCGCGCCTGGTAATGCTTTAAATATTAATCTTGGTACCGAGTTGACTAAGAGTCTGGATGTAAACCTAACCTATCGTAAGGTTTCTGATCGTAATATCCTAATTAGTGGCGACGGGACGCCAACCAGTGCCTATGTATTTGGAGTCCAGGATGGCTATGAACTATGGAATGCAGGCGCTCGCTATAAGGTGAATGAGCAGTTAACATTTCGTCTGATTGGTGAAAACCTTAAAAATGAATTGTATCGTCTGGATGGTACGATGGGAGGGTTAGGTATGTATGGGCCAGGGAGAAATGTGAAGTTTTTGGTCGAGTTAACTTATTGATAGCGCTTCTAATCTAGCTTGTAAACAAAACGCCCCGCAGGTATCGGGGCGTTTTGTTTGTAACGATCAGTGCTTAGAGTGCCCGTCTGCGGCTGGCGCTTAAGGTGATGAGTGCGAACCCTGCCGTCAACATGGCATAGCTGCCAGGCTCTGGCACGGCGGTTGCCGTGACTTGCCAACCAATATCAGCAAACGCTGCATAATCGAGTAGCGTAGGTAATTCGCGGCTTCCCGCAGGGGTGCTGGGGTCCATCATGGTGGCTTGTGGCACACCATCCACCGTACTCATGGTGCCTGTGGCCCAGTGGGCGCCGAAACGATCCAGTGGAATGGCCTCACCATAAGCCGCGACAGCGTTTGTGCCAGTGAAGTAGCCATTGTCAGTCTGTGCCCACCAAGAGTCTGCCGAGCCAAAGCCAAGAATATGGCCGATTTCGTGGGTCGCTGTGGTCAGAAAATCCGGCGTTCCGGGCATCAGCCCCGCTGCATCGCTACCAAAGTACCAACTGTTGTTAGCATTGAACCAGATCATGCCACCCCAAACGCCATAGTCGGTCGCGGCTGCCCCGACGGCGTTTTCTTGCCCTCTGGTAGCAACCGCATCAATAAACACCTCTGAGCCGCTGGCGATGAGGTTGTATCCGCTATCAGCAAACCCGAGCACGCCTGGTGCCGAGTTTGAGCCGCCCACATAAATACGCAGGGTGTCGGCAGCAATCTCGAGATTGCTGAGTGTGATGGCACCACCGCCCAAACTTGGGTGTGTGATTTGCACTGACCATTGGTCACCGGCCTGTGGCGTAATGGCGCTGAGGCTGTCAGTGAATCCACTATAGAACGAAGCTGCCTGTGTCAGTATTGCTCGGCGTTCAATGATGGGCGCGCCCGTTAGCAGATCGGTAAAAAAGCCTTTGGTGTCATAAGTGTAGTCAAACTCAATGGTTAATGCCTGTGCTGGCTGCGTGAGTATGAGCCCAGCCAGCGCTAATGCATGGTGTAATCGCTTCATTTGTATTTTCTTTCTCTGCTAACAAAACACAGGGATAAGCCAGCGAGCCATAAGGCGCTGCTGACAGGTTCTGGGATGGCAGACAATGGCGTCACCGATCCGCTACCCGCACCGTAGACCGCTTGCAGGGCGGAGATAGTCAGGCTATTCAAAGGTAAAATCGGGCCATTGTAAGTGGCGTTAGCAAACGTCGTTTCGGAGGGCGCTTCGTCGTTGATGTAATGTCCCAACCCTAGTGAATGCCCCAGCTCGTGTTGTGCGACTGCGTAGAAAAATATGGGCGTCCAGCCCAACCCGAAACGCTCACCGTTAAATACCACATCCCCTGCCAGGCCGCTGGTTGTCGTCTCTTGCGGAAAGTAAGCATAGGCGTTGGCATCGTCTATAGTTGGTACGACACCAATGCGGATATCTGCCAGGCCTGTTGGGTCATACTCACCGGTTTCCGGTAGAGGACCAGTGTCAGTGATTTCTCTAAAATGAATCGGCAGCACAGTCGCATAGTCGCTAAAGGCTTGTTCAAAAGCACTGCGCATGACGTCTACCGAGAATGGCTGCCCATGAGCATCTACTACATCACCGTTAAACAGGTTACTAAAGCTATAAGTCAGCGTGATGTCTGAGCCTAGGCCATTGGGCTGATCCCAACTGGCATACATGGGGTAGTAACCCGCCCAGGCGTTGCCAGGCAACGTACAGGCGAGTAGTGTGGCGTAACACACGTGTTTAAGTCTGTGCATCATGGGCGGCCCCTGTGTGTTCGCTGCTGAATGGTAGCGGTCTCGGGCAGCATAGCCGTAAGTGGTGACGCTAAAATGTGTAATCGTGCAGGCAATGTGCGGGTTAAACGCATCATCTCATCCTCTCCTCATGGTTATATGTATTAGTGAGGTAATATGCTATTTGATAATGAGAATGATTGTCAATTGCGGTTGTGGGTGGGATGGCGGGATATATACCGTGCGTATGACTCGGTAGGTGTTGAATGGAGAAAGCGATAGACGGATTACGTCTCTGGCTGGGCAGGCGCAAATGCTTGGTATATATGAGGCGAGGACGCGGCAGGCGGCAAAGCAGCCGTCGTGCGTCCATCAGGGTGGTGACAAGGGGTCGTTAGAGCGGTGTCACGTCATCCTCACCCAGTAGGTGCAGGTTGTTTTTGTGACGCAAGGTTTGTCGTTCGTTCAGGCGTTTTTGGGCTGGGCTTGGGAAGTCGGTATAACTGATCACGCTGCGATCAATCAAAATACCGATCAGGTCTTCGAGCACCCGTGCCAGTTGAATGTCGCTTTCACGGAAAGTATGGTGTTTTTTCAGTTCATCATCTAAAAAGCACAGATATTCAGTATCCGTGTTTTCAATGACTACCCAGTCTGCAGCAATCTGCGTATGCGGGCTGGCAGCAATAATTACACCTTCATTATTTTTTAATACGTAGGCCATACGGTGTCATTCCTCGTCACTTGGCGGCGTGTTGTCATTATATTATGCAAGCAGAAGCAATAACCATGCCTTAAAAGTGGGTTAAATTGCGCCGGTGATAATGCCGCCACCCAGGCAGACATTGCTTTCATATACCACCACGCTCTGGCCGGGGGTGATCGCCCATTGATGTTGGCCAAAACGGATGGTCGCTTCCTCAGCATTCACCGCATCCACTTCACAAGGTGCATCAGGTTGGCGATAACGTGTTTTGGCCGCATACACCCAATTAGTTTGGGGCTCTTCACCACTAATCCAGTGCAACTGGCCCGCTTTCAAGCCATCGCTTTGTAGCAGTGGATGGTCATGACCTTGCACGACGATCAATTCATTATCAGCCATATGTTTGGCGGCGACAAACCAAGGCTCGCCATTGCTTTCGCGACTGCCGCCGATTTTCAGGCCCTGGCGCTGGCCGATGGTGTAATACATCAAGCCTTCGTGCTCACCGACCACTTTGCCTTCAGGCGTACGCATGATGCCAGGATGACGTGGCAGGTAACGTTGCAAAAACTCCTGGAACGGACGCTCGCCAATAAAGCAAATGCCGGTGGAATCCTTTTTCTCGGCATTGGCCAGGCCGTGTTCACGGGCAATCTCACGCACTTCGCGCTTGAGGTATTTGCCCAGTGGGAACAATGTTTTTGACAGTTGCGCCTGGTTCAGGCGTGACAAAAAATAGCTCTGGTCTTTGCTACCGTCATCGGCCTTAAGTAACTGGAAATTGCCGGGTTGAATCGGGTTTTCACGCACTTGCGCATAGTGGCCGGTGGCGATCAAGTCAGCACCCATGCCCATGGCGTGGTCCAAAAACGCTTTAAACTTGATTTCGGCGTTACACAAAATATCCGGGTTAGGTGTACGGCCAGCCTGGTATTCCTGTAAAAAGTTAGCGAACACTCGCTCTTTATACTCGGCGCTAAAATTCACGGTTTCAATGTCGATACCGATTCTATCGGCCGCAGAAACGGCGTCGATTAAGTCCTGGCGTGAAGAACAATATTCATCATTATCATCGTCTTCCCAGTTTTTCATAAACAAACCGGTGACTTGATAACCTTGTTGTTTCAGCAACAAGGCCGTGACGGAAGAATCAACACCGCCGGACAACCCGACGATGACATGTGGCTTACTCATAGTGCTTGGCCTAAATGCTTCAAAATGTCTAAAGAATAACGCTTGCCTGCCAGGTAATCCTGCACGCACAACAATACTTGCGGGCTGCGCATCAACTCGCCTTCAGCCGCGATCTCGGTTTCGGTTTTCCATACCGTACGAATGATGCCATCATCTAATGCCTGCTCAGGGTAATGCGTGCCCAGCTTGCCGGTAAAAGCAAAGCGCAAATAGGTAATACCGTTGAGCGGATGCTGCCAGTGGTAGATGCCTACCAATGCTTCAGGCGTGAAGTCATAAGCGGTTTCTTCCAGCGTTTCGCGGATTGCCGCCTCGATAATGGTCTCGTTTTCTTCCAGATGCCCGGCAGGCTGGTTAAAGCGGTTACCACGGTCCGTGGTTTCTTCAACCAGTAAAAACTTGCCATCCTGCTCAATGATAGCCGCTACGGTCACGTTGGGCTTCCACTGCTGGGAGGATTTCGATGGAGTTGAAACAGAGGAATTCAAAATGCGCAGGTTTCGTTAAAAGCGCTATTTTACCGCTAAGTGGTTGATTGTGACAGGTTTCTTTAGCTCGCCAGTTGCGGGAACAAACCCACCAGCCCATGCGCAATAAACTCCACCGACATGGCGGCCAGGATAATACCCATCAGGCGGGTGACGATGTTGATGCCTATTGTGCCCAGGTAGTGCGTAATGCCGTCGGCGAGTTGCAACAAGCCCCAAATAAATAGCGCAATCAGTGCTACTGGGATAATCAGGCTTAAATGGCCCCAGAATCCCGGGTGCTGCTGCGCAGTGAGTATCATGCTGGAAATCGCACCTGGGCCAGCCAGTAAGGGAATGCTAAGCGGCACAATCGCAATCACCTCGCGCTCGGCCATATCCTGCGCTTCTTCGGCAGTTTGGCGCGTGCCGCCTTGTTTGCCATGCATCATGGAGATTGAAATCAGCAGCAGCAAAATACCTCCGCCGACCTGAAATGACGGAATGGTAATGCCGAAAAAGTCGAGAATCAGGTCGCCGATAAAGGCTGAGACACACAATACAATCATCACCGTCATGGCGACCGTGCGTGCAGTTTTGGCACGTTCTGCTTTGCTCCAGCCGCTGGTGGCACTGATAAAAATAGGCAGGCAACCGATGGGGTTGACGATGGCGATTAAGGCGATCGCCACTTTGAGCAGGTAGGCGTATTCAGTCATGAGCGATAAGCAGGGTGGATGTGCTTGCAGCTTGCCTGAAAAAAGCGGCCTTGGCAATTTGCCTGGGCCGATTGGTTTTATGCCGGACGTTTATCAAAAAACGTAATCGGTTGCGGTGGCGCAATCTGCAAAATGTGTTTGCGCACTTTGCCCATGACGTGCATTTCGCACGGTTTGCAGTCAAATTTGAGCGTATACCGGTCATTACCGCTAATCAGTGTCATCGGCTCAGCGGTCACCGTGCCTTGTACGCCAATCACGCCTTTGGCCTCTTTCGGGCACAGGCCGTGGCTAAAGCGCAGGCAATGCTTGGTGATCATCACCGGCACTTCATCCAGTGTTTCATTGGCTTCATAGGCACTGGCAATCAGTTTGACGCCGTGCTTGTGGTAAAAGTCGCGTGCTTTCTGGTTGTAGACGTTGGCCAGGTAACTTAAGGAGTCTTGCGGATAAATGGCCGGTGGTTCGGCAGCGGCTCGCAATGGCGGGCGCTCGTAGGCGAGCGTCCTGATGTCGATCAGTTGCTCTACCGCATCACGACGCAATTGATTGACCACGGACGCTGGTAAAAACCAGCATTGGGTCAGCTCCAGGCTGATTTCTGTTGCCACAAAATCAGTATTGCCCAGTTTGGCCAGATTTTCCCGCAGGGAGGCTTCAGCCTTTTGGGTATCGTTGGCAGGCTGTTTTTCGGCCGCTACTTGTGCGGTGGCAATAAACCCTTGCTCGTCGGTAACTGTCAGTGCAAAACCGTCACGGGTTTCATAAAGTACGGCATCCACCGCGATTTTGCGTGTGGCGGAGTCTTTTTCCAGCAAGCGCATAAAGGCATGGTCACGGTTGCGATAGAGCTGCGTGTTGTTGCGGATGTCGGCAGGCATTTCATTGGGGAACAGCCGCTGGGTGTATTTATCCAGTGCTTGAACAGTATTGACGCGTAAGCCCACCAACTCTTTGTGCACATCAAAAAAGCACACGCCATCGCCATTGTGTAATTCAACATCAGTGGCAACATCGATAAAGTCTTTGCCCACCTTGCGTACTTTGCCCAACTCTTCACCCGAAAACTTGGGTGTATCAAATGCGCCGATATCTGCCTGACGGCCATTGGCAAAGTAGTCGGTTGCACTGCGGTTAAAGGTTTTTTCCGGCTGCGGTGTAAAGGTGTAGCTGGCATGCCCGGCAGAGGATTTAGCGTATGCCGGCATATCCTCCAAAATCTCATCCAGCAATTGGCGGTAATGTGCCGTGGCGTTTTTCACATACGGCAGGTCTTTGTAGCGGCCTTCAATTTTAAAGCTACTCACACCCGCAGCGATCAGCGCACGCAAATTGGCGCTCTGGTCGTTATCTTTCATCGACAGATAATGTTTGTCTTTGCCGATAATGCGGCCTTTCTGGTCTTCCAGCGTATAAGGCAAGCGGCATTCTTGCGAGCACTCGCCACGGTTGGCGCTGCGGCCAGTATGCGCATGGCTGATAAAGCATTGGCCGCTAAAGGCGACACACAAGGCACCATGGATGAAATACTCCAGGTTAGCCGTCGTGGCATCGGCAATTTTTCGCACCGTGGCAATATCCAGCTCGCGAGCCAGCACAATCTGACTAAAGCCCACCTGGTCTAAAAACTGCGCTTTTTCAACGGTGCGGATATCGGTTTGTGTACTGGCGTGCAACTGGATAGGCGGTAAATCCAGTTCCAGCAAACCCATGTCCTGTACGATCAGGGCATCGACGCCGCTGTCATACAATTGATGCACCAACTGGCGTACGCCCTCGAGCTCGTTATCGTGAAAAATAGTGTTCAGTGCGACAAACACTTCAGCATGAAATTTATGCGCATGTTGCACTAGGCGCGCAATGTCCTGCACCGTATTCGGCGCCTTGGCGCGCGCACCAAAGGCCGGGCCGCCAATATACACGGCATCCGCACCGTGGTTGATGGCTTCAATACCGTAATCGGCATTTTTGGCCGGGGCGAGCAGTTCTAGATGTTTGCGGGTTTTTTGCATGCAGAGTGTTTGTTTCAGTGTAACAACTTGATTTAAGGCGCTATTTTAAACCAAGCATGCTGTTTGCGCTTGGTTTAAAATAGCGCCATGAGTGGAAATCAGGATTTATTGCAGCGGAGTTTGCGCAGCGTGTGGCACCCCTGCACGCAAATGAAACATCACGAACGCTATCCTTTGGTGCCAATTGCGCGTGGCGAAGGCGCCTGGTTGTTTGATAGCGAAGGCAAAGCCTATCTGGATGCTGTCAGCAGTTGGTGGGTGAATCTGTTTGGGCATAACCAGCCGGTGATTAAAGATGCGATCAAAGCGCAGCTTGATCAGTTGGAGCATGTGATGCTGGCCGGATTTACGCATGAGCCTGTGGTTACGTTATCAGAAAAATTGTCTGCATTAACTGGCCTGGGGCATGCGTTTTATGGCTCAGACGGTGCGAGTGCAACCGAGATCGCGCTCAAGATGAGTTTTCATTATTGGCGCAATATTGGGCAGCCGCAAAAAACCAAATTTATCAGCTTGCAAAACAGTTACCACGGCGAGACCTTGGGAGCGCTTAGTGTCACCGATGTAGCCATTTTTAAAGATACCTATGCGCCATTGATTCTGCAATCTGCCCAAATGCTCAGCCCGGATAGTCGTTTGGCTGAATCAGGTGAGTCAGACGAGGCTTACGCTTTACGTTGTGCTGAAACGCTCGAAACCTATGTCGCTGAGCATCACACAGCGTTAGCCGCGTTTATTATTGAGCCGCTGGTTCAAGGCGCTGCGGGCATGGCAATGTATCACCCGGTGTATTTGCAGCGGGCACGTGAAATTTGCAGCCGTTACCAGGTGCATATCATTGCTGATGAAATCGCCGTCGGTTTTGGCCGTACGGGTACCTTGTTTGCGTGTGAGCAAGCGGGTGAGCGCGTGAGTGATATTGCGGATTTTATCTGCCTTTCAAAAGGTATTACCGGCGGTTATTTGCCGCTGTCGGTGGTGCTGACGACAGATGACGTCTACCAGGCGTTTTACCATGATCAGACGGTTAAAGGTTTTTTGCATAGTCACAGCTACACCGGCAATCCCTTGGCGTGTGCCGCCGCATTGGCAACCTTGAAACTGTTTGAAACGCGTGATGTACTTGGTGATAACCAGCACACTGCGCAGCAATTATGGTCGGCGGCCACAAGATATGATTTGCCGCTGGGGCATGTGCGGCAACGCGGCATGATTACTGCATTTGAAGTGGATACCCAGAACCAGCAATTTGCCCGTGACTGCTATGCCGCTGCCTTGAAGCATGGCTTGCTGTTAAGGCCGATAGGCAACACGGTGTACTGGATGCCGCCCTATTGCCTGACCGCAGCCGATATTGCGCATCTGGTACAAACAACGCGAGCCGCCATCGTGGAGAGCTTGTAATGCGCTGGCTGCTGATATTGTGTGGTTGCTGGGTGACCGTGGCCCACGCTGTGTTACCAACCAACTTGCAAGAGGCGTTAAACAAAGCACAATTGCCTGCTGATAGCGTGGCAGTCGTGGTGCAGCCTGTGGATGGCGGCGGGCCTATCATCAGCCATCATGCCGCCAAAGCCATGAATCCGGCCAGCGTGATGAAGCTGGTCACCACATATGCAGCACTTGAAGCACTCACGTCCGCTTACCGCTGGAAAACAGAGGTTTATCGCAATGGCACACTGAATCAGGGCGTGCTCGATGGTGATTTAATCATCAAGGGCTATGGCGACCCCGCATTGAATATCACTGAGTTTTGGCGCCTGTTGCAACAAGTGCAGCAGCAAGGCATCCGTCAGGTCAAAGGCAATCTCGTTCTGGACTTGTCCGTGTATGCGCCAGAAGTCAGCCAGCGGCCCGTGCTGGACGACGAGCCCTGGCGTGCCTATAACGCTAATCCGAGCGCCTTGTTGCTCAATGGCCGCAACACCAGTTTCCGTTTTTCTGTGGCAAATGCAGGCAATAAGCCCGCAGTGCAAATCTCGCAAGAATTCGAGTTACCGCAAATCCGTGTGATTAATACCATGCAGACTCGCAAAGGGGCGTGTAACGATTGGCGTGGCGATTTGCATTACAGCATCACGCCGCAAGCGGATGGCGTGACGGTGGCGTTTAGCGGTACCTTGCCTGACCAGTGCGATGAGCGCTATCTGGAGCTAAGCGTGCTTAGCGACACGCAATATGTATTTTTCAGCTTTAAAAAATTGTGGGCGCAATTGGGTGGGCAGTTCAACGGCCAGTTAGTGCTGGCGCCAGCGACGGACGCCAATACGCTGGTGACGACCTGGTTATCTCCACCTTTGGATAGCGTGGTGCGCGATATCAACAAGTGGAGCAACAATGTGATGGCGCGCCAACTGCTGTTGACGATCGCGCTGGAGGCCGGGTTTACCCCTGCCGATGAAGCGGGTGCGGTGCTGGCGCTTAAACAGGTGCTGCGTCAACGTGGATTGCAGTTCCCTGAATTGGTACTCGAAAACGGTTCCGGTTTGTCTCGTATAGAGCGCGTGAGCGCGGAACATTTGGCACAATTGCTCGTCACAGCCTACCAGCGCCCGGTGATGCCGGTACTTATGGCCTCCATGCCCATACTGGGTCTGGATGGCACCACTAAAAAGCGCTTGGCCGAGGGGAGTAGCAAAGGCATGGCTTACCTCAAAACCGGCTCGCTGGAAGGTGTGAGCAGCATTGCAGGTTATGTGCAGGATATGGCTGGTAAACGTTATGTGATGGTGGTGATTGCCAATCACGCACGTGCTTCCGCAGTGCGCGCGGTGCAGGATGCCTTGCTTAAACAATTGATTGAAGGCCGTTAGCCTGTATCTGATAATTTGACGTTAAAAACGCGTAAAATAATGGTCGTTTTCTGGGAGTAAACAAGTGAAATCTGCAATCAAACTAATCGGCCTTAGCGTATTGCTGCTGGCCATGACAGGTTGCCAAGCGCAATCTAACTCGTCAAATACGAAGGAATCTGCACAAATGTCTGCCAATGTGACTGAATTACAAAAAATTGATACGGTGGTCGGTTCAGGTCGCGAAGCTGAAGTCGGTTTTAACGTTACCGTGCATTACACCGGCTGGTTGTATGACGCCAGCAAACAAGACCACAAAGGCCAAAAGTTCGACAGCAGCCTGGACCGTAATTCGCCGTTCAATTTCTTTTTAGGTGGCAGCCAGGTCATCGAGGGTTGGGATGTCGGTGTGCAAGGCATGAAAGTCGGCGGCAAGCGCACGCTGATTATTCCTTCTGATATGGGTTATGGCGCACGTGGTGCAGGTGGCGTGATTCCACCGAATGCGGCCTTGGTATTTGATGTTGAACTACTAGGCGTGAAATAAAAATAATTCTGTTTATCGCAACAACTTGGTGGGCAGCAATATTTGTGTGGCTTGTGTCTATGGAACATTGCCCCCAAGTAGAGAATGTTGGCGATAGATAAACACTCAATGATTGGAAAGTCATAATGCAAGTCCAAGTGAAATGGATAGATGGTGTCAGTTTTGTCGGTGAATCCGAAACCGGGCACGCGGTAGTATTAGACGGCGCACCTGAAAACGGCGGCCGCAATATTGGCATGCGCCCAATGGAAATGTTGCTGATCGGCATGGGCGCGTGTACTTCGTTTGACGTGGTGACTATCCTTAAAAAGTCCCGTCAGCCGATTGTCGATTGCGTAGCAGAGATTCAGGCGGAACGTGCTGACACGGTGCCTAAAGTGTTTACCAAAATCCATGTGCATTTTGTGGTGACCGGTGAAGGCTTGAATGAGTCACAGGTGGAGCGTGCAGTGAAACTATCTGCCGAGAAGTATTGCTCTGCCAGCATCATGCTGCAAAAGGCGTGCGAGATTACGCACGGCTATGAAATCAAAGCGCCAAGCTTTGAGTAACGGAGTCACATGAGCATTCCTAAAGGCATGGTAGGCATCCGCCATGTGGCGTTGTTTATTAAAGAGCTTGAGGCTGCGATTGATTTTTATACGCGGATAGTTGGTATGCATATTGAGTGGCAGCCTGATCCGGATAATGTGTATTTAACCAATCATGGGGATGTATTTGCCCTGCATCGCGTGGATTACAAAGCAGATCCATTGCAGCGGCTGGATCATATCGGTTTTGTGCTCACCGATGCACAGGCCGTGGATGACTGGTATACGCACATGGTCACCCATGGTGTGCGCATTACCGAAGCGCCGAAAAGTCATCGCGATGGCTCGCGCGGATTTTATTGCCTGGACAGCGTAGGCCATTTGCTGGAGTTTATTTATCACCCGCCAATTACCCGCCATTTGCAGAGTGAGTGATGTGGTTGAATCGCAAGAAAAGAAAAAGCCTCCAGTTTATGGAGGCTTTTTTTATCACTGAGGTTAGCTTACTCAGTAATTAATTTGATTGAAAGCGTTTGCTCTTTATCCAGCACATTCAGCAAGCGGTCAATATTAGGGTGTTTACCCGGATGGTCTTCGGCATCCTCGGTATGTTCAGCATAAAGGGCTAAGCCTTCTACCGCCGCATCGGTATTAATCTCACCAAATACCTTAAACAGGTGATGATATACCTTGATAGAGCCTTGGGTGCCTGGCTTGTTTTCAAGCACGCCCACAGGCTGATTGTTTTCATCATACAGTTCAATGCGTTTCACGTGATCGGCATTGTCCAGTGCGAGAAGGTTGTCACTAAATTTTTGCATGGTTGACTCTAGGTTACTACAAATCTTACAAGCGATACGCTGTACGCGTCATCACTTTTGAGGCCAGTCGCATCGCCAGTTTTACTGGGGCAGGCAGTGCTGCGCCACCCAGGTGTTCGGCCGTCTCTGCGTGATGTTCCTCGTCTATTTTCATCTGCGACACAACGGCACGCGAAGCGTGGTCTTGCGCAGGCAATTCTTGCAAGTGGCTATGCAAGTGCGCAGCAACCTGGTGTTCGGTTTCTGCCAAAAATCCCAGGTTCCATTTGTCTCCCAGCAAGCCTGCGGTGACACCTAAACCAAAGCTGGCACCAAACCACAGTGGGTTCAACAGGCTTTTGCGGCCGCCGAGTTCGTGAATGCGCTGTTCGCACCAAGCCAGATGGTCTACTTCTTCACGCGAGGCCTGTTTGAGCGCCTCTACATTGGCAGGGTCGCGCGACACTAATGCCTGCCCGCTATACAAGGCCTGCGCACAGACTTCGCCCACATGATTGATGCGCATGAGGGCGGCAGCATGTTTGCGCTCGCTATCGGTCAGTGTGGCTTCACTATGTTTTGTGTCACCGCTAAGTTTGGCGTCACCGAGCGTGTCAGCAGCAGGGTAGGGGCGGCTGGCAATCGCCGGGCTAAACACTGTGCGCAAGCCCATATCCAGCACGTGTATGGCTTTGTCCAGGCTTAGTGGCGGTAGTGTCAACATCATTCGCTCCCTGTGTATCCCGGCGGCAGCTGGTCGGCTGCGCAAACCGGGGCGGTGTTATGGCTTGGCGGTACTTACTTTAGCTGGTTCTTGTGTTTTTTGCACTGGCAGGCCTTTAAGCAAGTTCATGGCTTGCGTAAACTGGAAGTCATCTTTGCTGGCAGGCTCAATCGGACCGCGCGTTTCAGCATGCTTCTCTTCTTTCAGTTTTTCAGCCGCAGCACGTGCTTTTGCTTCATCCGCTGCTTTGCTGTCTACATTGCCTTTGGCATCGGTCGGGTTAGACAGGTGACGTTTCAGGTCGGCCTCATGCAAGCTCAGACTTGGATCAGAGCCGTCATCTACGGTCACATCCGGCACGATGCCTTTGGCCTGGATAGAGCGGCCATTGGGCGTAAAGTAACGCGCGGTAGTCAGCTTGATCGCACTGCCATTGTTCATAGGCAAGATGGTTTGGACTGAGCCTTTACCAAAGCTCTGGATGCCCATGATTGTCGCGCGTTTGTGGTCTTGCAATGCACCGGCTACAATCTCGGATGCTGAAGCCGAGCCCGCGTTGATCAGCACCACGATAGGCACAGACTTGAACTCTTCAGGCAGGTCTTTCAGGTAGTCTGATTTGCCGCGGCGCGCGTAGTCCATTGGTGTTGCATTCAAGCGCATTTTTGAATCCACCACACGGCCTTCTGTGTAAACGACCAGATCATCTTTTGGTAAAAATGCGGCAGATACGCCCACAGCCGCATCCAGCAAGCCACCTGGGTTGTTACGCAGGTCCAGTACCAAACCCTTGAGTGGTTTTTTGTTTTCAGCCAGCAGCGATTTCAGGGCTTTGGCCAGGTCTTCACCCGTGCGTTCCTGGAACTGGGTAATACGGACATAGCCGTAATCCTGTTCAATCCATTTATTTTTCACGCTTTGTGATTTGATAATGGCGCGGGTCAGTGTGAATGTGAGAGGTTTGTCCTCACCTTTGCGAATCACCGTCAATACGATTTTGGTGTCTGGTGTGCCACGCATGCGTTTTACTGCATCATTCAAGGTCAGGCCGCGCACCTGGGTGTCGTCCAGTTTCATGATCAGGTCGCCAGATTTAAGGCCCGCTTTGTAGGCTGGGCTATCTTCAATCGGGGTGACCACTTTGACTAGGCCGTCTTCCATCGCAACTTCAATGCCCAGGCCGCCAAACTCACCTTGCGTGCCAGCCTGCAGCTCTTTGTAAGCGTCGGCGTCCATAAAGGTAGAGTGTGGATCCAGGCCTTGCAGCATGCCAGACAAGGCTTCGTTAATCAGTTTTTTGTCTTCAACCGGCTCAACGTAGTCAGATTTGACTTTAGCGAACACTTCGGCAAACACGCGCAGTTCGTCTATGGGCAGTTGCGACACGGAGGTTCTGTCTGCCCAGGCGGAAATGTTGATGCTTACCAGGATACCTACAAACACGCCTGCACCCAGCAAGCTGAATTTTTCTAATTTGGAACGCATACCATGCCTTGTGTGATCAATTTAAGCGAAGAATATTACTTTAATAAGAGTCAAGTTGCATCTGTTGATGGCAGCCTGTTTGCAGAGAGTGGACAGAACGCTGTTAAGTTCATTTTCCGCTATTTCAATAAAATTGACTATACTCTTCACGCAAATAAATGTTTAGAGTGAAATATGCAAAAGCCTATCGTAGAAATTGAATTTTGTACACAGTGCCGTTGGTTGTTGCGCGCCGCCTGGCTCGCGCAGGAGTTATTGACCACATTTGATGGCGATTTAAAGTCGGTCAATCTGGTACCGGGCACTGGCGGTATCCTGGAAGTGCGTTGCGATGGTGCCGTGATTTTTTCACGTAAAGAAGCAGGGAGGTTTCCTGAGTCCAAAGAGTTAAAGCAATTGATTCGTGACCTGATTGATCCAGAACGCTCTCTGGGTCATAGTGATACGCCAGTCAAAGGCGCAAGGGAGTAAGGCGGTTATTTTGACGCTTCGACTTCCAGCCGTTTGGCGCCGTTGTAGCGTGTGCTCCAGTAGCGTTCGTCCATGTTTTCGATGCGGACTTTAGCGCCTGCCCTGGGGGCGTGGATAAACTGATTGTTGCCGACGTAAATGCCCACATGCGAAAACGCAGATTTCAGCGTGTTAAAAAATACCAGGTCGCCGGGCTGCAACTCTTCACGTTTAACCGTGTTGCCCATTTCGCTAATGGTGCGCGCAGAAGGTGGCAGCGAAATTTGGGCGGCGTGTTTAAACACGTATTGTACAAAGCCACTGCAATCAAAGCCGGTTTCCGGGCTGCGGCCGCCGTATTTATAGTCGACCCCGGTAAGGCTCAAGGCGCGAATCATGATTTCTTCTACTTTTTCTGACCAGGAGCCAGCAATGCCAGACTGGCTTTCCATTACTTGCTCTTGTGAGTAACTGTAGGCGTTTTTCCAGCGCGTATCATCGCCGGGTGCGGCGACGCTTTTGCATTGGCATAACAACGCGCTGACCAGTAAAGCAGCCAGCCGGATAAACGATTTATTCATCACAATCAAGGGCTTGGAGAAAAGGTTTTTTGATGACACAGAAGTGACTACGGCCTAAACCTTGCCATACTTTAACAACATGCGCAAGTTTTTTGGGCTTTTTTAATCCGTTTCTGCCGCCATGAGCCCACGCATTTCTTGAAAAATGCCTGCCTGATTTATGGTGGCTCGTGGGATAATTAATGTATGTCTTTACAGCAGCAAGTCAGTTCCGCATTTTCAGAGAATGGGTCTTTAGCGCAGGCCATGCCTGATTTCCGTAGCCGTCCGCAACAGCAGGAAATGGCACAGGCGATTGCAGAAGCCATCGAACAGCAACAGCAATTAGTGGCTGAGGCGGGCACCGGCACCGGTAAAACCTATGCTTACCTGGTGCCTGCCTTATTGTCTGGCGGTAAGGTAATTATTTCTACCGGCACCAAAACGCTGCAAGACCAGCTCTACCAGCGCGACCTGCCTGCGATACGGGCAGCGTTAAAAGTGCCAGTCTCTGTGGCCATGCTCAAGGGGCGTGCCAACTATATCTGCCACTATCATTTGCAACGTGCCAGCCAGGAAGGCCGCTTTCAATCGCGTGAAGATGCGCAATATATCCCTATTTTGCAAACCTTTGCCGAACACAGCCAGACAGGCGATAAAGCCGAACTGGTCGAGGTGCCAGAGCAAGCCACTGTGTGGCAGCAAGTGACCTCCACGCGTGATAACTGCGTGGGCCAGGACTGCCAGTTTTACAAGCAGTGTTTTGTTATGGAGGCGCGCAAACAGGCGCTGGCCGCCGATGTGGTGGTGGTCAACCACCACTTGTTTTTTGCTGACGTCATGTTGCGCGACGAAGGCGTGGCCGAACTGTTGCCGAGTGCCAATACCGTGGTGTTTGACGAAGCGCACCAACTGCCGGAAGTGGCCGGGCTGTTTTTTGGCGAAGATATTTCTACCTCACAATTGATGGACCTGGCACGCGATAGCCAGATGGCTTACCTGACGCTGGCCAAAGATTGCGTGCCGCTGGGTGAGGCCGTGCCGCCGCTGGAGAAAGCCTGCCGTGATTTCAGGTTGGTCTTCCAGTTTGAAGGGTCACGTATGCCGGTGCAAAAGGCGCAGGCATTAAAAAACTTTGATTCTGCCTACCAACACCTGCTGGAAACCTTGGGCGCCCTGACCTCTGTGCTCGAAACACAAGCCGGCCGCGACCCCTTGCTGGAAAAATGCTGGCAGCGTGGCGAAGCCTTGCTGGCGTTGCTGGAAGCCTGGTTAAAAGGCAATCACGCCAACCTGGTGCGCTGGGTAGAGGTATTTAGCCAAAGTGTGCAGTTGCATGCCACGCCGCTCAGTGTTGCCGATGGCTTTGGCAAACAACTCAATGCGCAGCCGCGCGCCTGGATTTTTACCTCAGCCACGCTGGCGGTGAAAAGTGATTTTACCCACTATCAAGGCCAGATGGGCTTGCTGGCGGCACAGACCAAACATTGGCAAAGCCCGTTTGATTATGGCCAGCAGGCCTTGCTCTACGTGCCCTCCGGCATGCCTGAGCCCAACAGCAGCGCGTACACGGCGGCAGTCGCGGCCATGAGTTTGCCAGTATTGCAAGCCAGCCGCGGTCGTGCCTTTGTGTTATGCACCTCGCTCAAAGCCATGCGCGAAGTGCATGCGCTGCTTAAGCAGGCATTTGAAGAGCAAGGCATGGACTATCCGCTGCTTATGCAAGGCGAGAGTAACCGCACCGAATTGCTGGATAGATTCCGCGCCCACGGCAACGCCGTGCTGGTCGGCTCGCAAAGTTTCTGGGAAGGTGTGGATGTGCGTGGCGAAGCCTTGTCATGCGTCATTATCGACAAGTTGCCATTTGCGCCGCCAGACGACCCGGTGCTTTCTGCGCGCATCGAAAAAATGAACGCCGAAGGCAAAAATGCTTTTATGGACTATCAATTGCCTTATGCCGTGATCACGCTCAAGCAAGGTGCCGGGCGCCTGATTCGCGATGAGCAGGATTTCGGTGTGCTGATGATTTGCGATCCGCGCCTGGTCGATAAACCTTACGGGCGCCGTATCTGGCAAAGCCTGCCACCCTTCAGGCGCACCCGCGTGCAGCAAGAAGTGGATGACTTTTTTACTTACATCAATAACGCCCTGCAAGCATGATCACGATCGCCGCCCACGAGTACACACTCAGCGCCATACGTGCACAAGGGGCGGGTGGTCAAAACGTCAATAAAGTCTCTTCAGCCATCCATCTGCGCTTTGATATTCACAGCTCTAGCCTGAGTGAAGTGATTAAAGCACGGTTGTTGCATAGCAAAGACCAGCGCATCACCGCTGAGGGGGTGCTGGTGATTAAGGCGCAGCAATACCGCACGCAAGAAGCTAATAAGCGTGATGCGATTGCGCGTTTGCATGACATTGTAGATGCCGCCAGCCATGTGCATGCGGTGCGTTATGCGACCAGGCCGACGCTGGCGTCTAAAAAACGGCGGGTAGCGGGGAAGATGCAACGCGGGGTGGTGAAGCAGGGACGGGGTAGGGTTGTCGGGGATGATTGATAATAAGGTCATTCTTAGGTTTGTGCTTTGGTGAGGCGTATTGTTTCGCCTTTTTGGCGAGTTACTGTTCTGTGCTTGCACAAAGCGAAGGTTGTTTGATGAGCGATCTATTTCGCCTTTCCGGCGACCATTCTTTCTTATGCTTGTCCATAAGAAAGAAGGCAAAGAACAAGACACCCCAGCTTCCGCTTTTACCCTGTGCTACTCGGTTTGCCGGGCGGCAATCAAAAACTCGCTCCTACGGAGCTCAAACAGTTGCTTGCCGAAAACTCCCGTCAATCCTGCGTTGCTCGGCGCGGCAGATGGGGACCCCGAACACCAAGTGAGCGCAACGGTTAGTGATTTTAAGAAACGAATCTGTTTTTTTGAACCGTTCAGATTTTCACAATGTGAGTTTGGTGAGACAAATCCCATTCCATCACGCTGAGTAGCGGAGACAAAATAAGAGTAGAGGGAGCGACTGTTTGAGCTCCGCGGCAGCTTGCGTAGTGTGCAAGCTGCTAGGGCGAGTTTCGTGACCGCTTGTTTTGTTGAGCAACGCAAGGGAGCCGTAAGGCCGTGATGGCTGGGTGCCCTCTTTTTGGTTACTTTTTTGGGGCAAGCAAAAAAAGTAACTCGCCAACAAGGCGAAATAAAAAAGCCACCCAAACGAGACTAGGCGTCAAGGTGGCTTTTCAGTGATTCAAGGTAGGCTGGTTACTTGCGTATTACGATCTGTAATCCGCATTAATCTTCACATAATCATAAGAAAAGTCGCAGGTCCACACTGTGGCATCTGCATTGCCACGATTCAATACCACGCGTACCAGAATATCACTTTCCTTCATCACGGCTGCGCCTTGTTCTTCGACATAGCTCGCTGCCCGACCACCTTTTTCAGCGACCAATACATCGCCAAGATACAGCTGCATAGTATTCACGTTCAGGTCATCAATGCCGGCATAGCCAATCGCGGCCAAGATGCGGCCCAGGTTTGGGTCTGAGGCGAAAAAGGCGGTTTTAATCAGGGGCGAGTGGGCGATCGCGTAAGCCACTTTGCGGCACTCTTCTTCATCTTTACCCGCTTCAACCTGGATGGTCATAAACTTGGTGGCGCCTTCACCGTCGCGCACGATGGCTTGAGCCAGCTCGGTGGCAACATCGGTTAAGGCCTCGCGCAAGGTGGCAAAGTCTGCACTTTGTTCGTCAATCGTCGAGTTGCCTGCCTGGCCGGTGGCCATTAAGATCAGGCTGTCGTTGGTGCTGGTATCGCCATCGACCGTGATGCAGTTAAATGATTTATTCACGGCGTGCTGGATGATGCTGTCGAGCGCGGCCTGGCTGATGGCGGCATCAGTGGCTATATAACCCAGCATGGTGGCCATGTTCGGGTGAATCATACCTGAGCCTTTGCTGATGCCCGTGATGGTGACTTGTTTGCCATCAATCGTCAGCGTGCGCGACGTGCCTTTGGCGACAATGTCTGTGGTCATGATCGCTTCGGCGGCATTCAGCCAGTTGTTTTCCTGCAGATTGGCGACGGCCGGGGCGATGCCTGCCAGCAGTCTGTCCATCGGCAAGGTTTCCAGGATGACGCCGGTTGAGAATGGTAATACTTGCTCGGGGCTGATATTCAATGCCTGTGCGACGCCGATACAGCTGGCGCGTGCGTCATCCAGGCCTTGCTGGCCGGTGCCCGCGTTTGCGCAGCCGGTGTTCACCAGCAGGGCGCGGATGCCTTTGTTATGCTGCAGGTGTTCTTTGCAGACCGTCACTGGCGCTGCGCAAAAGCGGTTAAGCGTAAACACGCCAGAGACGCTGCTGCCCTCAGGCACGGTGATGACCAGCACATCTTTGCGGTTGGGTTTGCGGATATGCGCCTGGGCAAAACCCAGTTGTACGCCTTTGACGGGCAATAACGTTTCGGCAGCAGGGGCAGACAGTTTGACGGGCATCCGTGTTCCTTCAATGTTTCAAAAGAATAATGTTTTTACGCAATCAGGCGCGACGCCAGGTCGTGCCTTGCGGGGTATCTTCCAGAATAATACCGGCATCGGCCAGTTCTTTGCGGATACGGTCAGCTTCAGCGTAATTTTTGGCTGTTTTGGCAGCGATACGTGCTGCAATTAAACCTTCGACGTCGAACGCGCCGTCGCTTTCGCCTTGCATAAAGCTTTCAGGGTCACGTTGCAACAGGCCGATAATCGCAGCCAATTGTTTCAATAATGCGGCAGTGGCGGCGGATTTGTCTTTGTTTAAGTCGTTGGCGAGTTCAAATAAGACGGCGATGGCTTCTGGTGTATTGAAGTCGTCATCCATGGCTGACTTGAATTTGGCGGCCTGTGGCTGATCCCAGTCTATGGCGCTGTCGGCAACGTCTATGCCACGTAATGCGGTATATAAACGTGTCAAAGAGGCTTTGGCATCGTCCAGGTGTTTGTCGGAGTAGTTGAGTGGGCTGCGGTAATGTGCGCGCAGAATGAAGAAGCGCACCACTTCCGGGTCGTATTTTTCCAGCACTTCGCGAATGGTGAAGAAGTTGCCCAAAGATTTGGACATTTTTTCATCATCGACGCGGATAAAGCCGTTGTGCATCCAGTAGTTGGCCATGGTGCAGCCGTGTGTGGCTTCGGATTGGGCGATTTCGTTTTCGTGGTGCGGAAACTGCAGGTCCTGGCCGCCACCGTGGATGTCGAAATGCTGGCCCAGGTGCGCAGCGCTCATGACTGAGCATTCAATATGCCAGCCCGGGCGGCCATTGCCCCAGGGGGATTCCCAGTAAGGCTCGCCAGGTTTGACTGATTTCCATAGCACGAAGTCCAGCGGGTCTTGCTTGAAGGTGTCGACATCGACGCGCTCACCTGCGCGCAGGTCTTCGAGTGATTTGCCGGACAGTTTGCCGTAGTCGTTAAAGCTGCGCACTTTGTAAAACACATCGCCATTGCTGGCTTGGTAGGCAAAGCCTTTTTCTATGAGCTGGCTGATCATGTTCAGCATGCCTTGCACGTGCTCGGTGGCGCGCGGCTCCAGGTCGGGGCGGATAATACCGAGTTTGGCCGAATCTTCGTCCATTGCAGTAATGAAACGCTGCGTCAGGCTTTGGATGCTTTCGTTGTTTTCGTTGGCGCGTTTGATGATTTTGTCGTCAATATCGGTGATGTTGCGTACATAAGTCACCTTGTAGCCGCTGGCGCGAAACCAGCGTGCCACCATGTCAAACACCACCATGACACGTGCGTGGCCCAGATGGCAAAAGTCATATACGGTCATGCCGCAGACGTACATGCTGACTGTTTTTTCTGTGATGGGCTGGAAGACTTGCTTGCTGCGGGAAAGGGTGTTGTGTAGTTTTAACATGCTAACGAAATGTAAAAAGGATTAATGCGTGATAAAATTAGCAGAAATATTGTAGTGTTTAATTTATGTTAACACGTGTGGTGCTTGTTATTTTTGCGTCGGCGAGGGCTGCCATTGCTTGATTGTTTATAGTCAGGTAAACCACGCAGGACACAAAATGGTGCTGAATCATCGCGTAATAATCACCTAAATACGCACTGTCTCTTGTACAATCCAAGTATAACATACTGCTAAAAATCAACGATTGCTCAGGTAATAAACTCATGAACGCAACATTAAAAAAATCTTTGCTGGTGTTGGGTGTCCTTTTAAGTCAGGTCACCTTGTCTCATTCTGTTTTGGCGGGCCAAACCAATGTGGAGCTGCGTGAAATTAACCAGTTGTCCGAACAGGGTAATCAGGCTGCCGCGCTGGAGCGTGTAAATACTTACTTGTCTGCCAACCCTAAAAACGCTGAGGCCATGTTTATGCGCGGCGTGATTTTGGTAGAGTTGGGCAAGCGTGATGATGCGATCAAATCCTTTACCGAACTGACAGAAAAATACCCTAACTTGCCTGAGCCTTATAACAACCTGGCTGTGTTGTACGCGGATCAGGGTCAGTATGATAAAGCCAGAAAGGCACTGGAATCTGCGATCAAAACGCATCCAAGCTACGCCACTGCGCATGAGAACCTGGGCGATATTTATGCGCGTCTGGCATCAGAAGCCTATGACAAGGCGCTGAAGCTCGACACTTCCAATAGTCGTGCGCAAAGTAAGCTGGCCATGATTACCGATTTGTTTGGCGGTAAGCGCACTGTGGCGCGTACTACAGCGACGGTACCGCCAGCAGCAGCGCCTGTAGTCACGCCGCCAGCCAATACAGCGCCGGTGAATCCGCCTGCTGCGCCACCTTCAGCAGCGCAGCCATCGACACCGCCAACGGTCACACCTTCTGTGGTTGCCGAGACCAAAAAACCAGCGGTGGTTGAATCCAAACCTGTGGAAGCAAAGCCAGCGACCGATCACCAGGAGCGTGTGGTGCTGGATGCTGTGAATGCGTGGGCGGATGCCTGGGCAGCGCAAAATGTAGACAAGTATCTGGATAGCTACGCCAAAGATTTTAAAACCCCTGGTGGTGAGTCACGCAAACAGTGGGAATCGACCCGTCGTGATCGCGTGAGTCGCCCAAGCAAGATTTCGGTCAAGCTGAGCAATTTGTCAGTCAAAATCGAGAGCGATAGCGCCGCCAAAGTGACCTTCCGTCAGGCGTATAAAGCCACTGGCCTGGATGCAAACTCGAACAAAACACTGAATCTGGTGAAAGAGGGCGGTCGCTGGTTGATTCAGCAAGAGCGTGTTGGTAAGTTCTAAGCAAGTGCTAAGCGCGTCGTGTCGGCGCGCACCTGTAAAAACGCTAAATAAGGGGCGAATTTGGCTGGTTAAGCGCAAAAGATTTTAATTAAACAAATGTATAATATCGGTATGAGGAGTTTAAGAAAGTACTGCTATATTGCGTTTGTCAGTGCTGCGCTATTGCCTTGGAATGCAACCGCGGTTAACCATGAAGCGTTGACCGCGCGTTTGTTCGTCCAAAACAAAAACACCAATGCGGTTGAACGCATGCTGGTGCAAACTCTGCAATCGATTAAAGAAGGCCGTTTGCAACAGGCGCTGGATTATGTGGACCAGTTGCTGACGATCTCTCCCAACTTTGCCCTCGCGCACCTGATTCACGGTGATTTACTCTCTGCCAAAGCCCGGATCTTAAACAATTTTGGTGATGCTAATACGGCAGATGTCACCCGTATCCAGGATTTCAAAGAAGAAGCGGAAATCCGTATCCGCAATTACTTTGACCGTAACCGCGGCCTGACCCAGCCCAATATGCTGGTTGAATTATCTGAAAAGCAAAGCCACGTCTTGTTTGTGGATACTGCGCGTTCCCGCCTGTATGTGTATGAAAAAGGCGAGGGCAATGTATTGCGTTATATCGCCGACTACTATGTCACCATCGGTAAAAACGGTATTGGTAAAAAAGACCAGGGTGACAAACGTACACCTATCGGGGTGTATTTTGCCTCGCGTAAACTCAATCGTCCGCTGCCGGATTTGTATGGCGATGCAGCGTATCCGCTCAATTATCCAAACGAGATTGACAGCTACGAGCGTAAAACTGGCTCCGGCATCTGGATTCATGGCACGCCCAGGGATACCTACAGTCGCCCGCCACGGGCCAGTGATGGTTGTGTGGTGCTGTCTAACCCGGACATGAAAGCTTTGCAGGAAGTGTTGCAGGCAGGCAATACGCCAGTCGTGATTGGTGTTAACTTTCAGTGGGTGAATCCAGATTCTGTGCGTCATCAGGACCGTGACAAAGCAGCGCTGAAATCAGCGATTGAGCAATGGCGCAAAGACTGGGCCGCGCAAAAGACCGATGCTTACCTGTCTCATTACACCAGCGATTTTTTCTATTCTGAAGGCGACTTGTCCAGATGGTCTAGCTACAAGCGCCAGATTCAGGCGTCCAAGCCCAAGGTGAGCGTCAACCTGTCTGAGGTGAGCATGTTCACTTATCCGAACTCCAAGCGCAACATGGTGGTCGTAGACTTTGAGCAGGAATATGTGAGCGCTGCATTACGTAATGTCATGAAAAAACGACAATACTGGGTGCAGGAGAACGGTGAATGGAAAATTTTGTACGAAGGATCAGCTTGATGCGAGTGTTGTCTTGGATGTTAGGGTGTTGCCTGTTGGCTGCTGTGGGTATGGCCAATGCGGCAACGCAAGTGCTGTTTGAAACCAATCAGGGTAATTTTGCCGTTGAGGTATATGCGGACAAAGCGCCTAAAACGGTTGAAAACTTTTTGCAGTATGTGAAAGATGGTTTTTATACCAATACCATTTTTCATCGCGTGATTGGCCGTTTCATGATTCAGGGCGGTGGCTTTGATCGCGAGCTGACAGAGAAACCAACGCGTGCACCAGTGGTAAACGAGGCCGGTAACGGCCTAGTGAACCAGACGGGCACTATTGCGATGGCACGCACACAAGATCCTAACTCTGCTACGGCACAATTTTTTGTTAACGTGGCCGACAACCAGTTTCTGGATTACAGCAGCCCGGAGCCAGACAGAATCGGTTACTGCGTGTTTGGTAAAGTGGTGTCTGGCATGGACGTGGTGTTTAAAATCAGCAATTTGCCTACTGGCAATCAACGCGGCTTTTCAGATGTGCCGATTCGTACGGTCATCATTAAACGTGCAACGATAGTGACTAGCAAGTAACGGTTAGCAAATAACTATCATCATCCTCAATAAACGGAGAATATTTTGGTCAAACTGACTACCAATTTTGGCGATATTACGATTGAACTCAACGCAGAAAAAGCCCCGATTACCGTGGCTAACTTTTTGAGCTACGTTGAAAAAGGGTTTTATGATGGCGTGATTTTTCATCGCGTGATTAACGACTTCATGATCCAGGGTGGCGGTTTTGACACCAACATGAAGCAAAAAGCGACCGACGCCACCATCAAAAACGAGGCTGACAATGGCTTGTCTAACGACAAATACACCTTGGCCATGGCGCGTACCATGGTGCCTGACTCTGCTTCTGCACAATTCTTTATCAATGTGAAAGATAACGATTTCCTCAACTTCTCTGCACCAACGACTCAGGGCTGGGGCTACTGTGTATTTGGTAAAGTGGTTGAAGGCATGGACATCGTTGATAAAATCAAAGCAGTGCCAACGACTAATCGCGCTGGTCACCAGGATGTGCCAGTGGAACCAGTGATCATTGAAAAAGCCGTTGTGGTTGCCTAAGGCATGACCACATGGATCATTTCTGATCTGCACTTATGTGCGCAAAGGCCTGCGGTAACGCAGGCTTTTTTGCATTGGCTGCATACCGAAGTCGCGAAGGCTGAAGCGCTCTATATCCTGGGCGATTTTGTTGAGGTGTGGGTGGGGGACGATATTCTCGACGACCCGCAACATGGCGCCGAGTTTGTGCCTATCGTGCAGGCGCTACGTGCCTTGTCGGCACAAGGCGTGCGTCTGTACTTTATGCATGGAAATCGCGACTTTTTAATCGGTGAGGGCTTTGCGCAAGCCTGCGGGTTGCAATTGCTGCCTGACCCCACGTTGCTTGAGCTGGGCGGTCAACGCGTCTTGTTGAGCCATGGCGATGCCTTATGCACGGACGATGTTGCCTACCAGCAGTTTCGGGTACAAGTGCGCAGCCCGCAATGGCAACAGGCTTTTCTTAGCCAGCCGCTGGCCGCTAGGCTGGCGTTTGCCGCGCAGGCACGCAGCACCAGCGCGCAGAATAAAGCCGTACAAACCATGGATATTATGGATGTCAACGCGGAGGCCGTGGTCGCCCTGCTGCGTGCGTATGATTACCCGGATGTGCTGTTGCATGGGCACACTCACCGGCCTGGCCGTCATCCATTCGTTGTGGATAGCCACCAGTGCGAACGCATGGTGCTGGGTGACTGGCATGACCAGGCGGTGTGTGCACGCTGGGATACGCAGGGCTTGCAGCTACAGACTTTATCGTTACTACCGCGCTGACATCGGCGTTGCGCATGTAGTCTGGAAATAACGGCTATTTATCGGTTTAGTTCTTGTCATGCGTGCGCGAGCATCGCTGGTAAGATTGGCGTCAAAGTAGATTTTTCTACTGTTTGATGACGCATGTGCATCCTGTTTGAATATTTTTATTGATGTTGCCAGGACTCCCTACTTACAGCAAAAGCATTCGTTTTAGCTTGGCCTTGGTGGTGATTTATATCATTACCGGCAAGCTTGGCCTGATGCTGGCGGTGCCACCTGGTTACGCATCAGCCATCTTCCCGCCTGCCGGGATTGCCATTGCGGTTAGCTATCTGCTTGGTAAGCGCATCATCCCTGCCATTTTTGCTGGTTCGTTGATACTCAATCTTTGGGTGGATTACAGTACCCATCATCATTTCAGCCAGCTTGGCCTTGTGGTTGCACTGCTGATTGCTGCAGCTTCGTCTTTGCAAGCCCGGTTAGGCGGCGCCTGGCTGCGGCGTAATATTGCTTTTCCTACCACATTGGATGCTCCTGCTGATGTCGTTCGTTTCCTGGTATCGGCGCCTTTGCTGTGCCTAGTGAGCGCCAGCGTTTCTGTGGCCGGGTTATTCGCACTCGGTTTGATTGATCAGCACAGTGTATTGGCAAGCTGGGTGTCCTGGTGGGTGGGCGATTTTCTCGGCCTGATTGTCATGCTGCCTTTGACACTGGTGATGCTGGGCCAGCCGCGAGCTTTATGGAGGAAGCGGCTGCAAACCGTCGCCGTGCCTATGTTGTTGCTATTTGCCTTGCTAGTGGCCGCTTTTGTCACGGCCAGCAAATGGGAACGTAAAGAATCACTGACCGAATTTGATGGCCTGGCCAGCCAGTTATCCGAGCAGTTACGTGTGCGGTTAGAGTCGCAAGAAGCCGTGCTGGCGCAAATCAGTGCCTTGTTTACCTATCAACAGGCAGACATTAGTCAGGCGGACTTTCGCAATTTCGTCAAAGTGACGCTGGATAAATACCCGATGATTTATGCGATTGAATGGGTACCCAAGATTCGTCAGGTAGAGCGCGCCAGTTTTGTGGCGCGTATGCAGTCGGAGTTTCCCGGGTTTGATATTCGCGAGCCTGATTCAGCCAATCAGTGGCATACGGCAAAAGTACGGCCTTATTATTTCCCGCTGACTTATATCGAGCCGACCACGGCGCAAACGCAGCGCGTGGTTGGTTTTGATCTGGCCTCGCTGGACAATCGAAAAATCACAATTTTGCAGGCGTTCAAGCAAAATACTGCCGTGGTGACTGCCCCTATCCAGTTGTATCTGTCTTCTGGCCATGAAGCCGGTTTGCTGTTGATGTATCCGGTGCATGGCTATCGATACGATGGTGTGGTGCAAACGGTGCTGGTGAACAAGGATTTTTTTGGCGCATTGTTTTCACGTACAGAAGCGCTATTGAATGTACGCCTGGTCGAAACCGAAAGCCAGGCGATTGTGTACGCATCCGTAGCGGATGCACAGTCTGATGTCGTGTTTAGCCGTGACTTCAAATTTGGTAGCAAGCATTACCGGCTCGATATTTCACCCTCTGCCCAATATTACGCAAAGCATCGTGGTTGGCAAAGCTGGAGTATGCTGGCGGTGGGCATTTTCTGCATCGGCCTAGTGGGCGCCATTTTACTTATAGGCACCGGCTATACGGCCAGGGTGCTGGCATTGGTGGGTGAAAAAACCCTGGCACTGAAAGAGAGTGCGGCAAGGTTCCAGGAAATTACAGACACTTTGGGTGAGGGCATTTATGTGACGGATATGTCCGGCCTGATTACCTTTATCAACCCGGAGGGTCAGCGCCTGCTTGGTTGGAGTCAAGAGGCTTTGCTGGGGCGTAATGCGCATTCGTTGTTGCATTATAAAAAAGTGGATCATGCGCATTATGCCGAACAGGATTGCGTGTTATGCAATGCCATGAAGGGCGGCCAGGCGGCCAAAACATCCGATGAGGTGTTTTGGTGCCGGGACGGTCAACCGATTCATATTGATGTGACCTCTATACCGATTATCCGCGAAGGTGTGTTGCGTGGCGCAGTCGTGGTTTTTGACGATATCAGTAGCCGCAAAAAAACCGAGACTGCCCTGCGTGCCAGTGAAAAAAGCTTCCGCGAGATTATGGAGTTTGCGCCGATTGGCATGGCGATTGTCTCGCTGGAAGGACGTTTCACCAAGGTCAACCAGGCCTTGTGCAACATCGTGGGTTATAGCAATGATGCCCTTGTGGCAACGACATTCCAGGAGATCACCCATGCCGATGATCTGGCCAAAGACCTGGAGTATGTACAGCAACTGCTGGATGGCAAAATAAATGCCTATCAAATGGAGAAGCGTTATATCCGCCGCGATAAGGCCGTGGTGTGGGTGCAGTTGTCGGTATCTATTTTCCGGGATGAAGAGAATGCGCCACAATATTTTATTGCCCAGATCGAAGATATTACGGCGCGTAAACACCAGTATGATGAGGTCACACAAGAGGCGTATTTTGACGCGCTGACTGGTTTACCCAACCGCCGGATGCTGCTCAGCAGGCTGCATCAGCTGCATGCGCGCTTGCCACAGGCGAACCAGTCCGCTGCGTTACTGTTTTTGGATATTGATCATTTCAAGCAGATTAACGATACGCTCGGCCACGATGTTGGTGACGTGATTTTAAAAGAGGTCTCTACGCGTCTGCAGGGCTGTTTGCGGCAAAGTGATACGGTGTCCAGGCTGGGTGGTGATGAGTTCGTGATGCTGTTGCCAGAACTCACGCAGCGCGATGATGCTGAGCATGTGGCGCAAAAAATCCTCAATAGCTTTGTATTGCCAGTGCAAGTAAATGAACGCAGTATTCATATTGGCGTCAGTATTGGGCTGGCTGTTTGTGCTGCAGGGACGCAGGTGACGGTGACTGAGTGGATGAAGCAGGCCGATATCGCCATGTATGAAGCCAAAGGGGCTGGGCGCAATGGGTACCACGTCTATTCTGCGTAACAAACAGTCCGTGCTCATACGCTGTGGAATAAAAAAGCCCTGCATGCAGGGCTTTTTTATGTTTGGTCACTACGGTTAGGCGTCTAGCGCTTAAATTCGTGCGGTCTGACCTGCGCAGCAATTTTATCCAGTACGCCATTGATGTATTTATGACCATCAATACCGCCATAAGCTTTAGCCAGCTCAACACCTTCATTGATGGCAACGCGGTAAGGAATGCTCACATCAAACATCAGCTCATAGCCGGAGATGCGCAAAATGGCATGTTCGATCGGGCTCAGTTCTTCCAGTTGGCGGTCAATAAACTGGCTGATCATGGCATCAATATCGGTCGTGTGATCCAGCACGCCAGTGAGCAATTGCTTGAAGTAAGTTTCGTCGGCCTTGAAGTAATCCGGGTCGTCTAGGCTGTCCAGGCGCAGTTGCTTCACATCACCGGCATTCATGCGGTTGCGGTAGAGCGCTTTCAGTGCCAGTTCGCGTGATTTGCGGCGGTTTTTGCTGCCTTTGCTTTTGGCTGGTGCCGCTTTTTCCTGGCTCACCGCTGCTTTATCTTCACTCATAGTGCGCTCACTAAATTCGCCATTTCAATGGCAGCTTGTGCGGCTTCAGCGCCTTTTACCGCTACGCGTACTTCAGCTTGCTCATCATTCTCTGTAGTGAGGATTGCATTGGCAACTGGCACGCCTGTGTCGCGTTGCACTTCTGAAATGCCACGTGCAGATTCATTGGAAACCACTTCGAAGTGGTAGGTCTCACCGCGGATAATGGCGCCCAGCGCGATCAAGGCATCGTACTTTTCAGTCATCGCCATATGCAACAGGATCAAGGGTGTTTCCAGCGCACCAGGGACGGTAGCGAGGGTGATATCTTCAGCGTTTACGCCCAGTTTGAGCAGTTCTTGTTCGCAGGCCTGCAGCAAGCCTGCGCCAATGTTTTCATTAAAACGGGAAAGGACGATACCGATTTTTTTACCGTTACCGTCCAGGTTTTGAGCAATTTTGTTCACTTGTGCGTCCGTGGGTTAAAACATAAAGCGCTATTTTAACCCAAACGGCTACGTTACGGATTATGCGAATAGTGACCAGGCTTTTTGTACCGTCATCCAGATGCCATAGCTGATGGGAATCAGCACTGCCAGCCATGCCAGTTTGACCAGGATATCAGGCGTTTTCTGGTCGTCCTGCTGGATATTCGCGGCCTGCTGGCCGGTTTTTTTGCCGCCACTTTGCTCTAACGCCAATTCACTGTCTGACATAAAGTATTTGTCAGCCACCGGCCTGACCAGCAGGTTGGCAACAAAGCCGACACCCAGCAAGGCTGCCAGTGTCATAAAGATCGGTGCATAAATATCGGCATAGGGAACATTAGCTTCCAGCCGCACATCGTGCATGTAGTTGACGATGACCGGGCCCAGGATGCCTGCTGTTGACCAGGCGGTGAGCAAGCGGCCATGGATAGCGCCTACAAACTGCGTACCGAACAGGTCAGCCAGATAAGCCGGAATGGTGGCAAAGCCGCCGCCATACATGGAGGCGATGATGCAGAACACCAGCAGGAACAAGGCCAGTTGATGATGGTTGGCTGCGTATGTGCCGCAGACATACATCATGATGCCGAGTACAAAAAAGATGAAATAGGTCGTTTGGCGGCCCAGTTTGTCTGACGAAGTGGCCCAGCCGATGCGGCCGAAAATATTAAACAGTGAAATCAGCCCGACAAAACCGGCGCCCACCGCTGCGGCTGCGGCGGTCAGCGCTTCATCTGCCTTGATGTCGGCAAAACCAAGCGTTGGCTGGCCGATCAGTACCCCGCCAAACGTTTCCTGCAACATAGGTGCTGCGGCACCGATAATGCCGATGGCAGCAGACACATTCATGCACAGGATCAGCCACAATAACCAGAATTGTGGCGTTTTGTGCGCGTTTTTCAGGTGCACGTGGCGGGTGGCGACCAGGCGGTTGTGCTGGGTATCTGGCGGTGTCCAGCCAGCAGGCTTCCAGTTGGCGGCCGGTACGCGGTAACCCAATGAGCCACAGGTCATGAACACTGCATAAATCACGGCCAGTACGACGAAGGTCTGCCACACGCCGGGGGCGGTGGGTGTTGCGAATATGCTCATGAGTTTGGTGGCCAGTGGCGAGCCTATCATGGCGCCGCCGCCAAAGCCCATAATGGCCAGGCCTGTGGCCATGCCGCGGCGATCTGGAAACCATTTGATCAGGGTGGATACGGGGGAAATATAGCCCAGCCCGAGGCCGATGCCACCAATCACGCCACTGCCCAGCCACATCATCCATAGCTGGTGTTGATAGACGCCGAGGGCGGAAATGAGTAAGCCACCACACCAGCAAAGCATGGCAACCAGGCCTGCTTTGCGTGGCCCTGCACGCTCCAGCCAGCCGCCCCAGACGGCCGCAGAGCAGCCCAGCAGGACGAAAAATAAGGTATACATCCAGCCCAGGTCAAATTGGGTCCAGTTGCAGTCAGTAGCGGTCAGCGCTTTGGCGGTGCCTGCCAGTTTATCTGCAAAGGTGCTTGCCCCTGCGGCGCAGGCTGCCACTGGTTTGCCATCTGGCCCAGTGAGCGCATTGCCCAGCGGTTTCCAGAATACGCTGAAGCCATAAGCCATGCCGATAGAGAGATGTACTGCCAGTGCTGCCGGTGGTACCAGCCAGCGATTGAAATGGCTGCCAGCGGTGATGTGTTCTTTGGAAAGATTAAGCAAGATTAAAAACCCCTTTATTTTTTGCCGTTACATCTTGTTACAATTTGGCCTAAAAGGCAATAACAGCAAAATTAAATTTATGTGATGTTGTCATTAAAATGTCATAATTCATTCATAAACTGGCGAGCATTCAATCAATACTTTGATCTCATATTGCTTAAAGGGAGCGTCATGGCAGCAGCGAATATTTTGGTGGTAGAAGACGAACCGGCGATTCAGGAATTGCTGGCGTTAAATATCAAGCAGGCGGGGCATCATGCTATCCGTGCCACCAGCGTTGAACATGCACAAATGTTGTTACGTGAAACCATGCCAGACCTGATCTTGCTGGACTGGATGTTGCCAGGCATGAGTGGTATTGAGTTTGCCCGCCGCCTGAAGTCTGACAGCCTGACCAAAGAAGTACCGATTATCATGCTGACCGCACGCGGCGACGAGTTTGATAAAGTGCGCGGCCTGGAAGTAGGTGCAGATGATTATGTGACCAAACCTTTCAGCCCGCGTGAGTTGAATGCGCGTATCAAGGCCGTGTTGCGCAGACGTGCCCCGCAAATGACCGATGATCCAATTGAGATCGCCGGTTTGCACCTGGATCCGACCACGCACCGCGTGACTGGCCATAATGTGCATATCCCACTGGGCCCGACCGAGTTTAAATTGCTGCACTTCTTTATGACTAATCCTGAGCGCGTACATAGCCGTACACAGCTGCTGGATAAAGTGTGGGGTGACCGCGTGTTTGTTGAAGACCGCACGGTCGATGTGCATATTCGCCGCCTGCGCAATGCACTGGTAGCGTCCAAGCATGAAGAAATGATCCAGACCGTGCGTGGTTCCGGTTATCGTTTCTCGGTACATACCGATCCCGGTAATTAATCTGGCGGTTTTGCCCAGATTTATTTGAGCGTGACAGGCGTCGCGCTCTATCCTCAGGCAGGGTGTCGTGATACGCTTGCGCGTGTTGATTTTTCACGATTAAATAACCCATGAAACACCTTTTTACCCAAGCTTGCTCAGCTGCCACGTATCGCTGGTTGATACGTTTCTTTTGGCTGGCATTAATCATTTGGGTAGCCCTCACTTTCCGCCAGCACGGCATCAGCAACGACGAGTATGTACAGCATACTTACGGCCAGATGCTGCTCGACTGGTATCAGTCCGGTTTTAAAGACCAGGACGCGTTCCACTACCGAAATCTCTACCTGTATGGCGGCCTGTTTGACATTATTGCCGCCGCGCTGGACCCCTATATTCCGATCATGATCTGGGATATCCGCCACTTGCTCTCGGCCTTGTTTGGCTTGTTGGGCTTTTATGGTGTGTCCAGATTTGCGCATTTGCTGGGCGGCGAGCGCCTGGCGTTGCTGGCCATGACCCTGCTGTTCCTCACCGTGTCGTGGTCTGGCACCATGTTTACGCATACCAAAGACGTGCCTTTCGCCACGTGCATGTTGTGGGCGCTCTATGCCACCGCGCTGGTGGTGCGCGATATGGAAAATGTCAGTGGCAAAGCCATTGTGCTGCTTGGGTTCGCAGTCGGTGGTGCGTTAGGCTTGCGCGTGGGTGGTGCCTTTGCCGTGATTTACCTGGTGTTGCTGGTAGTCGCGCGAGTCTTGCTTGACCATAAATATGAACGCACGCCGATCTGGTCGCGCTTGCTGCGTATGGTGGTTGTTTTGCTGCCAGCGGCGGTGTTGGCATTCGTATTCATGGCCATGTGCTGGCCGTGGAGTGTGATCGAGCCGGACAATTTGCTGGAAGCCGCCAAGTCCTTCTCGCATTTTGACTTTAATATGCAAACCATTGCCAATGGCGTGGTCTACAATATCAGCGAAGTGCCACGCAGTTATCTGTTTCAGTATCTGGCGGTTAAATTGCCTGAGGCGGCTTTGTTAGGCATCTTCAGCCTGCCTTTGCTGTGGTTTGCTGGCAGACAATCTTTGCGCTTGGCTGATCAGTCTACACGCATGGTCATGTATACCCTGTTGGTGGGTATCTTGTTTCCACTCGTCTTCGTGATGGATGACCGGCCTGCTTTGTATAACGGCGTGCGTCACTTTACCTTTTTATTGCCTTTGTTAGCGATCTTCTCCGCCTGGGCGATTGTGGCCGTATGGCAGGCATTGGCGCACAGTCATCTGCACGCAAGAGTCGCCTATCAGGCCATTTGGGCTGGCGTGATTGGTGGCCTGATGCTGGTGACCTTGGTCGATATTGTGCAATTGCATCCATACCAATACGCCAGACTCAACCGCCTGGCAGGCGATCAAACCCAGGCGCAATTTAAGTGGGAGGGTGATTACTGGTCCAGCGCTTTACGTGTGGCGACTGATCAGCTCACCGAGATGCATTTGCCTGCGCGCGACAAACCTTACTGGGTCGCCGCTTGTGTGGATACCCCGCAAATCGAACCCTACCTCGATGGCCGTTTTAGTGTCACCCGCCGCTGGGAAGAGGCCGACTTTTTCTTGTCTACCACGAATATGCATTGCCACGAAGTAATGAAGGGCAAGCTCATCGGTGGTGTACAGCGGCAGGGCATGTGGCTGGCAGTGATTAAAGACCGTCGCCAGTTACAAGGGGCTGACCGCAAGGCTACCCCGGCCAAAAACTAGTCGCAATCCGCTACAATAACCGTATCGAACCTGCTAATCTGATTGCCATGACAACAGTTGACTCTCACCGCCTCACCGCCCAACCGCATATCACGGTGATGGTGCCTGCTTACAATGAAGAAAAAAACATTGCGCATACACTGCAAAATATTCGCAGTGTATTGCAGCAGATGTCACCGCATTGGGATATGGTGGTGGTCGATGATGGCAGCCGCGACAAAACCGCACAGGTTGTACAGTCACTGGTCGAGGATTGTCATGTGACCCTGGTTAGGTTTTCGCGTAATTTTGGCAAAGAAAACGCCATTAGCGCCGGCCTGAGCTATGCCAAAGGCGACGTGGTGATTTGCATGGATGCTGATGGCCAGCATGCCTCTGAACTGATGTTGACCATGCTGGAGAAATGGCGTGAAGGCTACGACATGGTGTATGCCGTGCGCCAGGACCGCGAACAGGAATCCTCCTTCAAACTATGGGGTTCGCGCCTGTTTTACCGCATGATGAGTGCCAGCACCCATGTTGAAATCCCGCGTGATGCAGGCGATTTCCGCCTGATGAACCGCGCGGTGGTGGATGCATTATGTGCACTGCCTGAGCGTAACCGTTTTATGAAGGGTATTTATGCCTGGGTCGGCTACAAGTCGATTGGCATTCCTTATACGCCTTTGCCACGTTTACACGGCGAGAGTGCCTATTCAAAACTCAAATTGATTGCTCTGGCGTGGACGGGCATTACCAGTTTCTCGGTCTTGCCTTTGCGGCTGGCCAGCTTAACGGGTGCAACATTGGCCTTATTGGCATTTGCCTATGGCGCTGTGGTGGTCGTAGATGCCTTATTCTTCCATGAGTCTGTCCCTGGCTGGCCAACCGTGGTTGCCAGTATGATGTTCTTCGCAGGCGTGCAACTGCTGTTTATTGGCGTGCTGGGCGAGTACCTCGCCCGTGTCTATGACGAAGTCAAAGGCCGTCCACCTTATATTGTGGCTGAAGTGGTTGCTCCAGCTGCAGCCAGCGATCAGCCTTGAGGCATATATGCGCGCCTCGGTATTAGGGTTTGTCAGTGTGGGTGCGTTGGCTGCAGGCGTGCATTACATCGTGGCATTGCTGACACACGCGTGGGGCTGGCAGCCTGCCGAGGCCAATTGGCTAGGTTTTTTATGCGCCTTCCCGGTGAGCTATGTTGGGCATCGCCGCTGGTCGTTTCGTGGCACACAGGCAAGCCATCTTGCCGCATTTTTCAAGTTTCTGGCAGTGGCTTTGCTCGGTTTTTTTGGCAACCAGGCCTTGTTGTGGCTGGCATTGACTTACACGCCGCTGCCTTTCTGGTTTGCGCTAGGTGTGGTGATGGTATTGATTGCAGTCAGCACCTGGCTGCTGAGCCGCTTCTGGGCTTTTCAGCATGATTAAGGCGTTGTATGGCTAAGGTGATTATTTGTGCAGATGACTATGCCCAGTCAGCCGCGATTGATGCTGCCATTTTGACGCTGATTGAACGTGGCATATTGACTGCCACCTCCTGCATGACGCTGAGCCCGCGCTGGCCAGAGAGTGCGCGGCAGCTCACCCCGCAATTGCGCACCAAGGCGGACCTTGGCCTGCACCTCGACTTTACCCAGTTTTCGCGCAGCATGCGAGTCTCTCACCCAGTGCTGGTGTTACGTAGCTTGACTGGCTTGCTTAGCACGCAAAAGGTGATGGCCAATATCAAGCAACAGCTAGATGCGTTTGAAGATGCGTTGCATACGCCGCCGGATTATATTGATGGCCATTTACACGTCCATCAGCTGCCCATCATCCGCGAGGCACTGCTCACCATTTTGCAACATCGATACAGCCACTTGGCCCCGGCCAAGCGGCCATGGTTGCGCATATCCAGCCCCCCGGTAGGCAGTGGCCTCAAGGCTCGAGTGATCCATTGGCTAGGCGCAGAAAAATTAAAACAGCTTGCTAAGGCCGCTGGATTCCGCGTTTCGCCCGTATTGCTGGGCGTCTACGATTTTCAGGGCGATGCGGCGGCCTATCAGGCACGTTGGCTATACTGGGCCAGGCAGCTCAAACAACTGCTCATCTCTGAAAAGGACCTGCCTCCTGTCCTCATGTGTCATCCGGCGCGTCCCACGCAAGTCATTGATCCGCATGACCCGATTGCCATCGCCAGGATGATTGAATGGCAAGTCATGCAGTCGGCTGATTTCTCCGCCTGGCTGTCCATGGCGGATATCCAGCCGGTGAAAGGCTTGCATTGAGCTCTGTTCAAGCCTGGGCAAGCCATGCCCCACTGTGGCAACGTGCCGCGCTGGCGCTTTTGATCGGTGCACTCACGGTGCTTGGTTTTGCGCCTTATGGCCTATTCTGGTTGCCCTGGTTAACCCTGGCCGCTTTGCTGTGCTTATGGCAGCAAGCCGCAACGCCTGCACACGTATTTAAACTGGGTCTGGCCTTTGGTCTCGGCCTGTATGGATTTGGCATCTACTGGATTTATATCAGCCTGCACACCTTTGGCGGTATGCCCTGGTGGTTTGCCGGATTCTGCACTTTGTGCCTATGTGCGTTTATGGCCCTGTTCCCGGCAGCCGCAGGCTATCTGGCCAAGCGGCTGGGCCATTTGTTATGGGCGGCGCCGTTATTATGGGCCTTGTCAGACTGGGTGCGCAGCTGGATTTTTACCGGGTTCCCCTGGTTAACGCTGGGTTATAGTCAGGCACCAGACAGTCCATTGGCAGGTTTTCTACCTGTGCTGGGTGTCTATGGACTCTCAGCATTGGTGATGCTGTTGGCCGCATGTGTATTTGCCTTGGCCACCACTCAGCAACATCTACGCTCAGCGGGTATCCTTGCTGCGTTGCTCATCGGTGGCAGCGCACTCACGCAGATGCCGTGGAGCCAAGCTGTGGGCAAGCCGGTCAGCGTCGCCTTGTTGCAAGGCAATATCAGCCAAACCATCAAATGGTCGCCTGAGCATGCTGAGCAGACCTTGCGCCAATATTTCGACATGGTGCAGCAAGCCAAAGCGCAATTGATTGTCTTGCCGGAAACCGCTTTACCGGTGTTGCTCGAACAGCTGGCGCCAGTGTATCTGGATGCGCTTAAACAACATGCGCTCAGCCAGCAAGGCGACTTATTGGTAGGCGTTGTTGAGACCAGGCAAGGTGAATATTTTAATAGTGCGATCAGCCTCGGTGCGTCACCGACACAAGCCTATTCCAAAAGCCACCTGGTGCCCTTCGGCGAATTTATTCCGCTCAAAAGCGTGTTCGGCTGGATTTACCGTGACTGGTTGCATATGCCGCTGAGTGATTTATCACGCGGCACTTCAAAACAGCCATTGCTGATTGCCGGGCAAAAAGTTGGCATCAATATTTGCTACGAAGACGTGTTTGGTGAAGAGATTGCCCAGCAACTGCCGCAAGCCGAGTTACTGGTGAATATCAGCAACGATGCCTGGTATGGCCAATCGTTTGCGGCGGATCAGCATATGCAGTTTAGCCAGGTGCGTGCGTTGGAAACCGGGCGTATGGTATTGCGTAGTACCAATACCGGGGCGACGGCGATTATCGATAAAAATGGCCAGGTATTGCAGCATGCCGCACATGATCAGGCGGTGATTTTGACCGGCGAAGCGCAGAGCTATAGGGGGCAGACGCCTTATGTTTTTTGGGGGAACTGGGCGTTTCTGGTGTTGAGTATTGGTGGCTTGTTGTGGATTGGGTTTAGAAGGTAATTCTTTAGGTTTGTGCGTGTAGGGGAGATTTTTTTTCGCCTTTTCAGCGAGTTACTTTTCTTTGCTTGCACAAAGAATAAGTAACCAAAAGAAATGCACCCCAGCTTCCGCTTTTTCCTTGCGCTACTCGGCTTGCCGGGCGTCCATCGAAACTCGCCCTGACAAGCCACACAGAACGTGGCTTGTTGCGGAGCTCAGACAGCCGATGGCCGAAGACTCCCGCCAACCCTGCGTTGCTCGGCGCGGCGGATGGGGACCCCGAACACCATGCGACTGCCACTGTTAGCGAATGGAAGAAGAAAGAATGTGTTTTTTTAACCGTTCCAGTTTCTACACTGTTGCTTAAATGAGATAAATCCCATTCATCACGCTGAGTAGCGGAGACAAAATAAGAGTAGAGGGAGCGACTGTCCGAATCCCGCAGCAGCTCACGTTTTGTGTGAGCTGCCAGGTTGAGTTTCGTGACCGGCTTATTTTGTTGAGCAACGCAAGGAAGCCTTTAGGCCGTGATGGCTGGGTGTCTTCCTCTTTGGTTACTTTCTGGGGGACAAGCACCAGAAAGTGACTCGCCTACAAGGCGAAAAAGCACCTATCAAAGCCAACCCCGAATATCCAAAAAATCTCTTTTTAAATTAATCCATACTTTCTGCACCAAAAAAATGCTGATACAAAATCGGCAATACAAACAACGTCAAGAATGTTGCCGTAATCAATCCACCAATCACCACAATCGCCAATGGCCGTTGAATCTCTGCCCCTGGTCCCGTGGCAAACAGTAACGGAATCAACCCAAACGCGGTGATGCTGGCCGTCATCAGTACCGGCCGCAGGCGTCGTTTGGCGCCTTCATAAGCGATATTGCTCGCGGCCATGCCTTGTGCTGCCAACTGCTGAAAATGACTGACCATCACCACGCCATTGAGTACGGCAATGCCTAGCAAGGCAATAAAACCAACCGAGGCTGGCACTGACAGGTATTCACCCGAGAGCCACAAGGCAAACACGCCACCTATCATGGCGAACGGAATATTCGCGAGTACCAGCAGCGCTTTGGGGAATGAACCAAAAGTCATGAATAGCAGCAGGGCGATCAGCACAATCGCGATCGGGATAACGATGCCCAGGCGCGCCGCGGCGCGTTGTTGGTTCTCGAACTGGCCGCCCCATACCAGCCAGTAGCCTTCGGGAAGTTTGACTTGTTGTGTGACTTTCTGTTTGGCTTCTTCGACAAAGCTCACCAGGTCGCGGTCTTTGACGTTGGCCGTGACGACGACCATGCGGTTGCCACGTTCACGGTCGATTTTGACCGGACCTTCTTCACGCACAACATTCGCAACGCTGGACAGTGGTACAGTGCCGCCTTGTGGCAGTGAGAGCATGAGCTGGCTGAAGTCTGAAGCGGACTCACGTACGACCTGGCTGCCACGCAGCAGTATCGGCGTGCGGCGGTTGCCTTCAAGCACGATGCCGAGCAGTTTGCCTTCGAGCTGGCTTTGCAGCAGGGCGTTGATATCAGACACGCTGAGTCCCAACCTGCCTGCGGCCACGCGGTCTATTTTTATTTGCAGGTATTGCACACCACTGTTTTGCGGGGTGTAGACATCCTGGTTGCCAGGGATAGACTCTAGTACCTTGATGATTTGCTGCGCTTTCTGGTCTAGCACTTTGAGGTCGGTACCGAAAATCTTCAGAGCCAGATCGCCACGCACACCGAGGATCATTTCATTGACGCGCATTTCAATCGGTTGCGTGAAGTTGTAATCCAAGCCAGGCACGCTTTGCATGACGTGCCGCAGTTTTTCGATCAGTGCTGCTTTATCGGCAACTTGCCATTGCGCGCGCGGTTTAAGTAGCAGGAAGTTGTCGGTCTGGTTAATGCCCATGGGATCCAGGCCAAGTTCGTCCGAGCCAGCTCTGGAATAAACGCCCTGGATTTCCGGCACTTGTTGCAGCAGGGTTTGTTGCAGGTGGCTATCGGTGGCAACACTTTGTGCTAATGAAATCGAAGGCAGTTTTTCGGTGCCGATAATGACATCGCCTTCGTCCATGGTGGGCATAAAGGTTTTGCCTATCAGTGGATAGATGACCACGGTCAGCGCCAGCAGGATGGCGGCCACTAGCAGCACCGGGCGTTTGTGTTGCATGGTGGTGCGCAGGCTGCGGGCGTACCAGCGATTGAGGTGGCGGATTAGCCATGGGTCTTCAGCGGCATGGTCCTGGATCAGGAACGATGCCAGCACTGGGATGATGGTCAGCGACAGCAGCAACGAGGAACCGAGCGCAAACATGATGCTAAGCGCGACTGGGGCAAACAGTTTGCCCTCCAGCCCTTGCAAGGTGAGCAGGGGTAAAAACACCGTAATAATAATCACGATGCCTGCACTGACCGGCACGCTGACCTCACGCATGGCGGCTAGGATAATACTAAGTTTGTTTTGCTCAGGCGTTTTTTGCGCATGCGCCAGATGGTCGACGATGTTTTCTACCACCACCACGGCAGAGTCGACCAGCATGCCGATGGCAATCGCCAGGCCGCCTAATGACATCAGGTTGGCTGACATACCGTAGCGCTGCATCAGCCAGAACGTTGCCAGCATGGACAGTGGCAGCGCGCAGGCGACGGTGAGTGCGGCACGCAGGTTACCCAAAAACAATACCAGCAACACCAGCACCAGCACGACGGCTTCCATCAACGCTTTATTCACCGTGTGTACGGCCTGTTCTACCAGGTTGCCGCGGTCGTAAAACACTTCAATTTTGACCCCTTTAGGCAATGCGGGGGCGATTTCCGCCAGTTTGGCACGTACGCCTTCTACCACTTGCCGGGCATTAGCACCGCGCAAGCCTAATACCAAGCCTTCTACCGCCTCACCTTTGCCATTGCGGCTAACGGCGCCATAGCGCGTCAAGGCACCTATGCGTACTTCTGCCACATCGCCTATGCGTACTGGGCTACCTGGGTGACCTTTGAGTACGGTGTTACGCACATCATCCAGCGTCTTGAAGGCGCCTTCGGCCCGCACCAGCAAGGACTCTTCGCCATCTTGCAGGCGACCCGCACCATCGTTGTGGTTATTGTCGCTGATCGCTAGCTGCAACTCACTAAGCGCGATGCCACGCGCCTGCAATTTGGCATTGTCGGGCACGATTTCAAAGCTGCGGACCAAGCCGCCCAGCGCATTCACATCAGCCACGCCGGGCACCGTGCGCAGGCGCGGACGAATCACCCAGTCCAGCAATGAGCGTTTTTCCTGCAGGCTCAGCGTGTCTGATTCAATGGTGAACATAAACATCTCACCCAGCGGGGTGGTCATGGGCGCGATGCCGCCCGATACTTGGGCGGGCAAATTGGGCCAGGCATTGTTGAGGCGCTCTGTGACCTGCTGGCGCGCCCAGTAAATATCGGTGCCGTCCTCAAAGTCGATAGTGATGTCGGTCAGTGCGTATTTGGCCACAGCGCGCAAACTGGTCTGCTTGGGGATACCCAGCATCTCGACTTCAATCGGCGCGGTAATCCTAGCCTCGACTTCTTCCGGTGTCATGCCGGGCGATTTGATGATGATTTTGACCTGCGTGGAAGAGACGTCCGGGAACGCATCAATCGGGATGGTTTGATACGCGGTCCAGCCAGCGAATAGCAAGCCGATGGCAAAGACGCAGATGAGCAACCTTTGCTTGAGCGAGGTTTCTATGAGCCAATTGAGCATGATCTACTCCCCACCCAGGCCAAGCCAGTGGCCTTTCAGCGCGGCCACGCCTTGCACGGCGATGGTCTCGTTGCCACGTAAATCCGCTTGTACGGTTAACTGCTGGTCTTGTTCCAGCATGACCTTCACTGGTGTCACCGCTATGCCCTTGGCCTGTTGCACAAAGATCACTGCTTGCTCACCTTGTCTGGCCACTGCGCTTCTGGGCACGGCAAAACTGCCTTGTGCGGTTTGTTCCACCAGCGCCACATCGACCACTTGCCCCACGGAGAGCTGTTCTGCACCCTGACTGATCGTGGCCCGCACTTGGGTCGTCTGGTTGTTTTTATTCAACTGCCGTAATACGGTGTCAACCTTGGCCGTCAAGTTGTACTTAGGCAGGCGCACTGCGGCACCGGGGCGCAATTGCTGGGCTTGCGCAATTGGTACCTGTATCATCAGCCATAAGGGTGTCGGGTTGCTGATGGTATAGATCGGCATCGCCATATCCACGCGTGCGCCTACCTGCTGTTGCTGCTCCATAATCTGCCCGCTGATAGGCGCGATAATCGCCATGCCATTTTGCATGCTGCGCTTTTGCGCCAGTTGCTGGATTTGGCCGTCACTCATGCCCGCCAGTTTCAAGGTCTGTTTGCGCTCGTGCATCATTGCCTGGCTGGTTTCATAAGCGCTTTGTGTTTCCTGCATGCGGCGCTGGGCAATAATGCCATCTTTAAACAATTCCTGATCGCGTTTGAGCGCCTGCTCGTGCAGCCTGGCCTGGGTGTCACTTTGCAAATAGTTGCTTTGCAAGGCCACTAAATCCGGGCTGCTGAGTTGGCCGATGACCTGGCCTTGTTTGACGCTATCCCCCACGCTGACGATGAGTCGCGTAATCAAGCCACCTTGTGGCGCGGTGACGATGCGGGTTTGTGTCGGCGGTAACACCACTTCTGCCGGATAACTGGCGGATAGGCCTTCTTGCTGGGCTTGCAAATGGCCCCATTGCACTTGCATCTGTTTGAGTTGTGCGGGTGAGAGCGGTAACAGGGTAGCTGCCGAGGTGTGCAACGACAGGCAAATTGAGCTGATTAAAAATAGAATTCTTTTCATGGCAGGACTCCTACGGCCTGGTTGTATTTGGCAATGTTCCATTGCACTTGTAGCTGCTGGCTGCTTAAGCTGCGTTCAGCTTCAAAGGCCAGTAATTGCAGGCGTAATAATTGGTTGAGATCGAGTTCGCCCAAACGATAGGCTTTGCGCGCCAGGCTGGCGTTTTCACTGGCGATGGATTGCTGCTGCTGGATCAGCGTCAGCTCCTGGCGGCTCACATGCAGGTTATGCTCGGCTTCGTGCAGGTTGTTTTCCAACTGGCGGCGCAAAGTTTCCAACTGGGTGCGCGCATCACCGATGTTCTGCTCGGCATTGGCCAACAGGGGCGCGCGTTGCACTTCGCTTTGTAGCGGAATATTGATCGCTATGCCCATGCTGGAGTTGTAGGCGTAATCAAAGCCGCCCTGGATGGTGCGCGTGCTGAGTGTGAGCTGCGGGTTTTGCCGCTGCTCTATAATGGTCAGGTCGCGTTGGCCTTCTGCCAGCTTGACCTTGGCTTGCGCGGCCTGCCAGTAAGGCGAGTCGGCGTAGTCTTCACGGGTCGATAGTGACTCTTCCAGTTTTGCCGGAATTTCGTTTAGTCCAGTGAGTTGCTGGTAGCGGAATTGCGCATGCATGAGCTCGGCATGTGCAGTCACGCGCAGACGTTCGGCTTGCAGGGTTTCCTGGTCTACCTGCATCACCTCCAGCTTGGCTACTTCGCCAGCCTTAAAGCGTTTTTGTACATCTTCGGTCAGGCTGCGCATGGTGTTGCGGCGGGCATCAGCCAGGCCGACGTCGCTGCGGCGCATGGCGATATCCCAGACCGCATTGCGTAGCAGGTCTGCAGCCAGTTGCTGTAAACCAGCGCGGTCTTGTGACAGGCTGTCGTCGGCCAGGCTGGCGACCTGGCTGCGCGCCTGGCGCTGGCCGGGTAACCAGATCGGGATTTGTACTTGCGCTTGCCATTCACGCTCGTCGCGGTTGCTCATCAAGGCATCGTTTTGATGCGAGAAGCCGACTGACGGTGCTTGCGGCAACCAGCTGTTGGCCATGGTGCGGCGTGCCTGCACCATCTGCTGATGCGCGGCCAGCAAGGATTGCTGTGGGTGAATGGCGACAACCTGCTGCAAGACCTCATGCAGGCTCAAGCGCGGATTGGCTGCAACCGTGTCTTCGTGATCGCTGGCCATGCCTGCCATGCTTTCGGCCATGGCAGGCATGGCATGGCTCATCATCAGCCATATGCCGCATGCGATTAACCGGGAGTGAAGCACTCCCCGAGATAGATGAAACATAGATTCTCCTGAACAAAACAGGCAAACGGATGGCGATTGCCAACCGATGCGTTAGGTGTTTGTTCAGGCGTGAGGGGGACCGCGAGGGTTATGGCGGCTAAGCGGGGACGGATGAAGGGCACTGTCGTGTTGCTGTCGTTCAAATTGGCGACGTGGCAGCGCTAGCACTAAGGACAATAACAGGAGGGCAGGTATCAGTGCGGGCAGCCAAAGGCTCGCAAGCGTATCAATCAATGACAATAAGGTATTACTTTCACTGATGGCCTGGCCCAAGCCTATAATTTGACCATGCGATTTATCTGAGTGCATATGCCAGTGAAACGGGTGTTTGGAAGCCTCAGCCTGATCATGCAGCGCAGGAATATCCACCATGTGCATATGCGGGCCATCGTCAGCCGCCGTATCGCCTGCCGCATGGGCGTGCATCAGCGGCGCAATGGTTTGCAGCAAGGCAAACCATAACGTCAGCAACAATACCCATGTGCGATAAGATTTCATGTGCTCAATCTACCAAATTTTATGTGATGCCACAATCGCAAAAAACCGTAAAAAAACCATCTAACTCTTATAACGGGTCAGCAATGCGATTTCTTAACCTAGTCTGAATCAGGTAAAATATTCGTTTTACAATCAAACGGATCAGGCGCGATGGTGCTGACCTTTCAACAAATTATTTTAAAGCTTCAGGAATACTGGGACAAACAAGGCTGCACTTTGTTGCAACCTTACGATATGGAAGTCGGCGCAGGCACCAGCCACACCGCGACTTTTTTACGCGCATTGGGCCCTGAGCCCTGGAAAGCCGCCTATGTGCAACCCAGCCGCCGCCCGAAAGATGGCCGCTATGGGGAGAACCCTAACCGTTTGCAACATTACTACCAATATCAGGTAGTGCTGAAACCAGCCCCGGCCAATATCCTTGAGCTCTACCTGGGCTCACTCGAAGCGCTGGGCTTTAATCTGCAAGAGAACGACATCCGCTTTGTGGAAGATGACTGGGAAAACCCGACACTGGGCGCCTGGGGCCTGGGCTGGGAAGTCTGGCTCAATGGCATGGAAGTGACGCAGTTTACCTACTTCCAGCAAGTCGGCGGCATCAACTGTAAACCGATTACCGGCGAGATCACTTATGGCCTGGAGCGCTTGGCCATGTACCTGCAAGGCGTGGAAAACGTTTATGACCTGGAGTATTCGCCTGGCGTCAAATACGGTGATGTGTTCCACCAGAATGAGGTTGAGCAATCGACCTATAACTTTGAGCACTCGGATGCTGACTTCCTGTTCACCGCTTTTAATGCTTATGAAAAACAGGCCAAGCACCTGATGGAAGTGAGACTCGCTTTACCTGCTTATGAACAAGTATTGAAAGCGGCGCACACCTTTAACTTGCTGGATGCGCGTGGTGCTATTTCCGTCACTGAGCGTGCCGCATACATCGGCCGTATCCGTAACCTGGCCCGCGCTGTGGCCGCAAGTTACCTGGATAGCCGTGCCCGACTGGGCTTCCCGATGGCGCCTAAAGCCTGGGCTGATGAAGTCATCGCCAAAATTGAGAGCGAACAAGCCGAACAAAACAAGAAAGCCGCCGCATGAGTACCCGCAACCTGTTAGTTGAATTATTTGTAGAAGAACTGCCACCCAAAGTATTAAAAAAACTGGGTGAGTCTTTCAGTGGTGTGCTGGCTGAGAGCCTGAAAGCTTCAGGCTTGTTGGTGGATGGCAGCGCGGTGACTACCTTTGCTTCCCCGCGTCGCCTGGCTGCGCATATTACGCAGGTGTCGGCAAAAGCGGCCGATAAACAAGTCGCGCAAAAACTGATGCCAGCGACGGTGGGCCTGGATGCCAATGGCAACGCCACGCCCGCCTTGCTGAAAAAACTGCAGGCCTTGGGCGAGGGTGAAAGTGCCGTCTCCAAGCTACGCAAAGAAAACGATGGCAAAGCGGATGTGTTGTTCCTGGATGCGACGCAAGCTGGCGCGACTTTACAGGAAGGCTTGCAGAAGGCTTTGGATGAAACCTTGGCAAAACTGCCTATTCCTAAAGTGATGACTTACCAGATCAACGATGGCTGGCAGAGCGTGAACTTTGTGCGTCCGGCCCATGGCCTGGTCGCGTTGCATGGCGATACCGTCGTGCCTGTGTCTGTGCTGGGCTTGTCTGCGGGTAATACGACCCAGGGACACCGCTTTGAGGCCAAGCAGCCAGTCGTTACCCTCACTTCTGCTGACACTTACGCGCAGCAATTGACCGAGGAAGGTGCGGTGATTGCCGGGTTTGATGCGCGACGTGCCGAGATTGTGAAACAACTGCAAGCCGCCGCTGACAAGCAAGGTTTGAAGCCAATTGAAGATGAGGCGTTGCTGGATGAAGTCACTGCGCTGGTGGAACGCCCGAATGTATTACTGGGCCAGTTTGAAGAAGAGTTCCTGGCTGTGCCGCAAGAGTGCCTGATCCTGACCATGAAGGCCAACCAGAAATACTTCCCGTTGCTGGATGCGAGCGGCAAGCTGACGAATAAGTTTTTAATCGTCTCTAACATCAATCCCGCTGATGCCAGCAAGGTCATCGGCGGTAATGAGCGTGTGGTACGTCCGCGCCTGGCGGATGCCAAGTTCTTCTTTGACCAGGACCGTAAAAAAACACTGGAAAGCCGTTTGCCAGGCCTGGGTAAGATGGTTTACCACAACAAGCTCGGTTCGCAAGGTGAGCGCAATGAGCGCGTGGTGGCGATTGCGTCTGCCATTGCCCAGCAGATTGGCGGTGACGGTTTTGTCGCCAAAGTGGCGCAAGCCGCGCGTTTATCCAAGATTGACCTGTTGACCGATATGGTCGGCGAATTCCCTGAGCTACAAGGCATTATGGGGCGTTACTACGCCCAGCATGAAGGCCTGGCTGATGATGTGGCGTATGCCATTGAGGACCATTACCGCCCACGCTTTGCCGGTGACGAATTGCCGCGTAGCCAGGTCGGTGTGGTGGTGGCCTTGGCAGATAAATTGGAAACGCTGGTTGGCCTGTTCAGCATCGGTGAAAAACCGACCGGTGACAAGGATCCGTTTGCCTTGCGTAGGCAGGCACTGGGCATTTTGCGCATGCTGATGGAAACCGATTTGCCATTAGCTTTTGACCAGTTGATTGCACAAACACTGCGCGTGTTTAATGGTGAGCAAGAAGTGGCTGAAGCAATCCAGGCGTTCTGCTTTGACCGTTTGGCGGTCAACCTGCGTGACCAGGGCGCGAGTGCGCAAGAGGTGGATGCGGTATTGTCATTGTCACCGAATCAGTTAGCCGAAGTGCCACGCCGTTTAAGCGCAGTGCAGGCCTTTGCCAATTTGGCCGAGGCGCCTGCGCTGGCAGCTGCCAACAAGCGTGTGTCTAATATCCTGAAAAAGGTAGAGGGTGACGTGAAAGCCGAAGTGAAGGCCGAGTTATTGCAAGAGCCTGCTGAACAAGCCTTGCATCAGGCGCTGGCTGAGACCAAGCCTAAAGCGGATCAGCTGTTTGAAACCGGTGATTACACGGGTTCTTTGCAAGCGCTGGCGGTGCTGAAGGCCCCAGTCGATACATTCTTTGATGCCGTGATGGTGAATGCGGATGATCCAGCACTCAAGGCCAACCGCCTGGGGTTGCTGGCGACCTTGCATCAGGCCATGAACCGCGTCGCAGATTTGTCCAAGTTGGCCAGTTAATCTCTTGCCGTCAGGAGTGTATGCATGAAATTAGTCATTCTCGACCGTGACGGCGTGATTAACCGCGACAGCGCGACCTTTATCAAGAATCCGAACGAGTGGATTCCGATTCCTGGCAGCCTGGAAGCGATTGCGCAGCTCAATCAGCATGGTTATCGCGTAGCCGTGGCGACCAACCAGTCCGGCATTGCGCGTGGCTATTTTGATATGGCCACGTTGAATGCTATTCACGACAAAATGCACAAAGCACTGGCGCAAGTGGGTGGCCGCATTGATGCCGTGTTTTACTGCCCGCATGCGGCGGACGACCATTGTGACTGCCGCAAGCCCAATACCGGCATGCTGGAAGAAATCAGCCGCCGTTTTAATGTCGAGCTGGCCAGGGTGCCTGGGGTAGGCGATGCGTTGCGAGATTTGCAGGCGTTTGCCAAAGCCGGTTGCCAGCCCTACCTAGTGCGCACGGGTAAGGGTGAAGAAACCTACAACTTGTCTGACGTCCCCGAGAATACCATTGTCGTTGCCGATCTGGCTGCGGCGGTGAAAGACATTATTGCAGGTGACAGATAATGCAAAAAGCTGTGTTGTATGTGCGTGCATTGCTGTTTTATGCCGGGTTAGTAGCACTGACGATACCTTTTTCTTTACTGGCGATTGTGCTGAGGCCATTACCAGCAGTGACGCGTTCGCGTTGGGTCAGTGGTTGGGCGTATGGCGTGTTGTGGTGGCTCAAGGTGACGTGCAATTTGCGTTATGAAGTGACCGGGCGCGAGCATATTCCTGCCAGCGCGCATATTATCCTGTCCAAACACCAGTCTGCCTGGGAGACCATAGGCTTGCAGTGCATTTTTCCGCCGCAAATCTGGGTGATGAAAAAAGAATTACTGATGATTCCTTTTCTGGGCTGGGCATTCTGGGCGCTGGATGCGATCCCGATTGACCGCAGTGCTGGCCGCGAGGCATTGAAAAAACTGGTCAACAATGGCAAAGACCGTTTGCGGCAAGGCTTGAGTGTGGTGATTTTCCCGGAAGGTACGCGTACAGCACCTGGTCATCGTGGTAAATATCATATCGGTGGCGCCTGGCTGGCATCGCATAGCGAAACCTCCGTGGTGCCGGTCGCACATAATGCCGGGCGCTTCTGGCGCAAAAATTCCATCCTTAAATATCCAGGTGTGATCCAGGTGGTCATCGGCCAGCCAATTGATACCAAAGGCCTCAAGCCAGATGCGGTCAATAAACAGGTTGAAGACTGGATTGAAGCCGAGATGTTAAACCTGTGATTGAGCAACGCTTGCAATTGCCCAATGGGCAAAGCATCCAATACCTGCTCGACCTGCGCGCGCGTAGAACCATCGGCCTTAAAATCACAGCCAATGGCCTGGTAGTGCACGCCCCCAAACGTATTTCAGCCACGCAGCTGCAGCAAGTCCTATTAGAAAAATCCGGCTGGATACAGCAAAAGCTGGCCTTGCGTGAAGCCAATCAGGTCGCGCCCATGCAATGGCAGGATGGCGAGCCGCTGTTGTTTATGGGGCAGGATATCGTGTTGACGCTACAACACCATGCCACCAATAAAGCAGTGACGCTACAAGGCAACCAGTTGCTGGTCAGGTCGCCGCAGATCGACCAGCCAGCCTTTGTCGCACGCAAAGTACTGCAATGGTATGCGCAGCAAGCGCTGCCAGACTTCACGCGCCGGGTAGAGCTCATCGCCGCGCAAATGGGCGAGAAAGTCAGCGCCGTCGGTCTTTCCAATGCCAGGTCGCGCTGGGGCAGTTGTAACAGCCGCAAGCAAATCCGCTTGAACTGGCGCTTGATTCAAGCGCCGCCCCATGTCATTCAATATGTCGTTTGCCACGAAATGGCGCATTTGAAAGAAATGAACCATTCAGCCAGGTTTTATGCTGTACAGGCCAGTCTGTTCCCACGCTATGTGCAGGCCGAGAAGGATTTAAAAGCGCTGTCGCCGATATTGCATCGCATGGCCTGAGAGTATTGCCGCTTACCTGGCTTTTTTAATTTCGGCCACCAACTGGTCGAGTACAATTCCCCAACCCTCTTGAAAGCCCATGGCCTCGTGACGTTGTTTAGACGCGGCATCTGCATGCAAGGCGTATGCCGTATATAAAGTCCCGTGAGCTGTAGGCGTCAATACAATGCTGGCCGTCATCATCAGTTCGGCACATTCATGTCCAGGCGTTTGCTCGGGCATTTTTACCGGCCTGAAGTCGGCTTCAAGGGCGTTGGTCCAAGTCAGTTTCTGGTTGGGAATCACTTCGAGGTAGCAGCCGCTGTTAGGGAAACTCTGCCCTTCTGGCGACTGCATCGTGGTGCGGAACGCCCCGCCTGGCCGCAGGTCAATTTCGCAGTCTACTGTTTTCCAGGGGCGTGGACAGAACCAGGTTTTAAGATGCTCAGGCGTTGTCCACGCCTGCCAGATTTCCGCCGGGGAGACATCGACTTCTCTTTCCAAAACCAGGTCGAGTGCCGGATTAAGCGTGATCGACATTTCATTTCTCCTTGTGGGTAAATAGGCTGTCAAAATTGGTCTATAAAAACAGACCTTTAAAAATGTTTAAAGTTTGGTGGGGGATGTGTTTACCTGCCTGTTTGCTAGCCAGATACCGCAAAAGATGGTCAGCATACCCACCAGTTGATAGCCATGAAAAGGCTCTTTTAACAACAGGCTGGAAAGCAGTGAGCCAAAAATCGGCATGGCATGAATAAATACACTGGCACGCACCGAGCCCACCACGCTGACTGCTTTTGCATATGCCAGAAAAGCAATCACTGACGGGAAAATGCCAATATATAGCAGCGTCCATATGGTCTGCGCGTGCTCGATATGGGCAGTGGTGGTTTGGCTTTCCCAAGCATAGAGCGGTAGCAGTAATGCTAAAGCGATGAGCACCTGGCAGAGCATCAGTCCGCTGCGGTCTATCGTGGCAGGAATCTGTTTCAGCCACAAAGTGAATAGTGCCCAGCAAATCATGGCTAAAAAGATAATCACGTCGCCGGGTGCAAAGGCCAGCGTAAGCAATACTTGTAAATCGCCGTGAGAGACAACGGTGAGTACGCCAGCGAGTGAGACCAGTAGTCCGAGTAATTGGTTGCCTGGCAAATGTTGCCGATAAAGCAGAAAGCCAAAAATTGCCACCAGGAATGGAATGAATGAATTGAGGATAATGCCATTGGTCGCGCTGGTCGTATGCAAGCCCCAATATACCAGCAAATTAAAGGTGGCAACGCCAGTAATCGCTGTGCCCAGCACATGCCAGCGATAAGTCAGGTAATGGGCACGGTCTCGCAAAAAAGGTTTGAGCGCAAATGGCAGTAGGCAGAGTGTGGCAAGCCCCCAGCGGATCAGTGATAACGCCACTGGCGGGACATCGGCGCTGACAGCGCGCCCGGCAATAAAGTTACCGGCCCAGAACAGCGGCGGTAGCAATAATAGAACTAATGTGCGCCAGTCTAATTTGGTGCTTGAGGAGTTTGCCATGCCTATGAGGGAATGATGGACAAGCGCAGATTGTAGTAGGCAATGCGGCTAGCAGCAAAGCATGTTTGGTGAAATAAAAAAGGGGCTGATAGCCCCTTTTTTTAAACTGGATGAATCAGGCAGCGCCTAATTGTACGGGTGTTAACTGAATCAGTTTTTTAACCAGGCCGGGATGCTGTTCTGCGTGCGCTTCTTTCAGGCAGGCCTTCGCGCAGCTGGCACATTTGCCGCATTCCGCTCCAACGCCTAATTGTTCTTTCAAATGCTTCACGGTTTTTGCACCATTTCTCACCGCCTGGTGAACTTGACGCTCAGTTACTGCATTACACACGCAAACGTACATATTGCCTCTCTAAGATTACTAATGATAATTATTATCATTTATTGAGAGTTTGTCAAGGTTAAATTGGTTCCTGACAGCCAAGAAAAAAGCCGCTTTCGCGGCTTAATTCAACAGCTTATATACAGGCCGGGGGTTAGTCGGACTCGATCTGTGATTGCAGATAATTTGGCAAGGTCACATCTGTGATCAGGCGTTGCTGGGTTTCCAGCCAGTCGACGGCTTCTTCGCAGGCTTCCAGCAACTCGGTCAGCAAATCGCGCGTCACGTAGTCTTGCAGTTTCTCTGCTTCAGCAATCGCTTCAACCAGTTGCGGGTGCTGCACTTCTTTTTCAAAGCTGAGGTCGCCTTGCAGGCATTCCACCACATCTTCACCAATCAGCAGCTTGCCCAGATTTTGCAAGTTGGGCAGACCATCCAGAAACAGGATGCGCTCAATCACTTCATCGGCTTCTTTCATCACGCGGATGGATTGCTTGTATTGGTAGTCGTTGAGTTTTTCCAGGCCCCATTTTTTAAACATGCGCGCATGTAAAAAATACTGGTTAATTGAGGTCAGCTGGTTTTTAAGCACCTTGTTCAAGGTGACGATGATTTGTTTATCGCCTTTCATGCGAACTCCTTATCCTGCCGCCGGGCTGTTATTCATCTGGCTTTGGCAATAGTTTTCCATGCCCACCAGTTTGATCAGGCTGAGTTGTTTTTCCAGCCAGTAAGCATGATCCATTTCGGTGTCATCTAGCTGCACCAGCAGCATTTCGCGGCTGACAAAGTCTTGCGCTTGTTCACAGGCTTCGATGGCTTTTTTCAGGTGTTTGACCACGGTATATTCCAGCGCCAGGTCAGACTCCAGCATGGACTTCACGTCTTTGCCAATGTTGAGCGCATCGCGCTTGGCCAGGTTGGGTTTTCCTTCTAGGAACAGGATGCGCTGGATCAGTGCGCGAGCATGTTCACGTTCATGTAAGGACTCATGCAAAATGCGCTCTGAGATCACGCTCAGCCCCATGTCAGCATACATTTCACCGTGAATGAGGTATTGGTCGGTGGCGGATAATTCGCCCGCTAGCAAGTCATTCAAAATGTCTATAATTTTTTTATCGCCTTTCATTTCCGGCTCCTGTTTGCATTTTTGATGCAGCCATCATACAGGAAAACAGAAATGATGCAATTAAAAATATTGACGTAACTATTTGATTTTAAATAATATTTTAAATAAAAATCTAAATGAAAATCGTTCTTGATGTGCTTGGTGGGAGAGATTCCTGACAGCATTCAAGGCTTACAGCAACAACTGTAAATCATGGGCAATATTCTCCGGTTTTTCGCCGTATCCCAGGTAAATGCGCGGTGCGCCGGTTTTATCAAAGACATATAGTCCCGCGCTATGGTCCATGGTGTAGCCAGATTTGCCCGGTTCGCTGACTTTGGCAGCATAGACCTTGTACTCACTTAAGTTGGCCGCGACCTCGGCCTCGGTGCCACGCAAGCCAATAAAGCGCGGGTCAAAGCCCGGTACAAACTGCGCCAGCACTTCTTGCGTATCGCGTTCAGGGTCTACCGTCACAAACAATACTTGCACGTCATTGGCTTTGTCGCCCAGCAGTTTCATGGTTTGCTTGAGGTCACTCATGGTGGTCGGGCAGACGTCAGGACAATGCGTGTAACCAAAGAATAGCACTACCACCTTGCCTTTAAAGTCCTCCATGCTGCGTAACTTGCCGGTGTGGTCAGTCAGTGACAACGGTTTGCCAAACTGGGTGCCGGTTAAATCGGTGCCGATAAAGCTGGCGGAACTGCCTGGCTGGCAGGCAGCCAATAGTGTGGCCAGCAGGATGCAGACCAGATAAACCCACTTAAAACGCACAGACATGCAAAAAATCCTTGTAAATCATCATTGAAATGGATTCTAGCATAGGCGAAAAGGGCGCAGATTAGTTTACAATACTGGTTTTTGATGACTGACGGATTAAAGGCGAGTTTAAATGGCAATACCGAGTTCGATGGCAGACCGTGACGGCGTTATCTGGTACGACGGCAAAATGGTCAACTGGCGTGACGCCACCACCCATGTATTAACCCACACCCTGCACTACGGCATGGGCGTGTTTGAAGGGGTGCGTGCCTACAAAACCGACAAGGGCACCGCAATTTTCCGCCTCAAAGAGCATACTGACCGCTTGTTCCGCAGTGCGCATATCCTGGGCATGAAAATGCCGTTTGATAAAGAGACGATTTCAGAAGCGCAAAAAGCTGCGGTGCGTGAAAACAACTTGGAGTCTGCCTACCTGCGCCCAATGGCGTTTTACGGTGCAGAAGCCATGGGTATCTCCGCCAAAACCTTGTCCACGCACGTGATCGTCGGTGCCTGGAGCTGGGGTGCGTACATGGGTGAAGAAGCGATTACCAAAGGTATCCGCGTGAAGACGTCTTCATTTGCACGTCATCACGTGAACATCACCATGTGTAAGGCTAAGGCCAACGGCAACTACATGAACAGCATCCTGGCGCACCAGGAAGCCGCACAAGATGGTTACCAGGAAGCCCTGTTGCTGGACGTGGACGGTTTTGTCGCTGAAGGTTCCGGTGAAAACATTTTCATCATCCGTAACGGCAAACTGTATACGCCAGACCTGACTTCAGCGCTGGAAGGTATCACCCGCGACACTATCATCCACCTGGCGAAAGAAGAGTTCGGCCTGGAAGTGATCGAAAAACGTATTACGCGTGATGAAGTGTATAGCGCTGATGAAGCTTTCTTCACCGGTACTGCGGCTGAAGTGACGCCTATCCGTGAACTGGACAACCGTGCGATTGGTGCTGGCACGCGTGGCCCGATCACCGAAAAACTGCAAAGCATGTACTTTGATGTTGTGAAAGGCAGAAATGCCAAGTACGCACATTGGCTGACTTTGGTTTAACTGATTGGCAACTGCCTGTTTGCTGGAGAGTTTGAATGTCTGATGTCAAAGAGTTTGAAGTAGACGGCAAAGACTTGCCATTGCATTGCCCAACCAAAGATACGCCTTTGTGGGATGCACATCCAAGGGTGTTTCTGGATGTGGCGAAAACGGGGCAAGTGTCTTGTCCGTATTGCGGGGCTAAATATAAGTTGAAGCCGGGGACGCAGGTGCATCACCATTAAGTAGAAAAACCCACGCATTGCGTGGGTTTTTTGTTTGTGGGTTTTGCACGTGAATTGGGCGAGTTTGAAAAAATGATTCTTTAGATGGTTGAATAGCCTGTGCTTGTTGGATTGATTGTGGTGTAGGGCAGCGTTTAGGCTTTATTTGGATGTGTTGTAAAAGTTGTGCTTTGGTGAGGTGTATTGTTTCGCCTTGTTGGCGAGTTTCTTTGCTGCTCAAAGTGAAGGTTGTTTGATGAACTATCTATTTCGCCTTTTTGGCGACCCTTCTTTCTTATGCTTGTCCATAAGAAAGAAGGCAAAGAACAAGACACCCCAACTTCCGCTTTTATCCTGCGCTACTCGGCTTGCCGGGCGTCCATCGAAACTCGCCCTGACAAGCCACACAAGGCGTGGCTTGTTGCGGAGCTCGGACAGCCGATGGCCGAAGACTCCCGTCAATCCTGCGTTGCTCGGCGCGGCAGATGGGGACCCCGAACACCTACTGAGCGCAACGGTTTTTGATTTTAAGAAATAAGTCTGGTTTTTAAACCGTCCTAATTTAGGCAGTGCCAGTTTGGCGAGATAAATCCCATTCCATCACGCTGAGTAGCGGAGACAAAATAAGAGTAGAGGGAGCGACTGTTTGAATCCCGCAGCAGCTCACGTTTTGTGTGAGCTGCCAGGTTGAGTTTCGTGACCGGCTTATGCTTAAGTCCAGCAAAGCAACGGACGAAAGTCCTAATTTGAGCAACGCAAGGGAGCCGCAGGCCGTGATGGCTGGGTGTCTTCCTCTTTGGTTACTTTCTGGGGGACAAGCACCAGAAAGTGACTCGCCAACAAGGCGAAAGAAAATGCTAGCTGAAGCTCGCCAAAGCATGCAAATTCAACAGAATCTCTTTCTATTACACTTTAATAAGCAGTTTGACTCCACAATTGCTGCATCACCCGTTGTGTCTCTTCCGTTCCACTCGTTAAAAACACATAATCGCCAGCTTCCGTTGCTGCATTGAGCATTTGTCTTTGCTCTAACACCTGTTGCAAACGCTTCGCCACGGCAGCGCCGGTATCGATCAAGGTGACATTCGGCCCAACAATCTCTTGAATATATTGACGTACAAACGGGTAGTGCGTGCAGCCGAGCACGATGGTATCCGCACCGGCCGCCATGAGTGGTTGGCAATATTGTTTTAATAAGGCTTGTGTCTGCGGTGCATCCAATTGGCCTTGTTCTATGCATTCCACTAATCCAACACAAGCTTGGGTGACAACTTGCACGTTCTGGCCATAATGCTCAAGCAGGGCGGCAAATTGCGCGCTTTGCAGGGTGCCGGTGGTGGCGAGTACGCCGATGATGCCGTTTTTGCTGGCGGCTGCCGCGGGTTTAACGGCGGGTTCCATGCCGATAATCGGCAGGGCGTAGTGTTGGCGCATGCTGCCGATGGCGGCGGCCGTGGCGGTGTTGCAGGCAACGACCAGGGCTTTGGCGCCTTGGTCGATCAGGGTGTTGGCGACAATTTCGCAGCGTTGCTGGATTTCTGTGGCGGTTTTGTTGCCGTAGGGGGCGTGTGCACTATCAGCAAAGTAGATGAAATGCTCGTGTGGAAGTTGGCTTGTGAGGTGCTTGAGCACGCTGAGGCCGCCGACCCCGGAATCCATCACCCCGATGGGGGCATTGACTGCAATCGCTGAGCACATCGAAATGGCACGGTATGATTTATAATGACCGGATTATATCGGATTTTAGACAGGTGTCAGGCATGGCCAACAGGCTGAGCAAGATTTACACGCGTACTGGCGATAGCGGTACCACCGGGTTGGGCGACGGCTCGCGCGTGGCAAAATCTGACTTGCGTGTGGAGGCCATGGGCGATGTCGATGAGCTGAATGCGGTGCTCGGCATGTTGCTGGTTGAGGATGTTGCAGAGGATGTGCGTGACAGTGTGCTGGCGATTCAGCATGATTTATTCGACCTGGGTGGTGAGTTATGTATGCCGGGACATCATTTTATCCAGGCCGGGCGAGTGACGTTTTTAGAGCTGACGCTGGATGCATGGAATGAAGACCTTAGCCCGTTAAAAGAATTTATTTTACCGGGTGGCAGCCGCGCAGCCTCCGTCTGTCATTTGGCGCGTACGGTTTGCCGTCGCGCCGAGCGGGTGTTGCATGCCTTGCATGCGCAATCGCCGGTGACACCTGTGTCGTTGCAATACCTGAACCGCTTGTCTGATTTACTGTTTGTCCTCTGTCGCACGCTTAACCGGCAGGCAGGGGTGCCGGACGTATTGTGGAATAACCAACATAAACTGTAGCGCAGCCCAGGCTGGCGCTCGAAATGCAAAAAACGAATGATTAAACAATTACTGCAAAAAGTATTCCGTCGTCGTGCCAGCGCGAATACCCACACCCAACTGCCCGCGGCACAAATCATCCCGGTGGGCAAACATAAGATCAACCAGAAGCATATTAGCCAGGCGGCACTCAAGACCTGCGACCAACTGCAGAAGGCCGGTTTTCAGGCCTATATTGTCGGCGGTGCGGTGCGAGATTTGTTGCTCAATCATCCGCCCAAGGACTTCGACGTGGCGACCAATGCCACGCCTGAGCAGGTGCACAAGGTGTTTAGACGCTCGCGCATTATTGGCCGCCGCTTTAGGCTGGTGCATGTGCTGTGGGGACATGAGACGATAGAAGTTTCGACCTTTCGCGGCCATCACCTGAGTGATGGCGATGCTGAGACCAACGACAGTGGCCGCATCATCCGCGACAACGTGTTCGGCAGTATTGAGGAAGATTCGGTACGTCGTGACTTCACTGCCAATGCCTTGTATTACGATCCCAAGCGCCAGGAAGTGCTGGACTTTCATCATGGTGTGGCTGATATCCGCGCCAAAACCTTGCGCATGATTGGCGATCCCGTCACGCGTTACCAGGAAGATCCGGTGCGCATGTTGCGCGCGGTACGTTTGTCGGCCAAATTGGGCCTGAAGCTGGAGCGCGCTACAGAAGCACCGATACGCAAACTGGCTGACCTGCTCGAAGATGTGCCGCCGAGCCGCTTGTTTGATGAGATGCTCAAGCTGTTCCTGTCCGGCCATGCCATTGAGAGCATCAATGCCCTGCGCGCGCAGCAGTTGCATCACGGTTTGCTGCCGTTGTTGGACGTGGTGCTGGAACAGCCGCTGGGTGAGAAATTTGTCATGCTGGCGCTGAAAAATACCGATGAGCGTATTTTGTCCGGTAAGTCTTCCAACCCGAGCTTCTTGTTCGCAACCTTGCTGTGGCATGAGGTGTTGCAGGCCTGGCAAGAAAACCAGAAGCGCGGCGAGCATATCATTCCGGCCTTGCATGAGGCGATGAATGAAGTGATCGATAAGCAGGCCGAAAAAATGGCGATTCACAATCGCTATACCGCGACTATGAAGGAAATCTGGGTGATGCAGCCGCGCTTTGAGCAGCGCTCTGGCAAACGCCCTTATGCCTTGTTGACCAACCCCAAATACCGCGCGGGGTATGACTTCTTGTTGCTACGCTGTGCTTCTGGCGAATTGCCGCAAGAGCTGGGCGACTGGTGGACACGCTTTGCCGATGCCGGCACCGATGAGCGTACAGAAATGTTACTGCCGGAAAGCGGGCCGAAAAAACGTCGCCGCAAACCGCGCAAGAAAAAGCCTGTGGGCGGGGAGTCTGCTTGATGGCGACTGCCCTGATTGCACTGGGCAGCAACTTGCAGCAACCGGAAACGCAGGTCAGCAAAGCCATTGCGGTATTGGCCAGCACGCCTGGCTTAAGCTTGATAAAAGCCTCCAGCCTGTACGCGACAGCGCCAGTGGGATATGACAACCAGCCCGACTTTATCAATGCCGTGGTGCAGGTAGCGACCGAGATGCCGGCGCCGCAATTGATGCAGTTGTTGCTTGATATTGAGCAGACTTTTGGTCGCGAGCGTCCATTCCCTAATGCGCCGCGTATTTTGGACCTGGACTTGCTGGATTATGACGGCATACAGCTAGATACCGAGCTGTTGAAATTACCGCATCCGCGCATGCATGAGCGTGGCTTTGTCATTTTGCCACTGGCTGAAATTGTGCCCGACTTTATGCTGCCACAAGGACAGACTGTTGTAGAATGGACAACAGAACACCCGCACGATGACGTGCGCAAACTGAATCCGAATTAAATCCGCTGAACGAGCAACCACCATGTTTACCCGTTTTCCTTATGTTGTGATTGAAGGGCCGATTGGTAGTGGCAAAACCACATTGGCGCGCATGCTGGCCGACAAGTTTTCAGTCGAATTGCTGTCTGAAAAAGCTGAAGCCAATCCGTTTTTGACCCGCTTTTACCAGGATGCGCAGCGTTACGCCCTACCTACGCAGTTATTCTTTTTGTTCCAGCGTTCGCGCCAGATTGAAGATATGGCACAGCGCGATATGTTTGGCCAGCCTACGGTGTCTGATTTCTTTCTCGAAAAGGACCCACTGTTCGCGCGCCTCAACCTCGATGACGAAGAGTATTCGCTCTATCACCAGATCTATCAGCACTTGCAACTCAAAGCACCCAAGCCAGATCTGGTGGTGTATCTGCAAACGCCGGTCGATGCGCTGATGGACCGCATTGAAGAGCGCAATATCAGCTATGAGCAAGACATGCCGCGTGAGTATATTGCGCGTCTGGCCGAGGCGTATAGTGAATTTTTTCACGGCTACGATGCCTCACCGTTGCTGATCGTGAATAACGAAAAGCTCAATATTATTAAAGACCCGGAAGCGTTTAACTTGCTGATCGAGCGTATTGGCCAGATTAAGAGCAGCCGCGAATACTTTAACCCCAACTTTTAATTCAACCTGGCGGTGTGGGCCACCATCATCGGCCCGTGTTGACAGGTTGATGGCGGAAACAGATGCTGAATACCCTTCTCACAAAAGCAGGTGCGGGCGAGAAAATTGCCATGCTCACTTGCTATGACGCCACCTTTGCTAAATTGCTGGCATTGGCTGGTGTAGACGTGCTGTTGGTGGGCGACTCACTGGGCATGGTTGTACAAGGCGCTGCCAATACGCTGGACGTCACCATGCAAGACATGATTTACCACACCCGCCTGGTGGCTAAAGGCGCGTCAGCCACTGTGATCATGAGTGACATGCCGGCAGGCAGTTATGAACATGATAAAACCACAGCACTCACTAATGCGCAGACATTAATCGCGGCAGGTGCGCATATCGTCAAGATCGAAGGCGGTGGCGACATGGTTGAGACCGCACGTTACCTAGTCGAAAATGGTGTGCCCGTATGTGCGCATCTGGGCTTTACACCGCAGTCAGTCGAAAAACTGGGTGGCTATAAAATTCAGGGCAAGACTGAAGAAAGCGCGCAAATTATGCTGGCCGATGCACAGGCCATGGTGCAGGCCGGGGTGGATATGGTGTTGTTTGAGATGGTGCCTGCGGCGGTAGCTGCGCATATCACACAGCACATCGGTGTGCCAACCATAGGCATAGGTGCAGGCGCTGGCTGTAGTGGCCAGGTGATGGTATTGCAGGATTTGCTGGGGATTTATACCGGCACGGCAGATAAAGCGCCGCAAGATTACAAAGCACCAAGATTTGCACAAAACTTCTTGCAGCAGGCGGGGAGTGTGCAGCAGGCGGTGGTGGATTATGTGCAGGCAGTGAAGGCGGGGAGCTTTCCTGAAGATCGACATAGTTACTAGCGTGGTGTGGATGGGCTAAGAAGGTCATTCTTAGGTTTGTGTTTTGGTTAGGTGTATTGTTTCGCTTTTTCAGCGAGTTACTTTTCTTTGCTTGCCCAAAGAACAAGTAACCAAAAGAAAGTGCACCCCAGCTTCCGCTTATTTCCTGCGCTACTCGGCTTGCCGGGCGTCCATCGAAACTCGCCCTGACAAGCCACACACTTCGTGGCTTGTTGCGGAACTCGGACAGCCGATGGCCGAAAACTCCCGTCAACCCTGCGTTGCTCGGCGCGGCAGATGGGGACCCCGAACACCATGCGACTGCCACTGTTAGCGAATGGAAGAGGAAAGAATATGTTTTTTTAACCGTTCCAGTTTCTACACTGTTGCTTAAATGAGATAAATCCCATTCATCACGCTGAGTAGCGGAAACAAAATAAGAGTAGAGGGAGCGACTGTTCGAATCCCGCGGTGGGCTGCGTAGTTTGCAGCCCGCTAGGATGAGTTTCGTGACCGGCTTATTTTGTTGAGCAACGCAAGGGAGCCTTTAGGCCGTGGTGGCTGGGTGTCGTCCTCTTTGGTTACTTTCTGGGGGACAAGCACCAGAAAGTGACTCGCCGAGAGGCGAAACGAATCGCGACAAACCACTAGCGTCACATTCAAACAATAACCTTACTCACACCTCAATAAACAAAAAGGCGTCACAGCAGCATATTCGCTGTTGCAACGCCTTTTCAAGTCGCGCTAATGATTATTTTTGCTTACGACGGCTCACAACACCCATCAACAATAAGCCTGCTGCCATCAATGCATAAGACTCTGGCTCTGGTACGGTAGAAATACTCACTGAGTCTAGGTCAAAACGCAGGTTGCTGCCACTAAAGCCCGCTGGCAGGCTGAGGCCTAGTTGTACGCGGCCAACTTCATCAAACACCGCATCAAACGATTGGCCAGAGAAGCTGGTGAATGCCGGGTTGGATGGATCAATGACCAGGTCAATGCGTGTCCAGGTGTTTGGTTGTACCCAGGTGGAGACGATGGCGCTCGCGCCAGGGTTGTTGCTTGGGGCGGCAATGCGAGCATAGACTTGCAGTGCGATATCGGCATCGTGACGGAAATACCAGCTTAAGACCAAATCATCGCGCCAGTCTCCCTGAAAGGCGCCATCGCTGCATGCTGCGCTCTCGCAACGGAACAGTACGGAGACTGCGCCAAATGCGCTGGCGGTTGGGCTGGCAGTGGTGCTCAGGTAGGAGCCACCATCAGCACCGCCGCTTGCGACGATCTGGTTAGGGTTGGCACCAGTGGTCCAGCCGGAAAGACCGTCGATGAATGTTTCTGTGTAAGGGGTGGTCAGCGCGGCAGCTTGCCCGGCGAACCCCATGGTTGCGATAAATGCCAGTGTGGCGAATAAGTGACGATACATGAACCTCTCCATAGAATATTTTTTAAATAATAACAATCAATTTGATAATGAGATTGATTATTATTAATATTATCATGGTGGGGGTGTTGGTTCAAGGTTGGGAGATCGCAAGTAATCGCTGCATGAGGGGCCTTCCTTATGGCAAAATAGCGGCTTGGCGCCCTCTATGATGAAATTACTCGCACTCGAATCTTCCACCGAAACTCTATCGCTTGCCTTGCAAACCGAGGCCGGGCTCAGCACGTTTGATGAAGTCACCGGCCCGGCGGCGTCACAGCGCATCTTGCCGGAAATCCAGCGCCTGCTGGCTGCCGCGGGTGTGAAGTTATCTGCGTTGGATGGTCTCGTTTATGGTACTGGCCCGGGCGCTTTTACCGGGGTGCGCGTCGCCGTGGGTGTGGCGCAGGGTTTGGCCTTTGGCGCTAACTTACCCGTGGTGGGCATTAGCTCAGTGCAGGCGGTGGCCGAGACTGCCTGGCAGGCATCGCAGGCGGAGAAAGTGCTGGTTTGCCTGGATGCGCGTATGGGCGAGGTTTATCACGCCGCACTTGTTCGGCAGGCGAATGGCTGGCTGGAGGTATTGCCGCCTGTAGTGTGCAAGCCGCACGATGTCCCTGTGGTTGAGGGCGCAGGCTGGGTAGGTGCAGGATCTGGTTGGCGCGTCTTTGAGCAGGCATTGTCTGAAAAGTATGCCGGGCAGCTTGTCAGTGTCTTACCCGAGGTGATGCCTATGGCCAGCGTCATGTTGGCGTTGGCTCAGCCTTTGGTTGCTGCAGGACAGACGCAAACTGCGCAGCAAGCTGCGCCATTGTATGTGCGTAACCGTGTGGCGTTGACTGCGGCCGAGCGTGCGCAAGGACAAACGCTGTAAGCGATATGAGCGCCTTGCCCCAACATCACGTGACATTCCGCCCGATGTCTTATGACGATCTGGCCGCGATTAGCCGCATTGAACCGACGATTTACAGTCACCCCTGGACGCTGGGGAATTTCAACGATTCGCTGAATGCAGGCTACAGCGCCTGGGTGATGGAGGTTGCCGGGGAGATTGTGGGTTACGGCCTGGTGATGATGGTACTGGACGAAGCGCACCTGCTGAATGTAAGTGTGGCCAAGCCGTTTCAGGGACAGGGCCTGGGGCGTATCTTGCTGGCGCATATGATCACGGTTTCACAACGCCATCAGGCGGCCAATATGTTCCTCGAGGTGCGCATCAGCAATACCAAAGCGATTGCCTTATATGAGTCCATGGGATTTTGTGAGATGGGTATTCGCCGCAATTATTATCCAACCAACAGCGGTCGTGAAGATGCCGTCTTAATGGGGTTGGCCTTGTGAACGGGAGTGCCAGGTGAGTCTTAACCGCGAAGATATGTTGCGTGAATTAGAGTTGCTGCCAGTTTGGCGTGCGCGCGTACCTGCGCCTACAAGCTTGCAGGCGGCAACCGTTGTTGAAGCAGTGGCGACTCCGTTGGTGGCTGAGGTCGCTGTAGAGGTGGTTGCTGAGCCGGTTGTCGAGGCTGCGACGCCTGAGGTGGTTGAGCTGGAAGTGCCAGTCTCTATTGAATTTGAACAGGCGCCACAGGCACTTTTGCCAGAGGTGAATGAGCCTCTGCCTGAAGTCGCCGTCGAACTGCTGGTGCAAACGCCATGGCTGCTCTATTGCTCGCAGACCGAGGATGCGCAGAGCCAGCAGTTGCTGCAAAATATTTTGCGTGCCTTGCAACTGCCACTGGAAGTGGTGACACTGTATCAGCAACAATTAGTCTCGGCGCAGGTAGACAGCCGTTTTTGTGTGCTGTTTGGGCTGGATGCGGCTAACCGGTTTTTGGGGGCAGATCATCTTGAAATCGCTGCCGTTCGCGGCAAAATATTAACTGATGGTGATAGGCAGGTGGTGGTTACCCATCACCCGCAGGCCATGCTGGAAAATCCTTTGTTAAAGCGGGAAGTCTGGCAGGATCTGTGTTTGTTGCTGGCGAAATATGCGGAAGTGGCGGCTTGAAGAAATCTGGCCTAGCCCGCATCTAGCAGGTGAATAAGGTTTTTGTTTGAATTTAATGTTTTTTGACTGGAGTCTGACATGCGTCGATTATTAAACATGTTGTTGCTGGTAGCGACTTTAAGCCTTTCTGGCTGCGGCTATAACCAGTTTCAAAGTCTGGATGAAGAAACCAAGGCTAACTGGTCTGAAGTGTTAAACCAGTATCAGCGTCGTGCAGATTTGGTGCCTAACCTGGTGTCTACAGTGAAAGGCTATGCCAGCCACGAAGAAAAAGTGCTGACCGAAGTGACTGAGGCGCGCGCCAAAGTGGGCAGCATGCAAGTGACGCCTGAGTTGCTCAATGACCCGGATGCGTTTGCCAAGTTTCAGGCAGCGCAAGGCCAGTTGACCAGCGCCTTGTCACGGTTGATGGTTGTATCTGAAAACTACCCTAACCTCAAGGCCGATGCCAGCTTCCGCGATTTGCAGGCGCAGCTCGAAGGTACTGAAAACCGTGTGACTGTGGCACGTAACCGTTATATTGAGTCAGTCAAACAATACAACGTGGCGGTGCGTAGTTTCCCCAATAATTTAACTGCCATGATGTTTGGTTACCAGCCCAAGCCTTCATTCTCGGTTGAAAACGAAAAAGCGATTTCATCTGCGCCTAAAGTGGATTTTGGTGATAGCAAGTAATCGCTAACCATGGCTGTTCGCTGGAAATCTTTATTGCTTGCCGGGTGCTTGCTGTTTGGCATTGCATCCAGCCAGGCAGCCGATGGCCTGGTCGATATTCCGCCACTGCAAACTGCGGTGACGGATTTGACGCAGACCTTGTCTGCCGAGGAGCAGGCGGCGCTCAACCAAAAGCTCAGCCAGTTTTCGCAACAGGCTGGCTCGCAAGTGGCCGTATTGTTGTTGCCCACTACCCAGCCAGAAGAAATCGCACAGTTTGGTATCCGGTTGGCCGACGCCTGGAAAATCGGCCGTGACAAAGAGGATGATGGTGTCATTATTATCGTCGCTAAAAACGACAGGAAAATGCGCATCGAAGTGGGTTACGGGTTGGAAGGCGCGATCCCCGATGCGATTGCCAAGCGGATTATCAGTGAGCAAATGACGCCCGCGTTTAAACAAGGCCAGTTTTACCAGGGTTTGAATCTGGCGACAGATACCTTGATTAAACTGATTCAAGGCGAGCAGTTGCCAGCCCCCACCAAACAAGCGCGTCAGGCGCATGCTGATGACTGGATGAGCATGCTGCCTATTTTAATGTTTGCGGCGATTATCGGCGGTGCGATCTTTAAGGGCATGCTGGGCGATTTTCCTGGTAGCCTGGTGACCGGCGGTTTGCTGGGTGGCTTGGCGGGCTGGTTAGGCGCGACAGCCTTGATTATGGGGCTGATCGGCTTGGCGGCCTTTGTGTTCACGCTGGCCATGGGTGGGCGCGGGGGCGGTTCAGGTTACGGCGGTTATCCCGGTGGTTTGGGCGGCTATTCTGGCGGCAGCCGAGGCACGGATATCTTCAGTGGCGGTGGTGGTGACTTTGGCGGCGGCGGTGCCTCCGGAGATTGGTAACACATATTATGAAACCGACACATCCTTTAAAACGCTGGTTAAAGCATGCCTGGAGTCATCCAAGGCATGTGAACGCGTTGTTCTCTCACCAGGCACTCGGCCACATAGAGCAAGCGATTGCGCAAAGTGAGCGTCACCACGCAGGTGAAATCCGCGTCGTGATTGAATCTGGCTTACCTGCGTATGCTATCCTTCGAGGCTTGAAACCGCGGCAACGCGCGATCAATTTATTCGGTCATTTCAATATCTGGGATACCGAGCATAATAATGGCGTGTTGATTTACCTGCTGCTAGCTGACCACGATGTTGAAATCGTGGCCGACCGTGGCATACACCGGCACGTCGGAGACGCAGGCTGGCAACAAATCTGCCAGCAAATGGAAGGGATGTTCAGAAGTGGGCAGTTTGAAGCAGGTGTGGTGCATGGCATACAAGCGATTGGCGAACAACTGGCTGCGCACTTTCCGCCCGAAGCCGTGCCTCGTAACGAACTCTCCAACCGCGTCCTCATTCTCTAGCAAGCGTGTACTCAGCTTCTTGTTTGTGTGCCTGTTTGTGGGCACGCCAGCACACGCTGACCTGAATGATATCTACCGTATCTACCACACCAAGCCTGCGCTGACTGCATTTGAGATTTGCCAAGGCGGAGGCTGTGTACAGTCCGACATCCTGCAACTGACTGGGGCAGAGTGGGACAATGTCGTACATATATTCTCGCCGCTGCCAGCCAATGCAGAGGCAGAGCGTGAGGCGATTTCAAAGGCAATCGGTGCGCTCGAAGACATGGTGGGCACCAAGATCGGCACTGCCGCTGACCGCGCTGGCACCTTCAACAATAGTGACTACCTGCATCAGCAAGACTGCAACGACGAAGCCATCAATAGCACGACCTATATGCGCCTGATGCAACAGGCCGGTTTGATCCGCTTTCACGAGATTCTGGATACCCGCACCCGTAAGTTCTTTTTTACCGGCTGGCCACATAGTACGGCCGCCATCCGTGAACAAGCCACCAAGGCCGAATACGCCGTCGATAGCTGGTTCTACGATAATGGCTTTCCGGCCACCATCTTACCCATGGCGACCTGGAAAGAGGGGTATATCCCTACCGACAGTCCTATCCTGCAACGTCCACAGCAAAAAGAGCTCGCCACGGACTAGGCGCGAGTGACGCCGTCAGCGAATAAGGCTAAAATCCCGCTTTTGGATTTTAATTAAAAGTTATTCTTATGCGCGCCTCACAATTTTTCATCGCCACCCAGAAAGAAGCTCCATCGGACGCTGAACTCATCAGTCATAAACTCATGGTGCGTGCCGGGTTGATCAAAAAGCTCGGCAGTGGCTTGTATAGCTGGATGCCGCTGGGTTTGCGTGTACTGCGCAAGGTAGAAAACATTGTGCGTGATGAGATGAACAAGGCTGGCGCACTAGAGCTGTTGATGCCAGCGGTGCAGCCAAAAGAGTTGTGGGAAGAAACCGGCCGCTGGGCGGTGTTTGGCCCACAAATGCTGAAAATCCAGGACCGTCATGAGCGTGATTTCTGCTTTGGCCCAACCCACGAAGAAGTGATTACTGACATCGCGCGTAAGGAAATCAGCAGCTACAAGCAGTTGCCTTTGAATTTCTACCAGATCCAGACCAAGTTCCGTGACGAGATCCGCCCACGTTTTGGTGTGATGCGCGCGCGAGAGTTTTTGATGAAAGATGCTTACTCTTTCCATACCAGTGCAGACTGTCTGGCAAATACTTACAACAGCATGCACACGGCTTACAGCAATGTATTTACGCGCCTGGGCTTGAAGTTCCGTGCCGTGAAGGCCGACTCTGGCGCGATTGGCGGCGATGGTTCGCAAGAATTTCACGTGCTGGCAGACAGCGGCGAAGACGCACTGGCTTACTGTGAACACTCTGATTATGCGGCTAACGTTGAGTTGGCTGAGGCGGTTGCTACGGGCAGCCGTGCGGCAGCGACTGAAGCGATGCGCGAGGTCGATACGCCTAAGCAAACGAGCTGCGAAGACGTCGCCAAGTTGCTGGATGTGCCTGTGAGCAAAACCGTTAAATCTGTTGCGCTGATGGTGGATGACGTATTTACGCTGGCCTTGTTGCGAGGCGACCATCAACTCAACGAAGTGAAATTTGGCAAGATTGATGGCGTGAAGGACTTCCGCCTGGCGACCGAAGAAGAAATTCGCGCTAACCTGAGCTGCCCACCTGGCTTTATTGGTCCGGTCGGCGTCAACGCCAACGTGCGCGTGGTGGCAGATAGAACCGTTGCCCTGATGAGTGACTTTGTTTGTGGCGCCAATAAGCCTAAATTCCACCTGGCCGGGGTCAATTTTGGTCGCGACTTGCCAGAGCCAGCCGTGGTGGCTGATATCCGCAACGTGGTGACTGGTGATGCCAGCCCGGATGGCAAAGGTGCTTTGGACTTGTGCCGCGGGATTGAAGTGGGCCATATTTTCCAGTTGCGCACCAAATATTCCGAAGCCATGCAGGCGACGTATCTGGACGAAAATGGTCAGACGCAAGTGATGGAAATGGGCTGTTATGGCATCGGCGTGTCACGTATTGTGGGCGCGGCGATTGAGCAGGGCAATGACGAAAAAGGCATTGTTTTCCCACTGAGCATGGCGCCATTTGCCGTGGTGATTTGCCCGATTGGCCTCGATAAGAGCGAGGCCGTGAAACAGGCGGCGTTTGACCTTTACGCTCAATTGCAGCAAGCAGGCGTGGATGTGTTGCTGGATGATCGTGGCGAGCGTCCGGGTGTGATGTTTGCCGAAAGCGATCTTATGGGTATTCCGCACCGTGTGGTGATTGGTGACCGTGGTTTGGCTGAAGGCAAAGTAGAATACAAAGGCCGTACTGACGCGGAGGCACAAAACTTGCAAGTGTCTGAATGCGTGGCGTTTTTGCGTGACAAACTTGGTCAGTAATTAGAGGGCGTTCATCCCTCTGTTTTGCGCTTCTGGCGCGTGCATATTGCTTAGAATGGACGGGATGAAAAAAGTATTCTTTTTCTCTTTTGTGTGTGTGCTGATTGGCCTCTGTGCATGGTCAGCCCCGACCATGGCTGGCCATCAGCAAGAGGTGCCACTGGCCAATAGCGTCAAGGCGCTGATGCAAAAGTCTGTCAGTGACCTGGCCGCGCCGCGCTTATTGTTTGACTCAGAGCAAGCGGCGCAACTCTGGTTGCAAGAAATGTCTGCGCGCCTGACCAAGCGTATCCCCGACGCACAATACCGTGAAGACTTCCTCAAGTCGGTCCATTATGAAGCCACGCGTGCCGGTTTGGATCCGCAGTTGGTATTAGGCCTGATTCAAGTCGAGAGTGGATTCAAGAAATATGCGGTGTCCAGTGTGGGCGCCCGTGGTTATATGCAGGTGATGCCATTCTGGGTGAAGTCGATAGGCACCAACGAACATAACCTGTTTGATATGCGCTTAAATCTGCGCTATGGCTGTACGATATTGCGGCATTATCTGGACATTGAACGTGGTGATTATTACCGCGCGCTTGGTCGTTATAACGGCAGCCTTGGCAAACCTGAATATCCGAACCTGGTTGTGGGTGCCTGGCGTAATCACTGGCATTATGCGCCTGCTTTAGATACACCCAAGCTGAATGTTGCCAGTCAATAATCGAATAAAACAGATAATAAAAAAACCGCGCCTAGGCGCGGTTTTTTATTATTGTCGTTCAAACCTATTTGACCACTTTAAAGCCATAATAGGTGCCAAATTCACCTTCTGGCTCGTGGTAGATAAACATCATGCCGTTGGTATAGCCCAAGCCATTGAAGTGGTTTTGTGAACGTAACTTCATGGTGGCAGGCAACGCGCTTTTGCCGACAAACTGGCCATTCAGGTCAAAAATCAATACCGCTTTATGGTCAACATCGAGCAGAGCCAACTCATTGCCCGCCACGCCAGTAAACGCAATGTAATGGTCGCTCACGTCGTCATGCGCCACTTGTGCTTTGGCGAAATCGAGTTTGATTTCCTGCAGTTTCTCACGCTGTTTGGCATCGACCACAAATACCAGGTTGCCTCTGTCCTGCTTGGCATAATAATGCTTGCTGGCCGGGTCGTAGCTGGGCATGGTGCCCGCATCGCCAAAGGCAGGGTTAAACTGCGCCACATCGCCCGAGGTGCCTAACAGCTCGCCTTTATCACCTACATCCAGGCTATAAATGCCGGTGTTGGGTGAAAAACCTACCGCGCTGGAGATATTGTAGGTAATGGTTTCCAGCTTGCCAGAATTCGGGTTGTAGTACAGAGAGCGATTGTCGTAGCCAGGTTTGGCTGAGTTGACATAGCTGCCGTCTGCCGTAAACGCATGCACCTCAGACTTTGAAATTGGCGCCTCGAACTCACTGCCCATCGGGGCCAGGCCACCATCGGCAATGTAATAGTGTTGATTGCTGGGCAGGTAGGCCACTGACATTGGACGTGTGGTTGGCTTTTTGACCAACGGGATTTTTACGCCGACTTCTGCCTCAGGCAGAATCTCAGCATGGGCGATGAGCGTCAGGCAAGAGAGTGCCAGTGCGCTCAACGTTTTTGGGGTGAATTGCATATCTCCGTCATCCTGTTTTTATTGGTGATTGATAGACTCTATTTTAACGTGCAAGTTTAAGATTTTGCTGACGGCACGCGCGTAATCAGCATGGCATCGCCATAACTGAAAAAACGGTAAGACTGGTCAATCGCATGTGCATAAGCCTTGCGCATCAAATCATAGCCGCCAAACGCAGAAACCAGCATCATCAAAGTGCTTTTCGGTAGGTGAAAGTTAGTGATTAATCTATCCACCAGCTTGAACTCAAACCCAGGCGTAATAAAAATATTGGTGTCACCATGATGCGCAAACAACTTGCCCACATGTGCCGCACTTTCCAGTGTGCGTAGCGAAGTGGTGCCGACTGCCGTAACGCGTTTGCCATTGGCGCGTGCGCTCAAAATCGTATTAATCGTTTCCTCAGGCAAATGGTAAACCTCGCTATGCATATGGTGCTCGGCAATATTGTCCACTTTCACTGGCTGGAAAGTACCTGCGCCCACATGCAGCGTCACGTAGCGCACATGCACGCCTTTGTTGATAAGCGCCTGTAGCAAGGCTTCATCAAAATGCAGGCCAGCCGTCGGTGCAGCTACTGCCCCCGCATGTTTGGCAAACACGGTTTGGTAACGCGTATCATCTGCGGCATCCGCCTTGTGCTCAATGTAAGGCGGCAGCGGCAACTGGCCATATTGCTCCAAAAAGTCATACCATGACTCATTGCCCAGCAGGCGGATATGAAACATATCGGCCTGTCTGCCTAATACCTCTGCCTGATAATCGCCCGATAAATGCAGCAAGCTACCTGCTTTGGGCGAGCGTGAAGACTTGATTTGCGCATAAGCCTCTTGCTCAGACAGTACGCGGTCTATCATCACCTCAATCTGGCCGCCAGTGGCTTTTTGCCCAAATAGCCTGGCTTTGATCACTTTGGTGTCATTGAGGACTAGTACATCGCCAGCTTCAAAGTGATCGGCAATCTGTCGGAAATAACTGTCCTGGATAGTTTGTTGTATGGCATTGACCTCGAGCAGGCGACTTTCTGAACGGTTGGGCAGTGGGTGTTGTGCAATTAAGTGTGCGGGAAGATAAAAATCGAAATCTAGAGTTTTCATAAATCAAAATTATGGTTATAATAGCTGTCTTTGAGATGTCCAACATTATATCCCATGCCGGGATGGCGGAACTGGTAGACGCACTGGACTCAAAATCCAGCGCCGCAAGGCGTGCCGGTTCGATTCCGGCTCCCGGCACCAAAAAGTACTTTAAATAGTACCGAAAAGACTCAAAGCAGAATAAATTTTAAAGGCTTAGATGAAAATCTAGGCCTTTTTTCATATCATAGCGTACCTTGACATGTCACTTTTTCATGTATAACTTTGTGTATAACATTCTTAATATAGCTAAATTAATATTTCTATTGCTGAATCAAACTAATACTAAATACATCTGAGGCGGGGCGAATGGCATTGATTGCATGTGAGGAGTGTAAAAAGGAAATAAGTGATACGGCTAAAGTTTGCCCTAACTGTGGCTATAAAAACAAAGCTTCGAAACTGCCTTACGGTTCAGTTATTTTATTTCTTTCAGTTGTCGCTGCAGCATACTTTTTTGTTAGTTTTAAATTCCCTCTTAGTGGTAACTCTAGGGAGGCTGAGAAAGTGGTTTTGCAGTATTTGAATGATCCTGATTCTGCGAAAATTGAAGATACTCATTCTGGTCAAGACCCAAGTGTTACTTGTGGCACTGTTAATGCTAAAAACAGAATGGGTGCTTACACAGGAAAGACCCCATTCGTATATGACAACAAAACCAAAGATGTCATGTTTGTTCAGGAACTAGCTATCTCTGACTATGAGTTCCGTAGTTTATATGATGATATCGGCAAGCCTGGCTTTGAAAAAACTTACTTTGAATTGAAGCAAAAGTGCGTGGCACCTAAAGAGTATTACAAAAAGTGTTTAGGTATCGACGAGGTGTATCTGGCACATCCGCTGTGTGAACACATTGATTCAACTCAGTTTGTAGCTAAAATTCACGAAATGTATTACAAGGGTTATTAGAAGTTGAGGTTATCATTTGAGTTGATGGTTTCTAATGGTCGCTTTGATTAAAGTGTATAACTGTAATAGATTATTTTATTAGAATGGCTCAAATATTAGTCTTAAACGAAACATTCGGTTCAGGCTCCCGCACCAAAAGTAGTTGTACAGAAAAGTCAAAAGCAGTTCAATTTAGCCCGTAAACCAATGAGTTGCGGGCTTTTTTGTGTTCAAAACAGTCCAAGGTCGTCGTTTGACATATAGTGTTAAACAGGGGTGAATCCAAAATGGCACTCTCAGATACAGTCTTATGCAATGCAAAACTAGGCGAAAAACCATACGAGCTCTATGATGAGCGCGGCTTGTATTTAATAGTCAATCCAAACGGTGGTAAATGGTGGCGTTTGAGGTACCGTTTAGATGGTAAAGAGAAAACAATCTCGCTCGGGATTTACCCCTAAGTTACCCTGGCTCAGTCTAGGGGTAAGCGTGGTGATGCCTGTGCTTTAGTAGCTGGTAATACAGATCCAAGTCACCACAGACAAGAAACCAAAACTCAAGCCCAGCTCGCAGCAAAAAAACACATTCTTCCTATGGTTTGATTTGCTGCGGGTAATGCGAACCGCGATATCAATCTAGCTTTTCATAATATCGTGGGGAGGTTATTCAAGTGGTCGTTGGATGGTCACCACGGTATGAATCGCCACTAATTTACTAGACACCTTTAAGCCGTAATAATGGCAATAAAAGAAAGGTGCAGTATGAGTGGTAAA